>DFHC01000101.1:30728-33661 GCA_002372575.1 bacterium UBA3734 | reverse complement strand
CATCTCGCCGCCGTACCACGTGTTGATGATGACCTGCTCTTTCGAGGTGACGTTGAAGGCCACGCAGGTTTCCGAGTTCAGGCCGAGTTCCTTGTAGTTCTCGACTTTGGCTTTCGAGGCGTTATAGACGATGAAGTCGGGCGTGAAGTTTTCGAGTTCGGCCTCGGTGGGGCGGATGAACATATTCTTCACGAAATGAGCCTGCCAGGCCACTTCCATGATGAAGCGCACGGCCATGCGCGTGTCTTCGTTGGCTCCGCAGAAGCCGTCGATGACGAACAGGCGCTTGTTGCTGAGTTCCTTCTTGGCAATGTCTTTCACCACCTTCCAAGTCTCCTCAGAGGCGGGATGGTTGTCGTTCTTGTATTCCTCGCTGGTCCACCATACGGTGTCTTTCGAGTTCTCATCCATGACGATGAACTTATCCTTGGGCGAGCGGCCCGTGTAGATACCCGTCATCACGTTCACGGCGTCGAGTTCGGTCAGTTTGCCCACCTCGAAGCCCTCAAGTCCTTCCTTGGTTTCCTCCTCGAAGAGTTGCTCGTACGAGGGGTTGTAAACCACTTCCGAAGTGCCGGTGATACCGTACTTCTCCAAGATTGATTTGTCGAATTTAACCATGTTACAAATGTTGCTTTAAAATGATATAAAAATGTTGTAAATCAGTCGTTTACGTTTAAATTGTTATCCTTTTTCCCTTTTTTTGGCTGCAAAGTTACGAAAATTTGATTGTAGAACAAAATAAATTCATTTATTTTATGAAAATTGTTACATTTCAGTTACGTAACCACTTCGTAACACGTTCTGTTTTGTCACGTTGCAGAGTCGCAGTAATTTTGCAGCGGAAAAGATTCAGGAGACAGGAGCCGGAAGTTCAGACGAATGTTAAACGGCTATCATTTATTGAGAAAAATATGGAAACAAATCAAGACTATCTGATGATTTCGCTGCGTCTGCTCGGCGCACTGGGATTGCTCATCTACGGAATGAAGATGATGAGCGACGCGCTGCAGAAAATGGCAGGTGCGGGACTGCGACACGTGCTGGCAAGAATGACGACTAACCGACTGACGGGAATGCTGACGGGAACTTTCGTAACCTGTGCCGTGCAGTCGTCGTCGGCCACAACGGTGATGACCGTTTCGTTCGTCTCGGCGGGCCTACTCACGCTCTCGCAGGCCATTTCAGTAATTATGGGAGCAAACATCGGCACCACGCTCACGGCCTGGATTATGTCGCTGGGTTACTCGGTGGACCTGACCAACGTGGTATTTCCTGCGTTTTTCGTGGGTATGATTCTGATTTACAAGAAGCGCCACCGCTTCGTGGGTGATTTTCTGTTCGGCATTGCGTTTATGTTTCTGTCGCTTGTGATGCTGAGCGCGGCAGGTCGCGACATGGACCTGGAGCACAACGAGGCGGTGGTTAGCTTCTTTGCGTCGTTCGACACGGGCAGCTATTGGACGATTCTGGCCTTTCTGGGCATCGGCACGCTCATCACCTGCATTGTGCAATCCTCGGCGGCTGTCATGGCCATCACGATTCTGCTCTGTTCCACAGGCGTTCTTCCCATCTATCTCGGCATCGCACTGGTGATGGGCGAGAACATCGGCACGACGGCCACGGCCAATCTGGCGGCGCTCGGGGCAAATACACAGGCACGACGGGCAGCCCTGGCACATCTGCTGTTCAATGTGTTTGGTGTGATTTGGGTGCTCTGCGTGTTCTATCCCTTCGCCGATATCGTCTGTAAAATGGTGGGCTACGACCCAGCCGTCGGCGGACAAGCCACGAAACTGCCCGTCGTTCTGGCCATGTTCCACACCTGTTTCAACGTCACCAACACGGCTATTCTCATCGGCCTCATCCCGCAGATGGAGCGCATCGTCTGCCGCATTCTGCCCGAGAAGAAGCAGGCCGAAGATGAGGATTTCCGTCTGCAATACATCAGCGCGAACCTGATTGAAACGCCCGAAATCGCTGTCTTGCAGGCACAAAAGGAAACGGCACAGTTCGGACAGCGTGTGCAACGGATGTTCCAGATGGTGCGCGAGCTGCTCGACGAAAAAGACGAGGCAAGGTTCGACAAATGCTTCAGTCAAATTGCGAATCAGGAGGACTTCACCGACCGCATGGAGATTGAGATTGCCCACTATTTGGAGCAGGTGAGCATGGGACACCTGAGCGACGAAACGAAGACGAAAGTACGCCAGATGATGCGTCAAATCAGCGAATTGGAGAGTATCGGAGATGCCTGCTACAACATGGCTCGCACGCTCCGCCGCCGCCAAGAGTCGAGACAGGCGTTCACGGAGACCCAGCTCGGGCAGTTGCGAGCCATGATGGTGCTCTGCGACGAGGCACTGACGCAGATGAACATCGTGATGAGCGGACGACGCGAGGAACACAGCATCCGCGACTCGTTCCGCATCGAAAACGACATCAACCAGATGCGCCAACGACTGAAATCGGGCAATATCCGCGCCGTGAACGACCGCGAATACGACTACGCCCTCGGCACATTGTTCACCGACCTTGTCAACGAGTGCGAAAAACTCGGCGACTATATTGTAAACGTGGTGCAGGCGCGTTTTGGAAAATAATTCGTACCTTTGCAGTCGAAAATGGAAAAGAAACGAATTCTTATAATCGACGACGAGCGCGATTTGTGCGAAATCCTGCTCTTCAACCTGAATGCAGCGGGCTACGAGGCCGACGCCGTCTATTCTGCAGAGGAGGCCCTGGCATCGGTCCTGAGTTACGATCTGCTCCTGCTCGACGTGATGATGCCTGGAATGTCGGGATTCGAGCTGGCCGAGCGGCTAAAAAGCGAGCCAAAAACCAGCGCTATTCCCATCATCTTCCTGACGGCGAAAGACACCGAAGACGACACGCTGCAAGGCTTCGACCTCGGTGCCGACGACTACATCACC
>DFHC01000101.1:15969-30677 GCA_002372575.1 bacterium UBA3734 | reverse complement strand
GACTACATCACCAAGCCCTTCTCCGTGCGCGAAGTGCTGGCGCGCGTGAAAGCCGTGCTTCATCGCAGCCTGCCGCAAAACCATCGTGAGGGAAGCCTTCGTTTCGGGGGGCTCGTGGTGGACTTCGCCCGAAAAGCCGTCGTTGCCGACGGCGAACCCGTGGAACTGACCAAGACGGAGTTCGAATTGCTGAGCCTGCTGCTCACGCACCGCGGCAAGGTACTCTCGCGCCAACAACTGCTCGACGGGGCATGGCCACAGGGCGTGGTTGTCACCGACCGCACGGTGGACGTAAACATCGCCCGTTTGCGGAAGAAAATTGGGCAGTATTCGGCCTACATCGTGGCGCGGCAAGGCTTTGGCTACTGCTTTGAGGAGACAGCCCCTCCCTAACCCCTCTCCAAATACGATACTCCTGACTACTTTCCACAAAGAAACAACAATGAAAAAAATAAGCGAAGGACGGAAAATGTGGGTGAGCGTGATGGTGGTTTTCGTCATCTATGCCACTATTTTCATCGTTTTTGAAGACTACGACCGGAAATATTTCCACCCGCTCAGCGAAGTCAGCGACTGGCATCTGCTCGTGTTCTCGCTCGTGGTGATGATCGGGCTGGGATGGCTCTTGCACCGCTACGCCCGACGCATGGACGAGCGCATCAGCCGCGAACAGCAGGAGAGGCAAAACCAAATGCGCCGCGAACTGACGCAAAACATTGCCCACGAGCTGAAAACACCCGTAGCCAGCATTCTCGGCTACACCGAGACTATTCTCGAAACGCCCAACATCGACAACGACACGAAAACCAAATTCATAGAGCGCACAAATGCCCAGGCGCGCCGCCTCTCGGCCCTGCTGCAAGACATTTCCACGCTCAACAAGATGGACTACGCCTCTGACATTCTGCAACGCGAGCGGGTGGACATCTCTGCGATGGTGGCCGACATCGTGCTGGAGTCGGAACACGCGCTCACTGCCCGAGGGATGGCCTTCAAAAACTGCCTTCCCGAGGACATCTGCGTGCAGGGAAACTGGCAACTGCTCTACGGAATCTTCCGCAACCTCACCGACAACGCCATCAACTACGCCGGCCCGAACACCACCATCACACTCACGGCAGAGCAGCAGGCCGACGGTTGGCTGTTTTCGTTCAGCGACAACGGTGCAGGCGTCCCGTCCGAGCATCTGCCGCGGCTCTTCGAGCGTTTCTATCGTCTGGACAAAGGGCGCAGCCGCGACATGGGCGGAACAGGCCTCGGCTTGGCGATTGTGAAGAATGCCGTCGTGTTGCACGGCGGAAACATCGCAGCCTCGCAAAACGAGGACGGAGGATTAAGGTTTGAGTTTACCCTGAAGGAAAGAGAAAGAAGGGGAAAGAAAGGGGAGTGAAAGGGATAAGCGAGGAGTGAGGAGTGAGGAATGTCTAAGCTCCTGAAAATAAATGCTCAAATTGTAAAATAGTGAAATCGTAATATGATCATCATGGGAATGCCCTTATGGGCTTGGATAATTTTTTACGTGCTGGTGCTGGCAATGCTCATCATCGATTTGAGAATGTTCGGCAAAAACGGCCAACACGAAGTCAATGTGAGCGAAGCACTGCGCATGACGGCGGTGTGGATTGGCGTATCGCTGCTGTTTTGCCTTGGAATCTGGCTCTTCGACGGCGAGGGTTCGCACGAAAAGGCATTGGAGTTCCTTGCTGGATACCTCATCGAGAAATCGCTGTCGATGGACAATCTGTTCGTATTCCTGATGCTGTTCACGTTTTTCGGCATCGAGCGAAAATACCAGCACGAGGTGCTGTTTTGGGGTATTTTCGGGGCACTCGTCTTGCGCAGCATCTTCATCTTCGCCGGTGCCGCGATGGTGGAGCGGTTTGAGTGGATTTTAGGCATTTTCGGCCTGTTTTTGCTCTACACGGGCGCCAAAATGTTCACCCACGACGACGATGCCCAGGTCGATCCCTCGAAAAACATCTTCGTCAGGCTCTTCAAGAAGTTCTTCCCCGTCACCGACCGGATGCACGGCGACCGCTTCTTCATCCATGAGAACGGCAAGCGACTGGCCACACCGCTCTTCGTCGCCCTCATCGTCATCGAAACATCCGACGTGGCTTTCGCCATTGACAGCATTCCCGCCGTGTTCAGCGTGTCGCGCGACCCGTTTATCGTGCTCACCTCGAACATTTTCGCCATTCTCGGCCTGCGCGCATTGTATTTTGCACTCGTGGCTGCCGCCAAATATTTCAAGAACCTGAAATATGGCCTCGGAATCATTCTGATTTTCGTGGGAATCAAGATGTTGCTCGCGATGAACGAATACGTGAACCAACTGGGCGAGTTCGTCGGCCTACAAATTAACATGCCGCACTATGAGGTGCCCATCGGCTATAGCCTCGCCTTCATTTTCGGCGTGTTGCTGCTCTCGACGCTCGGCTCATGGATTTTTACGAAGAAAAACACCGAAAACGAGGTTAAATGATGAAAGTCGTCGTAACAAATGAAATTGCGCAGGTATGCCCGAATTTCGTGGGCGCATGCGTAGAGGCTGAGGTGGAAAATTCGCCTTATTGCGAGGCACTTTGGGCAGAAATCGAGATGCTTTGCGAACGGTTTCGCCGCGAACTGACCACCGAGTCGCTGAAAGAAATGGAGAGCATCGCCGCCACGCGACGCGTGTATAGGGCCTGCGGAAAAGACCCTTCGAGGTATCGCCCCGCGTCAGAGGCCTTGATTCGTCGTGCGCTGCAAGGCAAGGAGCTCTACCAGCGCGACACGCTGGTGGATTTGGTAAATCTGGCCTCCATAGCCTTTGGCTACAGCATCGGCGGCTTCGATGCCGACAAGTTCGTGGGCGACACGCTCACGCTGGGCATCGGGCAAGAAAACGAGCCCTACGAAGGCATCGGGCGTGGCCTCATCAATATCCACGGACTGCCGGTCTATCGCGATGCCCTTGGTGGTGTGGGAACGCCCACCAGCGACAACGAACGAACCAAAATCACGCTCCAAACGCGCCGCTTGCTGGTTCTCATCAACGGCTACGACGGCAACGAACAGCGCGTCTGCCAAAACGCTGAATACATCCAGCTACTGCTCCGAAAATATTGCCAGAGCGACGGCGGAAGGTACCACGTCTATCGGGGAGAATGATATTATTCCACAACACGATATAATCTCGTTAAAGAATAAACTCCTTCAATGGTTCCGTCGTTACATTTGAACATAATTCTCTCTATGTCATTTTTTAATAATTTTATTTCTACTACTTCACCCATTTTGTAATCAGACAAACGTACAATAACGTCACCAATTTTTGCCTCTCTTTTTATAAGGTGCTCAGGGGCAATGCTTACGCCTTGGTCTGTGGAAGGATTATTTATTTCTTTTTTGGGAGAAATCTCTTTTCCTTTTGATATAGTATTATCAGAGAGAGATTTTTCTTCTAATTTTGGTGGAAGTGCTGCTTGTTTATCTTTAACGACATCATTTTTACTTAAATCATTTGAAGAATAACGTTTTGCTTCTTCAAATTTTGCTGTCATCGTAGGATTGTCTTTTGATAATTTTTTTATTGTAAGTTCTTCTGCCTTATTATTTGCTAGTCTTAAATTGTTTTCAGATCCGAGAAGATTGGCTTTTATCTTTTGCAAATGATCAATGCTCTTATCTATTTCTTCTATAGCTTTTTGGAACTTTTCACTTGCCAACCGATAGTTATTAGCAAAACGTTCTTTAAAATCATTAAGTTTACTCTCAAAATTGGTAACATCTACCGATTGATTTTGCGCTAATACCAGTTGCTTTTGTAAGGCAATACTTTTTTTTGAAGTCTGAACAAGCAGGGTTATGATAGGGATGAAGAACTGTGGTCGGATAACATACATTTTAGGGTAGCGATGGCTCATATCCACAATGCCTGTATTATAAAGTTCATTTTCAGGCTCAAGCATTGAAACTAATACTGCAAATTCACACTTCTTTGTTTGACGGTCATTATCGAGTTTTTTTAGAAAATCCTCATTCCGATGCTTTGTTACCGTTTCATCCATCTCGTTCTTCATCTCGAACATAATTGAGATATATTCGAATCCATCATCATAATCTCGGAAAATAAAGTCGCCCTTCGAACCACTTGAAGCATCATTGTCTTTTTCAAAAAAGGCCTGTGGCATGATGGAACGAATCGTAGTATTGAAGAGCGTACTACAATGTGCCTCCAATGTTTCGCCAACCATTTTTGTGGACATCCGAATTTTTAAATCTTTATAATAATCCACTAGTTCTTGTTTCTGCTTGAGTTGCAGTTCGTAGCCCTGCCTAATCTCTTGCTCGCGAAGTATTGAGCCATTTTTTTCAATTTCTAATTTTTCTTTCCAAGATGATAATTCGCTCTCTTTTTTTTGTATTATTTGATTCGTCCTATTCTGTTCTTTCAATACAGCAATTTCTATCTCTCCCTGTCCTTGTGCCACCTGTTCTTTCAGTTTTTGAATTTCAATATCCTTAGATGCTAAAGTTTTGTCAAATTCGGCTTGCTTGGCAATAACTATGCCTTTCATTTGTTCCTCCATTCGCGCAATCAAGGTATCTTTTTCTGCAAGTATTTTTTCTAATTCAGCCTGTTTTGCTGCTGAAACACCCTTTATTTGCTCCTCCAATCGAGCGATAAGAGCATTACCCTTTTCAATTTCTTTTTCCTTTTTATTCAGTTGTTTCTGAAATTCCTGATCCGCCTGTAGTTTGTCGGACTGACGAAGTAGCTGCTGTTGTTTTTTCACTTCTTCAATCCTTTGGCTTATTTCTTTTTCAAATTCGTATGTTCGAATCTGATTGGCTATGGATGCGTAACTTGCATCATCTACCGAAAAGAATTTCCCACAATTAGGGCATTTAATCTCGTTCATAAGAATAAATTTTAGATTTTCAACATTATGAGTATTTCTTGCCTACGTTCACATTTTATTTCGCACAATTATACTATTTTCCAGATCCTCTAGAATTTTCATATCAACGTCATCAGCAGCTTGTGCATTAAGATGCTTACGCTTGGCGTCAAAGGCATCGTACACTTGGCCGACAATGTGCTCAGCCGCTCTATTGGAAATCGAGCCACTGCCTTGTAGAATGTCCTTTTCCTGATAAGTCAGTAAGTTGTCCACGTTTTTTCGCCAATAATCAAGTGTCAAATCACGACGGCCTTTTACGCGCTCTTCTGCACTGGTCAGGAATATCTCAACGAGCCGGTTGAGTGAATCTATCTCCTCTTTTTGCAAATAGTTTTTGGCAATAATGATGTCGCCCTTGCGTACGATGCTCCCTTTCCACGTAGTCAGCCCCATGTTCGGTTGGTTGGCATCGGCACGGGCAACAATCAGTTCTGCCGCTGTCTGATGAGTGACTGCGTACAGAAGTTTGTTTTGTGTCTCGGCAAAGAACATCTGCGTGGCCTTGTCCGTCTTGTCATAGTCACTGCTAAGCGCGAAGAGGTCGCGCACTTTCTGGTAAAACCGCTTCTCAGACGCACGAATATCGCGGATGCGAGCCAGCAACTCATCAAAGTAGTCGGGCCTGCCATCAGGATTCTTCAGACGTTCGTCATCCATAGTGAATCCTTTGACCAGATATTCCGTCAGATGTTCAGTGGCCCACTGTCGGAATTGTGTACCTCTCAATCCACGAACACGATAGCCCACCGCAATAATCATCTCTAAAGAATAGAAAACTACATTGTAATTTTTACCATCGGCGGCAGTTGTCAAATATTCTTTGACAACTGATTTTTTCTTTAACTCCCTATCTCTCAAGATGTTAACAATATGACGACTGATGGATTGCTTCGAGGTGGCAAAAAGTTCGGCCATCTGTTGTTGGTTCAGCCAAATCTTTCCATCCTTAGCGTAAAGTGCCACCGATGAACGTCCATCGGTGGTGTGATATATAATAATATTCTGTTGTTCGTCCATATCATTTTTTGCTTTCACCTTTTCTAATATTCAAACGAACTTCCCCCGAGGAACTCGCGCAAGAGCGACGTCGGCGGCAGGGTGTCGTAGTTGACCGGTTCGAAATAGCGCAGGAACTTGCGCAGACGGTAGGCTTCGCTGTATTCATCGCTATTTTCTGGCACCTGTTCGAGGGCGGGCTCTGCCTGCGTGCGGATAACAGCCAGCTCGTAAATCATCGCCGTGTTGAACATCGCATCGGCATTCTCTTGGAAGGGGAAAATCCACTTGTTTTCACCAGCCCGCACCGACGGCCAGCGCCTAATCGTGTCGCGCGCCGGGCAGCCACGATATTTCACGTCGCGAATGATGCGGCGCAGCAGGCGATTGTCGGTTGTGGGAATGTAGTTGTGCGTGTCGAGCAGAATCGTGGTCAAGGCCGAGGCATAGACTTGGAATTTCTGCTCAGCGGGAATCTGTGCCGTGAGCTCGGGATTGAGCGCGTGGATGCCCTCAACGACGAGGATGTCGTTCTCGCCGAGTTGCAGTTTCTGACCGCTTTTCTCGCTTTTTCCCGTCTGGAAATTATAGCGCGGCAGCTCCACTTCTTCGCCACGGAAAAGGGCGTTGAACTGCTTGTTCATCAGCTCGATGTCGAGCGCGTGGAGACATTCGTAGTCGTAGTCGCCTTTCTCATCGCGCGGCGTGCGCTCGCGGTCCACGAAATAGTCGTCGAGCGAGATTTGCACGGGTCGGATGCCGTGGGTGAGCAGCTGAATCGACAGGCGCTTGCACGTCGTGGTCTTGCCACTCGACGACGGCCCCGCGATGAGCACCATTCTCACGCCCTTCCGCTCGGCAATCATATCGCCAATCCGAGCGATTTTCTTCTCCTGCAGAGCCTCGCTCACATTGATGATGGTGCCGGCGTGGCCCTGTTGCACAGCCTTGTTGAACTCGCCCACCGTGCCGATGCCAATGATGTTCTGCCAGCGATGATGCTCCTTGAAAATCTCGAACATCTTGTCTTGTCGCGTCATTTCGCCGAGCACCGACGGATTCGAGGCCGAGGGAATGCGCAAAAGCAGGCCGTCGTAATAGGGTTCAAGTCCAAACAGGCTGATGGCTCCCGTGTGCTGCAGCAGCGCACCGTAGAAATAGTCCACGAAGCCATCAAGGTCGTAATATACCGTGTAGAGGTCGCCGAGCGTTTCCAACAGCGTCACTTTCGAGTTCGCGCCCACGCTCTTGAACAGCTTGATGGCCTCTTCCGTAGGCACCTCGCGTCGACGAATAGGCAGGTCGGCGTCGATGATTTGCTGCATTTGCCGACGCAGCGCATCAACGTCTTGCACGGTGACGGCGCGACCGAGTTTCAGGTTGCAGAAGTAGCCGTTCGACACGGGGATGTCAATCACCACCGAGGCCGTCGGATACAAATCGTGGACTGCCTTACAGAGAATGAAGAACAACGTGCGCGTATAGGTGCGCAGACCCGACGACGACGTCAGGTCGAGAAACTCCACGTCCTTATTGTGGAAGAGGCGAAATCCCAGTCCCTCCACCTTGTTGTTCACTCTCGCCACGATAGGGCCATGCTCCATTTTCAACTCCGACTCGCGATAAATGTCGGCCAGAGTGCTTCCGATGGCCGCATTCAGCGTCTTATGGTTGTTTTTGCATCGGATTTTCAACGTTTTTTCGTTCATGTCGATAAAAATTAGTGATTGTTGAGGGCAAAATTAAAAAAAAACGGACGCAAAACGAAAGGTTTTATTCTTTTTTATGCTCAGAGGCGGTATTTTATCCAAAATTTTAAAAATAAAGAATATAAAACTGAAAATATGTTAATTTCTTGTATTTTAAAATTATTTTATTTATCTTTGCAAACGAAAACAAGCAACTACGATGCAAAGTCGCGAGGTTTGTATTCCGAGGAAGCCGAAAAGCGAAGTGAGTAGGCAAAAAGTAAATATAACCTGATTATTATGCTATTTAGAACAATAAAAATTGTTGCCATTTCTTTTTTCCTATTTTCTTCCGCTGCTTATCCCCAGAATTCAAAGGAAGGGAAAATAGCCGTGACGAAAATTACAAAAAAAGGGGTCGAGAAGTATGAGATATCGGAGAAAGAAGCAAAAGAAATGAAGAGAAAAATCGATGCTTTTACGGAATCGATAGAACCGACTGACAACATCACTCTTGACACAGTGCAAATCCAAGTGCAGTATGCCGTGACGTATCGCGAGGCAACGGAAGACGAGAGCCTCTCGACAGACCGGTTTGCACTGCGGATTGGTCGTCGATATAACATTTTTTCCAACAACGTGGGATGGAGCACCGACGCACCGCCTGTAAATCTTGACGACTTGCAGGCGAGATGGGCGACTGTGATGGCAGAAATGAGAAAACACCGTCAGCAACCCTACGAGATATTCAGAAACTATCCCGAAGCGGGCAAGCAGTTGTATGTGTACCGGGGGGATTACCCCTGTCCTCAGTACGAAGAGCCTCTGCCTGAGCTGGATTGGGAACTGGAGGAGGGCGATTCCATCATTTTAGATTACCCCTGTCAGAAAGCATCGGCAGATTTCCGCGGAAGGCAGTGGACGGTGTGGTACGCGATGGACTTGCCCTACAGCGAGGGTCCTTGGAAACTGACGGGCCTGCCCGGACTCATTCTCCATGCACACGATGCGGCGGGCGAATTTTTCTTCGATGCCATCGACATTCGCAAGGGCAATGGAGAAGCTATGTATTATGACAATCATCGCGAGTCCTTCAAAAGCTCTCCGAAACAAATGAACGAAATGCAAATTCGTTCGCTGAGAAACCCTAAACCGAATCCTGTTCGGTTGCCAACAGGAGAAATAGACTGGGAACGTCCGCTTCCCCGAACAGCCGTTTTGATAGAAAAAACCGAAAAGAAATAACTTTATCGTGAGAAAAAGAATCCTCTCCCTATGCTTGTTATGCCTTTGGGCTATTGCTGTCGGGGCACAAACCGTTTACACGGGCAAGTTGGCTGACAAGGACGGCAAACCCGTGGAAAAAGCATCTGTAGTGCTGAAAGGGGAGAAAGGCAATAACGTGGCTTTCACGCGCACGACTGCCGACGGTTCGTTCTCCGTAAAACTGCCCGAAGGGAAAACAGCGACGAAAATCACTTTTGTCCACATGAGTTATGCACAGCTATCCCTTGATTTGGACAAGTGGGAGCAGGGGCAAAGCATTCAATTAGAAGAAAAACCCGTTGAAATCAAAGAAGTAAAGGTGAAGCCCGAGCTCATCCGCATGAATGGTGACACGCTGACCTATTCCGTTGCGGGCTTCAAGATGCCGCAAGACCGTTCCATCGAAGACGTGATTGCCCGTATGCCTGGCGTGACGGTGGCTCCGTCGGGACAGATTTTGTACCAAGGGCAACCCATCAACCATTTTTATGTGGAAGGAATGGACTTGATGGGACAGAAATATTCGCAGGTGAGCAAAAATCTGAATGCCGACAAGGTGCTGAGCGTACAAGTGCTGGAAAACCACCAGCCCGTAAAAATGAAACGAGGCGTGGTATTCAGCGAGCAGGCAGCATTGAACCTCGTGCTGAAAGACGAGGCCAAAAACGTGTGGATGGGCTTGCTTGACATCGGAACGGGCATGACGTTGCAAGACTGCCCCGAATGGCTACGCGACGGCAGACTCGTGGAAATGATGTTCGGCAAAAAAAAGCAGAGTCTGTCGATGTACAAAACAAACAACACAGGTCTCAACATCAGTCGGGAAGTGCGCTCATTTGACGAAGTGAGGGTGAACGGACTATTGCCACAGGTGAGATTAGGCAGCACTGGACGAAGCTTGTTCAACGACAGCCACGCTTTCGCCACGAACTGGCTTATCAAGCCCTCTGCCGACGATGACATACGATTTCAAGTATCGGGCTTGCTCGACAAAACTTCGACTGAGAGTTTCCGCGAAACACATTATATCGACGTGGATGGTTCGCTCGTTCAAACAGAGTCGCAACACACGGCCGACCGCAGTAGCGAATGGAACGCCGAAATAAAATACGAACACAACGGCAGCAAATCGCACTTGAAAAACATTTTCTCAGGCTATATAGATTTCAACAAGAGCACAGGCCACACGCAACTAAACGACCGCCTTACAAACACACTGCTGAAACCTCGACGTCGAACCATCAGCAATAAATTCAGCATTAGCCGGCGGATTGGGAAAAGGCATTTTTCGTTGGATGCAGAGGCCAATTATAGCTATCTTCCAGGCACATTGTTGCTCTATAACGGCACGAACGAGGAACTCAACGAGAAAATCCTAAACTCAAGAGTCCAGACAACGCTTTCGCTTTTCGGATGGAAAAACTGGAATATAGACTTGATTACAGGCTGGATTTTCAATCAAGAGAAAATGGATGTCGCCTACAACGACACTACGGCCTCTGATAGCTATCGTCAGCATCATTTATCAGCCATTCCCCGTGTGTTTTACCTGAACCGAAAACTTCATTTTTCACTGTTGCCCAGACTCAGCTGGCTCTACCGCGGCATTGGCGACCGCCACGACCGCCGCCTGATCTTCGAGCCTTCTGCCAACATCAGCTACGACCTGAACAAAAGGTGGAGTCTCGGTGCCGAATATGCCTACGACTACTCGGCCAACGGCAGTTTAGGACAACTGACCCATATACCCTTCTATCGGCAATACAACTACTTGAGCCGCGGAACGGGCGACTTCACGACGGCCCAGAACCACAAGTTTTCCTCGTCAATCCACTTTCGCAGTGCGCCCCACAACTTGTTTGCCTATCTTAGTTTGAACTACAGCCACGGCGAGGACTATCTTTATCGAAGCCTGTTGGTGGATGGCGTTTACCGTCGGGAACAAACGGGAGAGAAGGCTCAAAGCAACAGCTACGGACTGAACGCCAGTGTGCAGAAGCGCCTGTCGTGGTGGGCAGCAAACATCAGCCTGTCAGCCAACCAATTGTGGGACAACAGCAAGTATTTGCTGGCTGGAGAAGTACGACAACAACATTCTCGTTCCACGAGTATTACCGCACACGTTTCCATTTCCCCCGCCCTGCTGTTCTCCATAGATGCCTATTCTACGATGAGCTATCAAAATCGCGAGTTAAGTGAGAATCAAGCGCAATCCTACACCCATTTTCTCCATTCCTTCTCCCTCAACATCTTCCCCGGGAAATGGAAAATACAATGGGGACTCAACTACCAGCACAGCTCCGACAAATCGGTTTCCAACTACGTTTTCTCGAATGCCTCGGCCCGCTATGCCACAAAAAAATTTGACTTAGAGTTTATGCTCGACAACATCTTCGGCATTGACGAAGACCGACGCCACTTCATCACCCCCATTTCTGAAACCTACATCGTCACTCGACTGCGTCCGCGCCAATTCGTTGCGAAGATTAGTTTTAACATTTGAGATATAAGCCAGTCTCATTCGAGAGTAAAAAGAAAAATCAATTTTTCTTTTGTATTCTGCCCACTTATGCGTAACTTTGCATCCGAAAATTCTATTACTGCAAAATAAAACGACTAAAAACCACTATGGAAATCAGAAATTTCGAAGAAATGCTGAGTTACCTTGCGAAGCAAGGCGAACGCAGACGTGTGGCCGTTGTTTGGGCCGCCGACCACAATTCTCAAGTATCGGTGCAGCGCGCACTGGAAGCCGGATTCATCGACGCCATTTTCGTAGGCTGTCAGAAAGAAGTGGAGCAGAACGAAGACGTGATGCGCTATGCCGACCACGTGTTTTTCGAGCCCGCCACCGATGCCGACGATGCTGCCCGCAGAGCCGTGCAGATGGTGCACGAGGGCAAGGTGGATGTGCTCATGAAGGGCCTCATCAACACCGACAACCTGCTGCACGTGGTGCTGAACAAGGAAACTGGCATCCTGCCGCGCGGACGCGTGCTCACCCACATCACCGCTGCCGAGCTGCCGGGCTACGACAAACTGCTCTTCTTCACCGATTCAGCCGTCATTCCCTACCCCACCCACGAGCAGCGCATTGAGCAGGTGCGCTACATGGCCGATTTGTGCCACAAAATGGGTATTGAAGAGCCGCGCATCGCGCTGAACCACTGCACGGAGAAGGTGAACGAGAAGTACTTCCCCTTCACCGTGGGCTATCATGAAATCATTGAAATGGGCAAGAAGGGCGACTTCGGACGCTGCATCATCGACGGACCGCTCGACCTGAAAACCAGCATCTCGCCCGAAAGCCTGCGCATCAAGGGAATCGACTCGCCCATCCGCGGCGAGGCCGATGCCGTGGTTTTCCCCGACATCGAGGCCGGAAACGTGTTCTACAAGGCCGTAACCTTCTTCCACGGCGAGACCGCCGGAATGCTCGTAGGGCCGACCGTGCCCGTGGTGCTGCCCTCACGCGCCGACTCGAAGAGCTGCAAATTCAATTCGCTGGCCCTTGCCGCCATGATGAGCAAAAACTAATCCATCTAACAACCTAAAATCAACCGAAAAAATGCAAATACTTGCGATTAACCCAGGGTCCACATCGACCAAAATTGCCGTTTACACAAACGAAACACCCGTTTTGCTGAAAACCATCCGCCACTCCACCGAGGAACTGTCGAAATTCGACGATGTCATCGAGGAATTTCCCTTCCGCAAGCAGCTCGTCATCGACGAGTTGAAACGCTCAGACATCCCCTACCAGTTCGATGCCGTCATCGGGCGCGGCGGACTCGTGAAACCCATTGCCGGCGGCACCTACGAAATCAACGAGGCCATGCTCAACGACACCCACAGCGGCATCGCCATGCACAACCACGCCTGCAACCTCGGCTGCCTGATTGCCCACGAAATCGCACAGGAAATTCCTGGCTGCCGCTCGTTTATCGCCGACCCGGGCGTGGTCGATGAACTCAACGACTACGCACGCATCTCGGGCTCGCCGCTCATGAACCGCATCTGCATCTGGCACGCCCTGAACCAGCGCGCCATCGCAAAGCGCTTCGCCAAGGAAATCGGTCGTCGCTACGACGAGATGAACCTCATCATCTGCCACCTCGGAGGCGGAATTTCCATCGCCGCCCACGACCACGGTCGTGCCGTGGATGCCAACAACGCCCTCGACGGCGAAGGCCCGTTCTCGCCCGAACGCGCCGGAAGCCTGCCCGCTGCCGACCTGATTCGCCTGTGTTTCTCGGGAAAATACACCGAACAGCAGTTGCTCAAGCGCATCGCCGGTCAGGCCGGTGTGGCTGCGCACCTCGGCTGCAACGACATGCGCGTGGTGGAGCAGCGCATCATGGAGGGCGACGAACACGCCAAACTCATCGTGGATGCGATGATTTACCACACGGCGAAGAACATCGTGGCCGAAGGTGCCGTGCTCTGCGGCAAGGTCGATGCCATCCTGCTCACGGGCGGACTGGCTCGCTCCGAATACATCATCAACGGCCTGCGCGAGCGCATCAGCTTCCTCGCCCCCATCCACTGCTATCCGGGCGAAGACGAGATGCAGGCCCTCGCCATGAACGCCCTCGAGGTGCTGCGCGGCAAGCAAGAGGTGAAAATCTACTCATAAAAACTGAATGACCCAACAGGAAATCATCAACACCATCGCACTGACGCGACTGAGCCACATCGGAATCGTCGGGCTGGCTGACCTCTATCGGCGCACGGAATCGGCGACGGAGATTGTGAGCCACGCGCGAAACATCCGCGACATCGTGCCCGACGCCTCCGACAAGCTCGTGGCTGCCTTCGGAAACATCGACGAGGCACTCCGTGCCGCCGAGGCCGAATTTGCGCAAGACTGCGACCTCGGCATCGAGCCGCTGACCATGGCCGACGAACGCTATCCGCAGCGACTGCGCGAATGTGCCGATGCACCGATTATCCTGTACTACAAAGGCCAGGCCGACCTGAACCAGCTGCGCGTGGTGAGCATCGTGGGTACGCGCCACGCCACGCCCTACGGGCAGGACCTCGTGCGCCGATTCATCACCGAACTGCGGCAGCTCTGCCCGCAGGTGCTCATCGTGAGCGGACTGGCCTATGGCGTTGATATCTGCGCCCATCGCCATGCGCTGGAGCAAGGATTTGAGACGGTGGGCGTGCTGGCACACGGTCTCGACGAACTCTACCCCACAGCCCACAAGAAAACCGCCGAGGAAATGCTCTCGCAGGGCGGACTGCTGACGGAATACATGATGCAGACGCGCATGGATAAGTCGAATTTCGTGCGGCGAAACCGCATCGTGGCAGGCATCGCCGACGCCGTGGTGCTCGTGGAGAGTGCCGAAAAAGGCGGCGGACTGATTACCGCACGCATCGCCCGCGACTACAACCGCGACGTTTTCGCCTTCCCCGGACCCGTGGGCGCAAAATTCAGCGAAGGCTGCAACCACATGATTCGCGACTGCGAAGCCAGCCTCATCTGTCAGGCCCGCGACCTCGTGGACACGATGGGATGGCCCACGGAAGAGGCCGTGACGGCGGCGCACCACAGCGAGGAACGGCCGCTTTTCCCCGACCTCACCGACGAAGAACAGAAAGTGGTGGATGCCCTGCTGCGGCAAAACGACCTGCAGGTGAACATGCTGAGCGTGCAGAGCGGCATCGCCATCGGGCGGCTCTCGGCGCTGCTGTTCTCGCTGGAGATGAAAAATGTGGTTCGGAGTATGGCTGGAGGAACGTTTCATCTGATGCGGTGAAGTGTGAAGTGTGAAGTGTGGAGTGTGGAGTGTGAAGT
>DFHC01000101.1:9615-15889 GCA_002372575.1 bacterium UBA3734 | reverse complement strand
TGTGAAGTGTGAAGTGTGGAGTGAAATTGTGAAACCGTAAAATATAGAAATGATGAGAAAAGGACTATTTGTGGGCACTTTCGACCCCTTTACGATCGGCCACGAGTCGATTGTTTCGCGCGCGCTCGGACTCTTCGACGTGCTGGTTATCGGCGTGGGCGTGAACCCCGCGAAAAAGCCGCTCCACACGCCAGAGGAGCGCGTCGAGGCCATCGAACAACTCTATGCCGACGAGCCGCGCATCGACGTGGTCGCCTACGAGGGACTGACCGTCGATTTGGCACGCGAATGTGAGGCGCAATACATCGTCAAGGGCGTGCGCTCGGTCCACGACTTCGAGTTCGAGCGCGAGCAGGCCGACATCAACCGCCGCCTGTCGGGCATCGAAACCATTCTGCTGCCCGCAGAGCCCGGGCTGGAAAGCATCTCCTCGACACTTCTGCGCGAACTGCAGACCCACGGCCACGACATCAGCGAGTTTCTCCCATCCAGCAACCGATAGGCGCCTATGATTAGCTACCAGACCGAGGGCGTGCGGATGCCCAACATCAAACGACGCGAAACCACGGCGTGGATTAAGGCCGTGGCCGCTATGTATGGCCGGAAAATCGGCGACATCGGCTATCTTTTCTGCAACGACGAGAAGATTCTGGAGGTCAATCGCGAGTATCTCGCCCACGACTATTTCACCGACATCATCACCTTCGACTACTGCGAGGGCACGACGCTCAACGGCGACCTGGTGATTTCGCTCGACACCGTGCGCTCCAACGCCGAACTCTTCCACAAGACCTACGACGAAGAGCTCCACCGTGTCATCATCCACGGCATTCTCCACCTCTGCGGCCTCCACGACAAAGCCCCCGGCGAGCGCGAGCAGATGGAAGCCGCCGAAAACCGCGCGCTGGCGTTGCGAAAACGCTGACACACAAAAAGCCACCGGCCTCACTCAGGCTGGTGGCTTTCCGCTAACACGATGAATGTTAGAAATTTAGAGAGAAATTGAAACTTCACAGTTTCCGAATTGTTTTACTAAACATCGATTTATAGAGAAAGCATAGAAATTTTCATTGCTTTTCGAGCGGCTGACCCATTTCCTGCGGCAGTCCGAGGTTCTTTCCGACGAAAGCGTCTTGATGGGCCGAACGGCTCTGCTGCACGGTGTCGGTCGTGGTTGAATCCACGCTGAAGGCCACTGAAATGCCGTCGTCGGTGACGCCCGTGAGGGCCATGTTTCCTGCGGCATCGTTGTCGGTGAACGGCTTCTGGATGGCGTTTCCCAACGTCAGGATGACGGCCACCACCGCGGCGGCGCGGAAGAGCGGCATCAGTCGCTGTCCAAGGGTCACCGTGCGTGCTTTCGCTGTCGCGGGCTCCTCAATCATCGCCAGAATCTTCCCGTCGAAGTCGGCTCCCAGCTTTTCGGCGCTTTTCTCAGTGCTTTCGTAGGCGAAAAGGCTCTGATACGTCTTGAATTCAGCGGGAATGTTGGTCTGGCTGAAGAATGTGCGCAGGATTTTCTCTTCTTCGAGAGTGGTCTCTGCGGCCCAATAGCGTTCGAGCAGTTGATTGATGTACTTGTAGTCCATACTTGTTTGAATGACGATTCAGGGGAATGAAAAGTTACGCTTTTCGGTGTTAAAAATCATTAAATCGATGTATATTCTTCTATTTGCGAGAATCGCTGCCGGATGGTTTGGCGTGCGCGAAAGATGTTGATTTTCACTTGTTCTTCGCTGATGTCGAGGATGGCGGCGATTTCTTTATAGGGCTTTTCCTCGATGTCGCGCAGCTGGATGCAGGAGCGTTGTTTTTCGGGCAGCGTGTCGATGATTTGCCTCACGAGTTGGATGCGGTCTTGCGCTGCGGTGTAGTCGAAGGGCGAGGGGTGTTGGGAATTGGGCGTGGCGAGGAACGCGTCGGCATCGTCGAGCGAGGCGTTTTGGTTTTCCGCGCGCTTCAGGTGGTCGAGCGCAAGGTTTCGGCAGATGGTCATGGCGAAGCCCTCGATGTTGTCGATGTCGTCCCACCGGTCGCGGCGGCTCCAGAGTTTCAGCATGGTTTCCTGCACGATGTCCTCGGCCTCGGTGCTGTTGAGCGTGATGCGCAGCGCGAGGCGATAAAGCGTGTCTTTCAGCGGCAGGATATCGTTTCGGAAATCGACTTTCATATTTTTTATTTCGTAAGAACTTGATAGTGCTTGAACAGCTCCGCCACGCACTCGCTTTCGTTCATCTTGATGTCGAACCCGTAGGCCTGCATCACGGCGCGGTCGTTCTCCTGATGGGCGCGGCGGAGCTCGGCAGGTATGGTGCGCTCGTCGTAGAGGTCGGCCAGCGAGGAGTCGGGATAGAGGGCGCGGGCATCAAGAATCGCCTTTGCCGCCTGCTCAATCTTGGTTTTCTGCGCCTCCGTAGGAGTGGGCCAGGGGAAGTTGTTATAGACGATATTGGCGGAATAGCGGTAGCGCATTTCCAACCGACCGCAAACCACGCGCATCCACGCCATGTGGACACTCGACTCAAGAACGCCGAAATGGTAGAGCGTGGCGTCGGGGATGATGAGGACAAGATTGCTGGCCAGTACGTCTGGTGGCATAAAGCCCATGGGCACATAGCGGCGTTTCTCTGATGAAACGGAGGGAACGATAATAAAGTTGCTATCCGGCATGTTCTCCACATGGAAGCGTGTCGGGCGGTCGGCAAGTTTCCTCGTGCCTGCACTTTTACTTGCCAATCGCATATTACGAACAGCCTCAACGCGCTTCAAGCAATGCGGCATCTGCCTCAACTCTGCTGGCGAGCAAGACCCAAGCCAAAGACAATAGCGAGGCTTCTGGTGGATGAACTCCTCTGAGCCGTACCAAGGCTTGAAATACTGCGCTGAACGGGGTTCTATCTTAATGAAGTCCTCCATCTCTTCTTTTGTAAAGAGATAGTTGCCGCCGTCTATGGGTTTGTTTCCTATGCCAATCCAAGGAACATCGCAAATGGGGGAGACCCGACTTGAAATAAACACGTCGGGCGCATCCATCAGATAGGCGTTGATGTGGCTGGCCTTCGTAACTTTGTCGTTGTCAAATATCAGATAATCGTTTGTTTTTTCGCTTTCTCTGCTGAATCCGACTATCACACAATGCACGTGGGCCTTCAGCGATGCTTCGCTGTCCCAACGGAAAGTGCGGTGGGCAAAGTTTATGTGGAGTCCTTCCTCCATAAGAGGCTTCCATAAGTTGGCCACTTGTTCACCTTGGCAGATGCTGTTGGTGGAAACGAAAGCAATTCGAGGATGTCCGTAAAAACCTGAGCGAAAAGCTTTCATATACCAGCAGCACACGTAGTCGAGGTTGCCAACATTCTTCCATCTTTCACCGAAAATGCTGATGACATCCGCCTTCTGTTCGCTATTCATTTGGCGGGCACCCACAAACGGAGGATTGCCGATGATATAATCATAGAAGATGGTGAGTCCTTCTTCTTTTGGCTTTTCTTCATAAATCAGTTCATAGACATTGGGGCGGACTTCTATTCGCTCTTTTACTACTGGCACGTAGCCGGGGACTGTTCTACTCGATGGTATGGTTTTAATTGGCAAGGGTGAGGGTAAACCATCTTTATAGGGGATGAAATTCCACTCCATCCTGAGCGCATTGCCCTCGCGGATGTTCGTGTATGACTTCAGCGGCAGGAATTCGATGTCGTGCTTGACGATTTTCTCGGTCTCGGCCAGCATCTGCGACTCGGAAATCCACAGCGCAGTGGTGGCCACGGTGACGGCAAAGTCGTTGATTTCAATGCCATAGAACTGCTGAATGGAAACCTTGATGGGGTTCAAAAATTCGCCCATCATCGTCTGTCCGTGGAAGCGCTCGCGAATGGCTTCGTTTTCCAATCGGCGCAGCGAAAGATAGGTCTCGGTGAGGAAATTGCCACTGCCACAGGCTGGGTCGAGGAAAGTGAGCGAGGCCAGCTTGTCCTGATAGGCTTCTAATTTCCTGACACGCTGTTTTTCAATCTTTTCCTCCAAGATTTCATCAAGTTCGCGGCGCAGGTCGTTGAGAAACAGCGGGTCGATGACCTTGTGGATGTTTTCAATCGAAGTGTAGTGCATTCCGCCCGAACGGCGCGTCGCAGGATTGAGCGTCGATTCAAAGACAGCCCCGAAAATCGTGGGCGAAATCTCACTCCAGTCGAAGTCGTAGCTGGCATGGTGCAAGAGCGTTTGCTTCAGCTGCTCGGTGAACTGCGGAATCTCAATTTCCTCTTCAAACAAGCCCCCATTTGTGTAGGGAAACGCCTTCAGGTCGGCTTGCAGGTATTTGCTGCGCTTTTCTTCGGGTTTGTTGAGAATATCGAACAAGTTGAGCAGAGCCTGCTGCAGGTCTTTCGCCTCGTAGGAAGCCAAATAGTTGTGGAACTGGTCGTGGGCAAACACCCCGGCGTCTTCGGCATAGAGGCAGAACACGATGCGCACGCACAGGATGTTGAGCCAGCGAAGGGCCTCGGGCGAATTGTCGTTATATTGCTCCAAGAGGGCGTCGTAGATTTTACCCACAATCTCGCCAGCCTGCATCGACACCTGCATCTCCTTCGACAGATGCTCGCTCCTCGCATCCACAAGAAACGAAAGGCGATAATACTCCTTACCCAAGTCTTTCAGGAAAATCTGCTCTGGCTCGCTGTGGGGCCGCTCCATGTCATAGACCAGAAACTCCTCGAAATTGCACGTCACAATCCATCGCGGACGCTGCGAATAGGGCAGTTCGGCGGCATAGCGCTTCGCCTGCTGAAAGGGATTCAGAAGCGAGCCGTCGCTCTGCGAGATGCCCTTGCGTAAGTCCTTTCCAAGCGACTTCTGCTCAATGAGCACCTTCGTCGAAGGTATATGCCCGTCGATGAAGTTGGTCTTGTCCACCTTCACCTGCTCCTCGTAGCGAATGAAGCTGCTCGGGTTCTCGATGCCGAAAACCTCCGTCAGCAACTCCGTCCAAAATACCTGCGAGTCGCCTTTTTCGTAGCCCCTACCCTGCCAGCGCACCGCAAACTCAGCCGCCGCCAGGGCCATTTGTTTCTCTGTCTTCATCATTTTCGCAAATTTACTTGCAAATTTACGAAAAATATTTGGATAATAACATTCAAGTGGCGTTTTTTCTTCTTCAATTTTCAGCAGGGGTCAGATTGCACCCCAGTTGAATTAAAGTTTGCAGAAATAAATCCCCGAACCCCTATCACTATTCCAAATAGGTGTATCCATAGAGCCCCGAGCGATAGTTCGAGAGGAATTCCTTGCCCTCTTCAAGCGAAATCACGCCCTGCTTGACGCTCTTCGTCACCCAGCGCTCGAGCTGGCGGACAAGTTTTTTCGGGTCGTACTGCACGTAGTCGAGCACCTCTTCCACCGTCTCGCCATCGATGATTTGGTCGATGTGATACTGTCCGTCTTTCACCGAGATATGGGCCGCGTTGGTGTCGCCGAAAAGGTTGTGCATATCGCCGAGAATTTCCTGATAGGCACCCACGAGGAACACGCCGAGATAGTAGTCTTCGTTGCGTTTCAGCGAATGCACGGGCAGCACGTTGCTGATGTGGCGCGAGGTGACGAAATTGGCGATTTTTCCGTCGGAGTCGCAGGTGATGTCTTGCAGCGTGGCGTTGCGCGAGGGCCGCTCACCGAGCCGCTGGATGGGCATGATGGGAAAGAGTTGGTCGATGGCCCACGAGTCGGGCAGGCTCTGGAAGAGCGAAAAATTACAGAAATACTTGTCGGCCAACAACTTATCGAGTTTTCGCAGTTCTTCGGGCACGTGCTTCAGCGACTTTGCCAGCACGTTGATTTCACGGCACACGCTCCAAAACATCGACTCGATTTCGGCGCGCGTCTTCAGGTCGATGAGGCCGTGGGAAAACAGGTCGAGCGCCTCTTCGCGGATGGCCTCGGCGTCGTGCCAGTCTTCCATCATCGAGCGCGTGTTCAGGTTGTCCCAGATTTTGTAGAGTTCCTTCACGAGCTGGTGGTCTTCTTCCTTCGCCTCGAATTCCTCGGGCATTTCCGGCAGCGAGGCTGTTTCGAGCACGTCGATGATGAGCACGGAGTGGTGGGCCGTGAGCGAGCGGCCGCTCTCGGTGATGAGGTTCGGGTGCGGGATTTCGTTTTTGTCGGCAGCATCCACGAACTGGTAGATGCAGTCGTTCACGTACTCCTGAATCGAGTAGTTCACGGAACTCTCGCTACTGGAGGAGCGCGTGCCGTCGTAATCGACGCCCAGTCCGCCGCC
>DFHC01000101.1:2160-9556 GCA_002372575.1 bacterium UBA3734 | reverse complement strand
CAGTCCGCCGCCGCAGTCCACGAAATCGACGTTGTAGCCCATTTTGTGGAGCTGCACGTAGAACTGTGCGGCCTCGCGCAGGGCGGTCTGTATGCGGCGAATTTTCGTGATTTGCGAGCCGATGTGGAAATGGATGAGTCGCAGGCAGTCGCGCATGCCCTTTTCGTCGAGAATTTGCAGCGCCTTGAGCAGTTCCGACGAGGTGAGGCCGAATTTCGAGGCGTCGCCGCCGCTGTCTTCCCATTTTCCGGCGCCCGACGAGGCCAGCTTAATGCGAATGCCGAGGTTGGGCATCACGCCGAGCTTTTTGGCGGCGCGGGCGATGATGTCGAGCTCGTTGAGCTTCTCCACGACGATGAAAATACGCTTGCCCATCTTCTGCGCGAGCAGCGCCAACTCGATGTACGACTGGTCTTTATAGCCGTTGCAGATGATGAGCGAGTCGCTCTGGCACTGCACGGCGATGACGGCGTGCAGCTCGGGCTTCGAGCCGGCCTCGAGTCCGAGGTTGAACTTGCGTCCGTGCGAGATGATTTCCTCGACCACGGGCTGCGTCTGGTTCACCTTCACGGGATAGATGATGAAATTCTCGCCCTGATAGTTGTATTCCTCGCGCGCTTTTTTGAAGCAGCTCGCCGTCTTTTCGATACGGCTGTCGAGAATGTCGGGAAAGCGCAGCAGCACGGGCGGCGTGACATCGCGCAGCGCCAGTTCGTCGATGACTTCGCGCAGGTCGATCTGCGTCTGGTCCTTGCAGGGTGTCACATAGACGTTTCCCGCCTCATTGATACCGAAATACGAGATTCCCCAACCGTTCAGGTTGTAGAGTTCCTTCGAGTCTTCAATCGTCCATTTTTTCATATCCGTCGGAAAATTTTTAAAGCGTTGGTCAAGTAAGGGGCAAAGGTACGAAGAAAATTCTGTAAACCGCCCTTCAAGGGCAAAAAACATTGCACGAAACGCGGAAAATGCGCAAAAAAATTATTTTTTTTAAAGATTTTCAAAAAAAAGTGGAGAAAAGTGGTGGAATGTGGGGAAAAATGTATAATTTTGTAGCGAATTCCCTATAGTGAAGTGTACGTATGCGATTTTTAGGCAATATAGAAGCAAAAACAGACGCCAAGGGACGCGTTTTCCTGCCCGCCGTCTTCCGTAAGGTGCTACAGGCATCGGGCGGTGAGAACTTGGTGATGCGCAAAGACGTGTTCCAGAATTGTCTGGTGCTGTATCCCGAGTCTGTCTGGAACGAACAGATGGACACGCTGCGTCGCAAGCTGAGCCGCTGGAACGCCACGCACCAGCTGATTTTCCGTCAGTTCGTGTCGGACGTGGAACTGCTCACGCTCGACGGCAACGGACGGTTCCTGATTCCAAAACGCTATCTGAAGATGGCGCAAATCGACCAGACGGTGAAGTTCGTGGGCATGGGCGACACGATTGAGATTTGGCGCTCGACGGAGAGCGACGAGCCCTTCATGGAAGCCGCGGCCTTCGGACAGGCCCTGGAGAGCATCATGGGCAACACGACGGAAACGGAGGAATAGATGAGCAGCGAGGTCGAGACATACCACGTACCCGTGTTGCTGCGGGAGAGCGTCGATGGGCTGAACGTCCGGCCCGACGGCATCTACGTGGACGTGACCTTCGGCGGCGGCGGCCACTCGAGAGAAATCCTGTCGCGGCTGGGCACCGGCGGCCACCTCTACAGCTTCGACCAAGACGCAGACGCAGAAAAAAACATTGTTGCTGACGAGAGGATGACCTTCGTTCGCAGCAATTTCAGATATCTGAAAAACTGGATGCGCTACTACGGCGTGGAGAAAATCGACGGCCTGCTGGCCGACCTGGGCGTTTCGAGCCACCATTTCGACGATGCCTCGCGCGGCTTTTCACTCCGCTTCGACGCGCCGCTCGACATGCGCATGAACCAACGGGCCACTCACACGGCTGCCGACGTGCTCAACGGCTACGACGAAAAACGACTGGCCGACGTGCTCTACTACTACGGCGAACTGAAAACGGCGCGACGCATGGCCGCCGCCATTGCCAAGGCCAGAGCCGACAAGCCACTGCGCTCCACGGGCGATTTGCTGCAGGTGCTACAGCCACTGCTGCCCCGCGAGCGCGAGAAGAAAGAAGCCGCGAAAGTGTTTCAGGCACTGCGCATCGAGGTGAACCGCGAAATGGACGCCCTGCGCGAGATGCTGCTCGCCGCAACGGAGCTGATGGCCTCGGGCGGCAGGCTCTCGGTGATTACGTATCACTCGCTGGAGGATCGCATCGTGAAAAACGTGATGAAGGCCGGAAACGCCGAGGGAGAGGTGGCGCAAGACTTCTTCGGACGCGTGGAAACGCCCTTCCGCGCCGTCGGCAGCAAGCTCATCACGCCCACAGAAGAGGAAATCGCGCGAAATCCGCGCAGCAGAAGTGCAAAACTAAGAATAGCAGAGAAAAGATGACGGAAGAAAACGAAGTGAAACTAACCATTGAAACCGCGGCCACCACGGAGCCTGCTACGGGCGACGTATCTGGCAATCAAGAGGTTACGGAAGAATCGCCCTCGCTGAAAGAGGTGATTCGCGAGCAAGCCACAGAAGACGAGGCACCACTGTCGAAGACGTTCACGCTCAAGAAGATTCTCGGCGGCGATATTCTCACGACGCAAGCCGTGCGCCGTCAGATTTGGCTGTTTCTGCTCATCACGTTTTTCGTCATCATCTACATCTCGAACCGCTACAGCTGCCAGCAGGACCTCATCACCATCGACCGCCTGCAAAAAGAGCTGAAAGATGCAAAGCACAAGGCGCTTTCAAGCAGCAGCCAGCTGACGGAGAAGAGTCGCGAGAGCAGAGTATTGGAAGTTTTACAGAGCAACAAAGACAGTGTGTTGAAGATTCCGACGCAGCCGCCGTTTGTGATTAGGGTGGAGGAATAGCCCCCTCCCAGCCTCCCCCAAAAGGGGGAGGAGTTCAGACGAAAAAAAAGACGACAAAGAAATGAGTAAATTTAACCATAAGAAAGTGATGCCACGCTACAGCGCCCTCGCCATCGTGATGACGCTGCTGGCGGCTGCCGTTGTAGGCAAGGCTCTCTATATCATGACTGCGAAGCACGACTACTGGGCCGAGGTGGCTGCACGCGTGAAGAAAGACAGCGTGAGCGTGCCGCCGAATCGAGGAAACATCCTCTCGTGCGACGGTCAGCTGATGGCCTCGTCGCTGCCGGAGTTCAAGATGTATATGGACTTCCAGGCCCTGCGCGAGTCGGGCACCGACACGCTCTGGGACCAGCAAATCGACACCATCTGCCTGCTCCTGAACCAGATTTTCCCGCAAAAATCGGCTCGCGACTTCCGCAAACACCTCGAAGAGGGGCGCAACCAAGTGCAAAAGAACGGAAAAGTAGGCTCGCGCCACTGGCCAATAGTAAAACAGCGCGTGGATTTCAACACGCTCTCTGAGGTGCGCTCGCTGCCCGTATTCAACCTTCCGTTTAACACGGAGAAGACGACAAGCGACGGATTCATCGTCAGAGCTTCGTACAAGAGCGGTTTCAGCATCGAGGAATACAACGCCCGACAGCGTCCCTACGGAACGCTGGCCAACCGCACCATTGGCGACCTCTACAAAGGGAAAGACTCAGCTCGCTTTGGCCTGGAACTGAGCTATGACAGCGTTCTTCGTGGAAAAACTGGCATCATCCATCGCCGGAAGGTGCTCAACAAGTGGCTCGACATCATGGACACGCCGCCCGTGGATGGCGCCGACATCGTGACCACCATCGACGTGGGCATTCAGGACTTGGCCGAACGCGCCGTCACCGACGGGTTGAAACGACACAACGGCAACGTGGGCGTGGCCATCGTCATGGAAGTGGCGACGGGCGACATCAAGGCCATTGTGAACATGGAAAAATGCAGCGACGGGCAGTATCGTGAGTTGAAAAACCATGCCGTGAGCGACCTGCTGGAGCCTGGGTCGGTGTTTAAGACGGCCTCGATCCTGGTCTGCTTAGACGAAGGCAAGTGCGACACGACGAAGCGCGTGGAAACGGGGGCGGGCATTTGGCCGATGTACGGCCGGAATATGAAAGACCACAATCACCATAGGGGCGGCTACGGCACGCTGACGCTCCCGCAGACGCTACACAACAGTTCGAACATCGGCGTGAGCCGCATTGTCGATGAATACTATCACCATCAACCCGAGAAATTCGTCGAGGGACTCTATCGCACGGGCATCGCCGACGACCTGCAGATTCCGCTCATGGGTTCGTCGCCGGCCCGCATTCGCAT
This sequence comes from bacterium UBA3734, assembly GCA_002372575.1. Taxonomy (GTDB): domain Bacteria; phylum Bacteroidota; class Bacteroidia; order Bacteroidales; family Bacteroidaceae; genus Prevotella. The sequence goes on along the minus strand of DFHC01000101.1, from coordinate 5,262 downwards.
GCCGAAAAAAGACAAGACGGGGCGCCACTGGGCCAACTGGAGCAACACGGCACTGCCTTGGATGTCAATCGGTTACGAAACGCAAGTGCCTCCGATTTCCACGCTCACCTTCTACAACGCCATTGCCAACAACGGCAGAATGATGCGTCCGCGCTTCGTGAAGCAGGTGCTCAAGAATGGCGAGGTGATTAGCGAATATCCGCCCGAAGAAATGCGCGCCCACATCGCCAAGCCGCAGACCATCAAGATGATTCAGCCGATTCTGGAGAATGTCGTCAACATCGGAACGGGCAAGGCGGCCCGATCAAGGTCGTTCAGGGTGGCAGGCAAGACCGGCACGGCTCAGATTTGGACCGCAGCGGGAAAAACGGCATCGTATCTGCTGTCGTTCGTGGGCTATTTCCCAGCCGACGCACCACGCTATTCGTGCATCGTCTGCATCCAGAAAACGGGACTTCCGGCCTCGGGAGGCTTTTCGGCTGCCGTATTCCACAACATTTCCGAGGGTATTCTGGCGCAAAACCTGAAACTCGACGTGAAAGATGCGCGCGACTCCACCTCGACGCTCAATCCCGACGTGAAAACCGGTAATGCGGCGGCCTCGGACTACGTGCTCTCGCACCTGAAACTGCGCGGGAAAAACGCTCCGCAGCGGCACGAATACAGCAACGCACAGATTCCCGACGTGCATGGCATGGGAGCGCGCGATGCCGTTTATCAGATTGAGCGGCGCGGCGTCAGAGTGCGCATGAAAGGTCGCGGACGGGTCGTCAGGCAGAGTCTGGAGCCTGGCCACACAATAAAGAAAGGCGACATCTGCGAACTGGAACTTGAAATTTAAAGAAAACGAGATATGAAACTCAGCGAACTGCTTCAGAACATCAAGCCGACGAAGACGCTCGGCAACATGGATGTGGATATCAAGGGAATTGAAATCGACTCGCGCAAGGTGGCACGAGGCGGTCTGTTCGTGGCGATGAAGGGCACGCAAGTGGATGGCCACAGCTTCATTCCGAAGGCCCTCGAGTTGGGTGCCGTGGCCATTTTGTGCGAAGATTTGCCCGAAAAATGCCCCGAAAACGTGACTTTCGTGCAGGTAACATCGACGGAAGAGGCTGTGGGACCCGTCGCCACGCAGTTCTACGGCAATCCTTCGACACGCCTGAAACTCGTCGGCGTGACGGGCACGAACGGAAAAACCACCATCGCCACATTATTATATAATATGTTCAGACAGTTCGGCCACAAATGCGGCCTGCTCTCGACCGTCTGCAACTACATCGAAGACGAGGCGATTCCAGCCTCGCACACCACGCCCGACGCCATCGAGTTGAACCGGCTTTTGGCCAAAATGGTGGAAAAAGGCTGCGAATATGCCTTCATGGAGTGTTCGAGCCACGCCATCGCACAGCAACGCATTGGCGGACTGCAGTTTGCGGGCGGACTCTTCACGAATCTGACGCGCGACCACCTCGATTATCACGGCACCTTCGAAAACTATCGCGACGCGAAGAAAAAATTCTTCGACGACCTGCCGAAGAAGGCTTTCGCCATCGTGAATGCCGACGACAAGAACGGCGCATTTATGGTGCAGAACACGAAGGCCACGGTGAAAACCTACTCGTCGCAGAGGATGGCCGACTTCCGCGCCCGCATCCTGGAGTGCCATTTCGAAGGGATGTATCTCGAAATCGACGGACACGAAGTGGGCGTGCAGTTCATCGGGAAATTCAACGTCTCGAACCTGCTTTGCGTGTATGGTGCCGCTGTGATGCTCGGCAAGCAGCCCGGCGAGATTCTCGTGGCGATGAGCACGCTCCACAGCGTGAGCGGACGACTCGACCCCGTGCGCTCGCCCGAAGGATTCACGGCCATCGTCGATTACGCCCACACGCCCGACGCACTCGAAAACGTGCTCAACGCCATCCACGAGGTGCTCGACGGCAAGGGCGGGAAAATCATCACCGTGTGCGGTGCCGGCGGCAATCGCGACAAAGGCAAGCGCCCGCTCATGGCACAGGAGGCCGTGCGCCAGAGCGACCGCGTCGTCATCACGAGCGACAATCCGCGCTTCGAAGACCCGCAGGCCATCATCGACGACATGCTGGCCGGACTCGACCAAAAGCAACTGAAGAAAGTCGTTTCCATCGTCGATCGCAAGGAGGCTATCCGCGCTGCCTGCATGATGGCAGAGAAGGGCGACGTGGTTCTCGTGGCGGGAAAAGGCCACGAAGACTATCAGGAGATTCAGGGCGTGAAGCACCATTTCGACGACAAAGAGGTGCTGAGGGAGGTTTTTAAGGCGTAGAGCCTCCTCCGACCCCTCCAAAAGGAGGGGAGCCAAAAATTGTGAAATTGTGAAATCGTCAAATTGTAAAATGAAAATATGTTATACTATCTGTTTCGATTCTTAGAGCAATACGATATTCCAGGCGCGCGAATGTGGGGCTACGTCTCGTTCCGCGCACTGCTCACGCTCATTCTCTCGCTGCTCATTTCGGCATGGTTTGGCGAGCGGTTTATCAAGTATATGAAGCGCAAGAAAATTGCTGAGACTGCCCGCGACCGCAGCATCGACCCCTTCGGCGAGAAGAAAGTGGGCGTGCCGACGATGGGCGGCATCATCATTGCCGTGTCGATTCTCGTACCCGTGCTGCTGCTCGGGCGAATGCGCAACATCTACCTGCTGCTGATGATTGTCACGACGGTTTGGCTGGGGTTCCTCGGCTTCCTCGACGACTATATCAAAGTGTTTCGCAGGCACAAAGACGGATTGAAAGGCAAGTGGAAAATCGTGGGACAGGTGTCGATTGGCCTGATTGTGGGCCTGACGCTTTGGCTGAGTCCCGATGCGAAGATTCACGAGAACATCACCACCGAGAAACACGGCATGGAAACCGTCGTCACGCACAAGTCGGAGCCGGTGAAATCGCTGAAAACGACCATTCCGTTCGTGAAAAGCCACAATCTGGGCTACGACGACATCATGTCGTTCTGCGGCGAGCACAAGAACGCCGCCGGATGGATTCTCTTCGTGCTGATGACGATTTTCGTGGTGACGGCAGTATCGAACGGAGCCAACCTCAACGACGGCATGGACGG
>DFHC01000101.1:945-2108 GCA_002372575.1 bacterium UBA3734 | reverse complement strand
ATGGACGGCATGTGTGCCGGCAATTCGGCCATCATCGGCGTGGCGCTGGGCATCTTGTCCTACGTGTCGAGCCACATCGAAATGGCATCCTACTTGAACATCATGTATATTCCTGGTAGTCAGGAACTTGTAGTGTTTCTCTGCGCCTTCATCGGGGCGATGATTGGTTTCCTGTGGTACAACGCCTATCCCGCACAAGTGTTCATGGGCGACACGGGCTCGCTGATGATTGGCGGCATCATCGGCGTGGGTGCCGTCATCATCCACAAAGAGCTGCTGCTGCCCATTCTCTGCGGCATTTTCTTCGTGGAGAGCCTCAGCGTCATCATTCAAACGCAAGTATTCAAGATTTACAAACGGAAAGGGCAGCGCGTGCGCGTGTTCCGGGCTACGCCCATCCACGATAATTTCCGGAAAACGGACGACCAACTCGACGAAACCAGCCGCTACGTCTTCACCAAGTGGCCGCAGCGACAGTTCCACGAGTCGAAAATCACCGTGCGCTTCTGGATTACGACCATCATTTTGGCTGCATTGGCAATCATAACTTTGAAGATAAGATGACCCCCCTTTCCCCTCGGGAGGGAAAAAACAAAACGATTATGACTAACAACGATAAAAATTACAATAGCTATCAAGCCCCCCAACCCTCGGCAGGGGCTGGGGGCGGGTCTGTCGCCATCCTCGGAGCTGCCGAGAGTGGCGTGGGAGCTGCTGCGCTGGCCAAGAAGCAGGGCTTCGACGTGTTCGTCAGCGATATGTCGAAAATCAAGGACAAATATAAGCAGATGCTCAACGAGCGCGGCATCGAGTGGGAAGAAGGACAGCACACGGAGGAGAGGATTCTCGCGGCCTCGGAAATCATCAAGAGTCCGGGCATTCCCGACACGGCTCCTGTCGTGGCGAAGGCCATCGCAAAAGGCATTCCCATCATCAGCGAAATCGAGTTCGCGGGCCGCTACACGCAGTCGAAAATGGTCTGCATCACAGGTTCCAACGGCAAAACCACCACCACGAGCCTGATTTACCATATTTTCAAGACGGCGGGCTACGACGTCGGTCTAGCGGGCAACATCGGCCATTCGCTGGCCTTGCAGGTGGCCGAGGAGCCGCACGAATACTACGTGATTGAACTCTCGTCGTTCCAGCTCGACAACATGTAC
>DFHC01000101.1:0-855 GCA_002372575.1 bacterium UBA3734 | reverse complement strand
AACATCACGCCCGACCATCTCGACCGCTACAACGAGATGCAGGACTACGTGGATGCGAAAATGCGCATCTTGCAGAACCAGACCGGCGACGATGCCTTCATCTTCTGGGCCGACGACCCCATCATCCGCCGCGAGCTGGAGAAATACGACATCAAGGCCGTGCAGTGCCCCTTCTCGCTCGTAAAAAAGAACGGTTCCATCGGCTACATCGAAGAGGGAGAATACAAAATCGAGTACCCCACCCCATTCAACATGGAGCAGGAGGCGCTCTCGCTCACGGGCACACACAACGTCTATAACTCGCTGGCTGCGGGCATCGCGTCGAACATCGCGGGCATCAAGAAAGACGTGATTCGGCAGTGCCTGAGCGACTTCCCAGGCGTGGAACACCGCTTGGAGAAGGTGTGCCGCGTGCGTGGCGTGGAGTACATCAACGACTCGAAGGCCACCAACGTGGATGCGTGCTGGTATGCGCTGGAGAGCATGAAAACGCCCACCATTCTGATTATTGGCGGAAAAGACAAGGGCAACGACTATAACGAAATCAAGGAACTGGTGCAGAAGAAATGCGTGGGACTTGTTTACTTAGGAGCCGACAACACCAAGCTGCACAACTTCTTCGACCCCTTAGGAATACCCGTTCGCGACACCCACTCGATGAAAGAGTGTGTGGCGGCCTGCTACGAGATGGCTCGCCCGGGCGACACGGTGTTGCTCTCGCCCTGCTGCGCCTCGTTCGACTTGTTCAAAAACATGGAAGACCGCGGTGAGCAATTCAAAACTCTTGTTAGAAACCTATAGACAAACATGAACAAAACGCTCAATAACCTCTTCAAAGGCGACAAGGTCATCTGG
>DFHC01000018.1 GCA_002372575.1 bacterium UBA3734 | reverse complement strand
CCTTCAGCACCTCCTTGGCGTTTTTCGACAGATTGGGGTCGTAGTGTCCGTTCTTGTAGATTTTGAAGTTGCTGTTGCCTTTCACGAGGATGTTGTCCTGCCCGTCTACCGCCACCATCGGCACCTTGCGCAGCATGTCGAGCACGGTGGCCGACTTCGCGTCATCGTCGGCACTCACGTCGTAGGTCATTTTGTCGGCTTCCATTTTCACCATGGGCTTCGCCGCCGTAACGGTGACGCCGCCGAGTTCGAGCGAGTCGATGTTCACTTGTGCCGTGGCTGTCGTCACAGACAGCCAGAGGGCACACGAAAGAGAGAGAATTGTTTTTTTCATTGTTATTTTTTGATTAGTTTTCGATTCTTTTGACGATCAATAGCACGAAAAAACTACGCGAAATCGTCATTTTTCATCCATTTGACGCAAATTCCGCTCAAAAAGTTGCAAACGCTCCAACTTTTTTTTACCCTTTTACCCTTTAACTTTCCGACTGCCACGCACGTTGGATTTCCTCGATGCCAATGCCCAACAATTTCATCTGGCGGAACAGCTCGGGCAGCGCCTGCGATCGGAACGTGGCGCGACGGCGTTGCAGAATCTGCTCGCGGGCCTCGGGCGTGACGAAATAGCCGATACCGCGCCGGTTGTAGATGATGCCTTCGCGGGCCAGGTGCTCGTAGGTCTTCACGGCGGTGTTGATGTTCACTTCGAGCGTGACGGCGTAGTCGCGCACGCTGGGAATGCGGTCGTCGGCCTTGTAGTGTCCGGCCAGAATCTCGTCGCAGAGGCGGTCGGCCATCTGCAAGTATATTGCTTTGTCGTTTGTGAAAATCATTTTTTGAAGGGAATGAAAGGGTTTTAAAGGGGAGTGAAGGGGGAGTGAACCGAAGGTCGCTGGCCGCAGGGAAAAGCAAAGGGACATTTGCTTCCCTTTTTCATCGAATGAACTTGATTTTCTTGTGCACTAACTGCCGGCGGCAGAACAAACGATACGAGAGCCACACGAAAACGATGCTGAGCACGGCCATCGCAGCCAAAACATACGGCATATAGGGCCCAATCCATTCGAGAATGAAAAAAGGATTGCCGTTCTCGGCCTGCGTCTTGATGCGCTCCGAAAAGTCGGGATGACTCGCGACATATCTTCCGATTTCGATGGTCAGCGGAATTGTAACGGCAAGCATGCTGCCAAACAAAATGAGCGCCGTCTTGAGCCACGGAACATTCCGAAAGACCGTTCCTCCGAGCAGGAAAACCGACAGCGTGAACACGGGATTCGCATGGCTTGTCCATCGATACACTGCCCGTTGCATAAAATTGTAAAAACCGCCATAAGTCGGATCGAAAAGCAACGCACCCACGCGGCGAAGCCCCTCTACGTCGAACAAGTAGCCGATACCTGCACAAATCAATATCGACAAGTAATACACCAGTTGAATCAGCAATGCCACCACAATCACATACACCACGCGGCTCAACCATTTCTCGCCATTCGTGGCGGGCAGCGTCAGGTAGTGGATTTCGCCGCTCCGCTTGCCGATGTTGATGAACACATAGCTCACGAAAACGAGAGTTACAATGCCGGAAATGTTGCTTGCGTAGATCATTGCCTCCGACACATAGTACACCGTTGGGTCAATCTTCATCGGAATCCGCTCTATCCACGGCGACACCGTGCCCGACAGCGTCTTAATCAGAATAACAGCGACGCAGGCCAACAGCGTGCCACCCAAAATCAGCAAGTTGCTCTTCATATTGGCGGAAAAATGCTGGCAGAGCAGCGTCCAGAAGCGTCCGAAACTAAACTTATTTGTCTTCATATTCATTCACTTGTTTTTTTGAGATTAGGTTCGTAGCGGCAGAAACCGCGATAAGAGGCCACGAGCAGAACCATCATCACCAAGACAATTACAATGGAGAAGAACACCGAATTGTTGAGAGGTAGAAAATCTGCCACCTTGATAACGATGAATATTAAGAGCGCTGGAATAAGAAGAATCAAAATGAGTTGAACCAGACAGCCAAATTTCTCGGCCATGCTTGAGAATAATGCATATTCAAAATATAGAATCATTACGAAGAGGAACATCACTTTTACAGGATTTACCCTACGCAGGTCTGGTAGCACCTCCATATACTGCGCATAGACATCGGGCGTGATTAGCCACAGCCCCAGCCGCCACAATGCTTCTGAACAGATTAAACAGACAATCCACATAAACGCTACACTGAGAATGGGCAGCAAATGCATTGCAATATAGCGCTCAAGATTGGTCACGGGAAGCATGAAAAACTGTCTGTCGCTATCTCCAACGACAAATTTGAACACAAGAGTAACGTAAAGTATCCCCACCCAGGTATCACCGGTGTAAGCCACATCTGCGAGGCTGTCCGTAAGGCTATCCGACGAAAACAGCACCTTCCAAATTTTGTAAACGATAACGACAAGAGTCAGCATGATGGTTAAGATGCCAACATTCCGCATATTTTCAGTGATTTTCGCGTATATTAGTCGCCAAAATCGCCCGAATTTAAATTGATTCATTTCCATTTTCTTCACGTTTTTCACTTTTTCACTTTTCCCTTTACTACAGCGTTGAACAGCAGTTCCAAGTCCACCGTCGTTTCTTCGCCGAGGCTGTTCGCCACGATGACGGCGCTGCCCTGCGGCCTCGGCTCCGAGTAGAGCACCTCGCCGTTCTCGTCGCTCATCGCACGCAGTTGGAAGGCAAACTGCCGCTGCACGTCGGCAATCGACGCGTCGAACAACACGCTTTCCTGACGGTTTTCCTCGCCCGTCGCCTCGTTCAATACGATGATGTGGTCGAGCAGCGAGTCCACGTCGTGCACCTGATGTGTCGAAACGATGATGATTTGGTCGTCTTGCATGTGGCGGGCCACCATCTTCCGGAACAGGCTCTTGGCCGGAATGTCGAGGCCGTTGGTCGGCTCGTCCATCAGCAGCACGCGACACTGCGTGGCCAAGGCATAGCTCACGAGCACGCGCTTCTTCTGTCCGAGCGACAGCGCGTTGAGCTGTGTGTCCATCGTCAGCTCAAAGTCCTGCAAGCAGCTTTCGAGCACCTCGTGGCTGAAGCGCGGATAGAATTGGGCGTAGAGCCCCACGTAGCGGCGGAGCGTCATGTTGGGCAGCTCGAACTCGTCGGGAATGAAGTAGAGGTTTTCCAAGAGCGAGGGTTCGCGATGGCGCGGCTCTCGCCCGTCGATGGTGATTTTTCCACTTTTCGGATGCAACAGGCCCGAGAGCAGGTAGAGCAGGGTGGATTTTCCCACGCCGTTCTTGCCGAGCAGTCCGTAAATCTTGCCGTCGTCGAACGACAGCGACAGCCCGTCGAATACGTTCTCCGACTTTTTGCCGTACTTGTAGCTGATGTCTTGAATTTGAATCATGATTTTATTATTTTTATAGTGTACTATGTAAGTATTACACTGCAAAGGTAATGCATTATAAAATCCGCACCAAATTTTGGCACGGATTTTTATGTTTTTTAACTAAATGAGCGAAAATCAGTCGATATTGATGAGCGTGTAGGTCTTGGAACCCAGCCCGATTTTTTCAGCATAATCAGTGATATAGGCACCATGCTGGCGGTTGATACGCTGAATGAGCGGCTTGTTGTCGTCGCCGGGTTTTCCTTTGTAGTTCATCACCTTGTCGAGGCAGGCTTGGTCGAGCGCCACGGGGTCGAGACTCGCCATGATGCCCATGTCTTGCAGTTCGGGCTTGGCGGGCGTGCCGTCGCAGTCGCAGTCCACCGACATGTTGTTCATCACGTTGATGTAGATGACGTTGCCACTGAAATAATTGTGAACCGACTGTGCTGCCGCTGCCATCGACTCAAGGAATGCATCTTGCGTGGGACCGGCAGCCAGGAATTCCGGTGTCCATGCGAGCTGGGCGTCGTCGGTCTTGCCCGCGGAGTGGATATAGGCTTTTCCAGCGGTGGAAGCCACACCAATCGAAGCGTTTTTCAGTACGCCGCCGAAGCCACCCATCGCGTGACCTTTGAAGTGTGCGAGGTTGATCATGAAATCGTAGTTGGCCACGTGCTCGCCCACGATGTTGAATTTCAGGTGTTTCTGGTCTTTCACAGGAATGCGAATCTGCCCGAACTCATCCATCAGATCGACGGCGAAAATCGAGTCGAACCCATGCTTGTGGATGGTTTCCCAGTGTTTTTTCGGGTCTTGTCGCGTTCCGCCGTAGGCCGTGCAGCACTCCACCACCGTGCCGTTTACTTCTTCCACCAAATTACGGATGAACGTGGGCCTCAGATAGTGTTTGTTGCCGCCTTCGCCCGTCGAAATCTTCACGGCCACGCGTCCGCTGGCTTCTTTTCCGAGTACCTTGTAGATTTTCACCAGCGACTGGGGCGTAATCTCTTTCGTGAAATACACCTTCGGTTGTGCGAATGTTGCTGTTGCCACGAACATGGCCACAGCCGTTAGAATCATTTTCTTCATTGTTGTAGATGTTTTTGTTTAGAATATTGTTGCAAAAATACGATTTTTCTGCGAAAAACTTTGAATGAGTAGAGATTTTTTGTAATTTTGTAACATAAAACAAGTATCACAAAGAAAAAATGGAGAGCATTTCGGTTTTGGTGGCAGTTTACAATGCGGAGGCCTATCTGGAGCAGTGTCTGGATTCGCTTTTGGGACAGACGTTGCAAGATATTCAAATTCTTTGCATCGACGACTGCTCGACCGACAAATCCTGGGATATTTTGCAATCCTACGCCCGCAAAGACAGCCGCGTGGAACTCTTCCAAATGCCTGAAAACAGTGGTCAGGCAAAGGCTCGCAACGAGGGTCTCCGACATGCTCGGGGAAGATTCGTGGCCTTTTTGGACAGCGACGACTGGATGGCTCACGACGCGCTTGAGCAATGCGTGGAGGTGTTCGAGAGCCACGACGATGTCGACTGCGTGCTGCTGAATATGCTCAGGGTTGACGAAAACGGCCATGAGCGCGAATATGAACGTCCGATTCCGCCCTCGCTGTCGGGTTTTGAGGCTTTTCTCTGCAGCCTCGACTGGGGCATCCACGGCTGTTACGTGACACGCCGCGAATTCTACGAGCAGTGGCCCTATGACGACACCTGTCGCACTTATAGCGACGACAATACGACTCGCCTGCATTACTACCATTCGCGCCGTGTTTACTATGCGCCATCGGCCCATTATTATTATAGGTGTAACGCCATGTCGGCCACGCAAGATGTTTCCGTGCGACGCTATGACTATCTTCGTGCCAACAGCAGCATGAAACGACAGTTGGAAGCGCTTCGCGTCGATGACTCGGTCCTCAATATCTATGAAAACATCCGTTGGGTGAACTGCGTGGGACTCTATATGTTCTATTTCAACCATCGCAATGCCATGTCGAGCGACGACAACAGCCACGGTCTCCGCGAAATCAAGACCGTTTGGCAATCCATTGAAGCCCATCGGCTCTATCCCCGAAACCGCTATAAATTCGGTTATTTCCCGCTTCAACGCTCATGGACGCTGTTCCGACTGCAAGAAGAAATCTATTTCTTTCTGCGCGGACTCAAAGATAGTCTTTTTTCTTCGTAACGGGCAAAATAATTTTTGTTTTTTGAGAAGTTTTCTCCAAAATTTTCGTAACTTTGCAACCCTGTTTTATTCTACTCCTATGCCACAAAATACAGACACCAATAGCAAGAAAAGGCGTAATCCTGCGCCCATTGACAATACCTACGGCCATCTTCAGCCGCAGGCCCTCGACATTGAGCGCGTCGTGCTTGGCGCACTGATGATCGACAAGGATGCGTTTTCGCTCGTCTCTGAAATACTGAAACCCGAGTCGTTCTATGAGCCACGCCACCAGAAAATCTATCAGGCCGTGCAGTCGCTCAGCATGGGCGACCATCCCGTGGACCTGCTCACTGTCAGCGAGGAACTGAAGCGACAGGGCGAACTCGAAAACGTGGGTGGCAACACCTACATCATGGATCTGACGCAAAACGTGGCGTCGTCGGCCCACATCGAGTACCACGCGCTGCTTCTGAAGCAGAAGGCAATGCTGCGACAGCTCATTTCCTATACGAGCCGCATTCAAGAGCTGGCCTTCGATGAGACCGCCGACCCCGATGCCGTGATGCAAGAGGCGGAAGCCAACCTGTTCGAGATTTCGCAGAAGAACGTGAAGACGGATTATGTGCAAATCGACCCTGTACTCCTTGAAGCCATTGAAGTCATGCAGAAAGCAGCGAAGAACACGAGTGGCGTGACGGGTGTACCGACGGGTTTCGACAAGCTTGACGACATCACGGCTGGATGGCAGCCAAGCGACCTCGTCATCATTGCAGGTCGTCCGGCCATGGGAAAAACCGCCTTTGCACTCAGTTTGGCAAAGAATATTGCCATCGACTATAACACGCCACTTGCCTTCTTCTCGCTCGAAATGAGCAACGTGCAATTGGTGAACCGACTGATGGCCAACGTGTGCGAAATCAGCGGAAAATCGATCCAGAACGGCCAACTTTCTCCCGATGAGTGGCAGCGACTCGACCGCAATGTGCGCAAGCTTGAAGGCAAGCCCTTTTACCTCGACGACACCCCCAACCTCTCGATTTTTGAGCTTCGTTCAAAGGCTCGCAGACTGGTGCGCGAGCGAGGCGTAAAAATCATCATGATCGACTATCTGCAGCTGATGACTGCCCACGGCGTGCGCTTCGGCAACCGCCAGGAAGAGGTCTCGACCATTTCGCGCTCGCTCAAGGGACTTGCCAAGGAACTGAATATCCCGATTCTTGCCCTGTCGCAGGTGAATCGAAATTTGGAGTCGCGCGAGGGCAACGAGGGAAAGCGCCCGCAGCTGAGCGACCTACGCGAGTCGGGAGCCATCGAACAAGATGCCGACATGGTGCTCTTCGTGCATCGTCCGGAGTATTATCGGCTCATGGAAGACGAGAAAGGACGCGACGTGCGCGGCAAGGCCTACATCATCATTGCGAAGCACCGTAAGGGTGGCACGGGCGACGTCATATTGCGCTTCAAGGGCGACTACACGCGTTTCGAGAACCTTGAAGAAACTTATGCAACACCAGTCACGGAGTCGGGCGGTGAAATCATCGGTAGCCGACTCAATGGCGATGACGACCCGTTAGGACCTGCTCCAACCGGAACCCCGTACTAATCCTCAAAAAATCAGTTAAAGAAATTCCAGCTGATGCCAAAGCGAATGATGCTTGGGTTGAGCGGGTAGTGGGGCGTGAAGAAGTAGTCTTTCCGGCCGATTGACTCATTGACGTGGCTCATCATGATGAAGAAACGCGTGTGCTTCAGGTGGAAGTTCGCATAGGCATTCACGATTGGGCAATTGCCCGTTTTCACGCGGAAATCGGCAGTGTCGTCGCCAACGGTAGATACTTCTTGCTGCGTAAACTGTCCGAGCGCAGGACTGTAGTCGGGGGCATAATAGGCCGTAAAGAAGCGGGCGTCGGCTCCCAAATCTACACTGAGCACGCGGGCAATCTTGAATCGTAGGAACAAATTCGTATAAATATTCAGCGTAGGCACCGAAAGAGCATCTTCTTTGGTCGATTTCTGCCACGTCACCACGCTTTCCCAGTTGAGCGGGCCGAGCGTGAAGTCTTGCGATAGCGAGGCCGTGAGCAGGGTGATAGCATCACTGCATTGGCGTACGCCGACGGTGTTGTGAGTGCGTCCGGAAGTGCTCGTGATGCGATACGACTGCCCGAAATACGTGTGGTTTTTGATTTCATCGACGGCCACGCGCAGTGTCGTGCGCGTCTTCTGATAGCTGAACAGCCCTTCGATGCGCGTGTGGAGAATCTTGCTCAGGTCGTTGTTGTCCCACCAGAGGTGGCGGCTGTGATAGTTGCGATAATAAAACGTGGGATTCAGCCTGTGGAAAAATCCTCGGGCGGCGAGCGTGACGGTGTCGCCGAAGAGCGGGAAGTTCACGTTGATGCTGCCGTCGATTTTCAACTGTCCGGCATCCTCGCCGAGGAGCCACGTTTCGGCCAGTGCATTGTAGTGGAGCGTGCGTCCTTGCGTCTTGCTGATTTGTCCGCCGATGCTGAGCGTGTGTTCGTTGTAGGTAGTGAGCGTGTCGCCGTTGGCTGGCAGCTTGAAGTGGCGCAGATAGCTCGTGGCAAATACTTTTATGCCGGCCTTCGCCCATTTGTTGAAGCCTTCGAGCATGGAGATGGCGAAGGTGTTGCGCAGCTGGTAGTGGCGCGTCTGGTCGAAAATGGAGTCGGCGGCGTAGGGGCCGATGTCGCCATATCTGTTGGCGTAGTAGTTGTCGGGTGTTTCATAGGCTTGGAAGATGCGCTTGTAGTTGTCGAACTGAGCCGTATGGATGAAGCTCGTCACGGGTACGTATTCGTTTTTCAGCCACGTTGTATCCTTGGGAATCTCTTTTTTCTCGGTGTTTGTCGTGTCGTTTGCAGCCTGCGATGCGATGGCAAACTTGCGTGCCTCGATTTCTTCCTTGGTCATAGGCACTTTCCGGTTGAAACCCACATTGTAGCGATGGGTGTAGAGCACGTGCTGATTGTCGTTTCGGTTCCAGTTGCGTTTCAGCACGGTGGGAATTTCCGAGGTCGTATAGCTGTCGTTGAAGCTCTCGGGGTGTACGATGTAGTTGTCGTCGGTGATACCGCCGTTTTCCGCCACTTTTTGGTGGTTGAGCGAGGCCAGCAGATGGGCTTCGTAGCGTTCGCCGAGGTAGCTTCCATAAAGCGTGTAGTTGAAGTGCGAGGTGCTTTGCGAGTCGTAGTAACCGCGTCCGTAGATATAGTCAAACACGAAACCGAAGCCCAGTGCGCGGTTCACGTTCACGCCGAACTTTGCCGTCAGATGGTCCTCGCCGTTCATACGGTCGCCACAGGTGTTGAACGTGAGGTTGGTGAAGGGTGAAAGCGTGTTGGTGAAATGGAATTCACTGGGCGATTTCACGAAAAAATCGTAGGGCTGCGTAAAAATGAACTGCCCGTCGTTTTTTCTGTCAATGAAAATACGGCTGATACGCGGCGAACCGAGGTTTCCGAGTGTGTTGTACTCCCCGCGCAGGCCAGTCGTGAAAATCGAGTTCATGAACATCGGCGAGAGCGTGTCGGGCGCGGTAGGTACGCGGTCGCCAAACCGTTCGTCGATTTTCCACACCTTGATTCCCTTTGGAATTTCCTTGTTGTTGCCGCCCGTTTCGTTTTGGTTTTGCCGCTCTTGCCGCTGGTCGAAACCGTTGATGTCCGTGACGCCGAGGGGTTCGTCGAACTGTGCCGACGCACTTAAAACCGCCAGCAGGGAATATAATAATGTGTATAGTCGGCGTTTCAGCATCAGCGAATCAGTCGGAGAGAACATTCTACAATCTTGAAAGACATGGCGGCGAGAATCACGATGATGCCCAGCTGTGAGTCGCCGAGCAGGTAGATACCTACGCCCACAATGGCTCCAACCATGAAAATAATGTTCAGCCAATTGCGCAGCCGCGGATGACGTCCGCTGCTTTCTGCATTTCTACGGGAACGAATTTGCATATTTTATTTCTTTAAGGAATCTATGATGGTTTGAAAAATCTCGTCCTTGCGGTCAATGGTTTTCCTGCGGAACTTTCCCGAGTGGCGGCGAAGCTTAGTCTTGGCCTTGTTTAGCGCATTTTCATCGGTGATCCATTCCTCGGCCGACGTTATCAGCCCCTCAGAATCGCCACGGTCGAGCTCGTAGGCATAGTTGATGCGCGAGAGCGTGAGGTTGAGGTGTCCGTCGGTGCAGTTCGCAATGATGGTGTAGCCGAACACCGTGCGGTCGAGCGCCAGGGCTGTGCTCTTGAACACGAGCCACTCGCGAAATTTTGCTGCAATCACATGTTCTTTCTTGTTCACCAAGGCAATATGGCTCTCGTCGAACTGGTTTTCGCCTTTCGTCAGGCGCTCCAGCGTGGCGTAAACGATGTCATAAATCTCTTGTGCGCTCTTGTTTGCAACGTCTTCGTCGAGCGTGAACACCACTTTCCCGTCGATCACGGGAACGGCACCTTCCAAATATTTTGCCTCGGTCACCTTCTTGCGAGTGTCAAACAGTGGTCTCCTTTCCCTTTTCACCTCGTCGGTGCGTCCTTGTCCGGGCACCTCCCATTCGCTCTGCGCCATCGCCATGAAAGGCACCGTGGTCAAGGCTGCAAGAACGAATATCTGCCTCAAATTTCTCATATTCCAGTCCGTTTTATTAAAAAGATGATGCAAAATTACGATTTTTTCTTCGATAATCAACCGAAATCGCCATAATTTAACTTCTGGTAAGTTTTTTATTTGCTTCGAAGAGTGATTTTTCCTCAAAAAAGTTTTGATATTTAATGCTTTGTTGCTAACTTTGCAGCAAAATCAAAAACATTCACTTAAATACCAAGATTTATTATGTCACAAATCAATGGACACATTTCTCAGATCATCGGCCCCGTGATCGACGTCTATTTCGACACGAAAGGGCAGGAGGCTGAGAAGGTTCTGCCCAAGATTCACGATGCCCTGACGATTGACCGTGGCGACGGGCGCACGCTCGTAGTTGAAGTGCAGCAGCACATTGGCGAAGACACCGTGCGCTGCGTGGCTATGGACAATACCGACGGACTGCATCGCGGACTCGAGGCCGTGCCGATGGGCTCGCCCATCCAGATGCCTGCGGGCGACCAAATCAAAGGCCGTATGCTGAACGTCATCGGCCAGCCTATCGACGGTATGAAACAGCTGGATATGGAGGGGGCTTACCCCATCCACCGCGAGGCTCCAAAGTTTGAGGAGCTTTCTACCACTAAGGAGGTGCTGGCAACAGGTATTAAGGTCATCGACCTGCTGGAGCCGTATCTGAAGGGTGGTAAAATTGGACTCTTTGGAGGTGCTGGTGTAGGTAAAACCGTGCTTA
>DFHC01000040.1 GCA_002372575.1 bacterium UBA3734 | reverse complement strand
GTATTCTCCTTATGAAAATAGATAAACAACAATAAAAAACATAGTTACAATGGATACACCATTTAATTTTCTCGACAGAAACTAGTTTAACTTTGAGCCCAGCCAGAAAGTGGTTGACGCCATCAAGAATTTTGATCCGAAGACCTTGTGCTTCTATACCCGTATCTATGACCAAGGCAAGAAAAGTGTCATCTCCGTACGTCTCAGTGAGATCTACGGCGTACCGGAAGAACAGGTGCTGCTTACCTATGGCGGTGAAGACATGCTGAAGAACGCCATCCACTATTTTCTGATGGTGGGCGACAACAAGAAAATTCTCATCCCGGAGTTCTCCTGGTGGTACTACAACCGTGTGGCCAACGAGTGCGGCGGTACCTTCGAGATGTACCCGCTCCACGAGCAGGACGACACCTTTGCCTACGACATCGACGAAGTAATCAGCTATACCTATCGCGTGCATCCCCGCATGCTGCTCCTCGCCTCGCCTAACAACCCCACTGGCAACGGCCTGACTTCAGAGGAAATAGGACGCATCATGGAAAATATCCCGGATGACACGATGGTGCTCATCGACGAGGCATATGCCAGTTTCATCAGTTCCGATACCGACTACATTGCACCGTTGGTGAACAAATACAGCAATCTGATAATCTCACGCACGCTGTCAAAGTTCTACGGACTCCCCGGCCTTCGCGTGGGTTTCGGCTTCATCGGCAAGGGGCATGAGCAGTTTGAGAGCTATATTAACAAGTATCTTGGCTACAACCGCTTCTCTGAGGCCGTAGCACTCGCAGCACTCGACAGCGACGAGCACTATCGCCATGTGGCCAACGATATGGAATGGGGACGCCAGCTCTATAAGAAGGAACTCGGTTCACTGCCCGGTTTCAAGGTCTATAAGTCGGTGGCCAACTTCATTCTTATCAAGTATCCTATCGAGATCAAAGACCGTCTGATGGAGGCCCTGAAAATACAGAACTATAAGATCAAGTTCATGACCGACAAGGGACTTGAGTCATGTTTGCGCATCACGCTTGGCCGCAAAGAGCAGACACAGACAGTATGCGACACCATCCTGAAAGTTTTCAACAACAAGTAAGCTGATGACTGGAGTGATTTTAGCCGCAGGAATGGCAAAGCGCCTGCGCCCCCTGACGGATACGAAGCCGAAGTGCCTGCTCGAAGTGGGTGGGATTACCTTACTGGAACGCACGGTGCGTGCCATGCAGCAGGCTGGCATCCGTGAGTTTGTTGTTGTGACGGGCTATCGCGGTGAGATGATTCGCACATTCCTGCAGCAATATGCCGACAAGGATATGTCGGCTGCCAAGCCGCATTTCACCTTTCTCCATAATGCCGACTACGAGCACAACAACAACATCTATTCGCTGTGGATGGCGGGTCAGGTGGTGCGCGGCAAGGAATTTCTGCTCATGGACAGCGACATTCTCTGCGATCCGAAGGCCGTGGAGACCGTCGCCCGACAGTCGGAGCCGGCCTTGGCGCTCAACCGCCACGAACTGGGCGAGGAAGAGATGAAAATCGTGGCCGACAGCGAGGGCAGAATCACGGAAATCAGCAAGACCTGTCGCGTGGAAGACGCCATTGGCGAGAGCGTGGGCATCGAGAAAATCACCGCCGCCTACTCCGAGGCCCTCTTCCGCGAGCTCGACCAGATGATTCTTGAGGAAAAACTCATTGACATCTTCTACGAGCGAGCCTTCGAACGGCTCATCCCGCAGGGCCACGTCTTCAAGGTGGTCGATACCACCGAGTTTTTCTCCTACGAACTCGACACGCCCGAGGATTTCGAGCGCGCAACGGAGCTGCTGCCGAAGGAATTGGTCTGAAATTGTCCCCCAAAAATACTTTCCTATGATATTACTCAGTTTTGACACCGAAGAATTTGACCTGCCTCGCGAACATGGCGTGGAGATTTCCCTGAAAGACGGAATGAAAGTATCTGCCGAGGGCACTTGTCGTGTTCTCGACATTTTGAGGCGCAACGGAGTGCGAGCCACGTTCTTCTGCACGGCAAACTTCGCTGAGAATGCGCCAGAGGTGATGCAACGTATCGTGAGCGAGGGTCACGAGGTGGCCAGCCACGGCGTTGACCATTTCCAACCTCAGGAAAGTGATATCAAGCAGTCGAAACAAATTCTGGAGCGCATCACAGGGCAAGAGATTGGCGGTTACCGCCATCCTCGTATGCTTTCCGTCAGTGACGAGGCCATTGAGCAGGCTGGCTATCGCTATAACTCGTCGTTGCATCCGGCCTTCATTCCGGGTCGATATATGCATCTTAGTGAGCCGCGCACGCCTTTTTATCGGGGCAGGGTGTTGGAAATCCCGACCTCCGTTTCACCTTGGTTTAGGTTGCCCGTATTTTGGCTTGCATGCCACCATTATCCCATGTGGCTCTATCGGAAGCTGTGTTTATGGACGTTGCACCATGACGGCCAGTTTGTCATCTACTTCCATCCGTGGGAGTTTATCAACCTGCGAAAGCATCCCGAGTGGAACATCCCCTATGTCATTTCACGAAACACGGGCGAAACCATGGAAAAACGCCTGGAAATGCTGATACAGACTTTCAAAAACGACGGTGTACCGTTCGCTACATATTCAGAATTTACATTGGCCTATGAAAAAAGTCACAATTCTTCTTCCAGCCTATAATGAAGAGGCATCGTTTCCGCTCATCAGCCAGAAAATGAGCAGGGTAGTGGAGGAAAATCCGAGCTACGAGTGGGAATTCCTGTTAGTGAACGATGGGAGCACGGATAATACCCTGCAGCAAATGATCCGTCTGCATCGACAGGATCCACGCTACAACTACATCGACCTTTCGCGCAACTATGGCAAGGAGGTGGCCATGATGGCAGGATTTGATTATGCCACGGGCGATGCGCTGATTATCATGGATGCCGATATGCAACATCCCATCGATGTTATTCCCGATATGCTACGCTATTGGGAGGAAGGTTATGACGATGTCTATGCCCAACGACAGGGCAGTAAAGAATCGTGGCTGAAACGCAAGACATCCCGTTGGTACTATCGGATTCTGCAGAAAATGACCACCGTGCCGATTCAGAAGGACACGGGCGACTTTCGCTTACTGGATCGCTCCTGTGTGGAGGCGCTGAAACAAATGCGCGAAACGGAGCGCAACACCAAGGGCATGTATTCGTGGATAGGATTTCGTAAGAAAGGAATCTCTTATTTCCAGGAAGAGCGGCAGGCAGGCTCAAGCAAATGGAGTTTCATGTCGCTGATTAATCTGGCGCTGAATGGCATAACGTCCTACACGACTGCCCCGCTGCGAATGGCCTCGATTCTGGGACTGCTTGTCTCTGCCGTCGCATTCTTCTATTTGATATACATCATTGTCGTGACGAACATCTTTGGCGAACCCGTGCCAGGCTACCCCACCATCATGGTGACGATGCTTTTCCTCGGTGGTATCCAACTGCTCAGCCTTGGCATCATCGGCGAGTACCTTGGGCGTGTCTTCAACGAGGTAAAGGGTCGCCCAGGCTATTTTGTCAATTCATTTAACGGAGAGAAAACGCATGAAGCAGGCCATCGTATCGATATACCAGCGTAATCCCAAGCGCTTCGTCTTTGTTTTCGGGCTGTTGATAGCCATTGTTGCCACGGCGCTCGAAACTTTCCGACAGAGATACATGAACTATCTCGTCTATACCGACTCGACAATCGATTTCTGGAACGGTGTAAACCCCTACACCCAACAATTCGTGGACGACCACGGACGATATTTCCTCTACACCCCCGTTTTTTCAATCCTGTACTCGCCCATTGCCTTTCTGCCGAAATGGTTGGGGCCGTTTGTATGGAATCTGTGCAACTATTCCTTGTTCGCCCTCTCCGTGTTCACCCTGCCAAAGCGGTTCGACCCTTATAAAGTAAAAATTTTCCTGTTTCTGCTGCTGATTCTGGAGCAGAGCATTTTCCCGTTTCAGTTCAATGTCGTGGTGGCGTATGTTTTCCTGTTTGCCTTTACTTTACTTGAGCGTGGGCAGGGCGTATGGGCTGTTTTGCTGATTATGATTTCCGCCACGACGAAAGTCTATGGCATCGTGGAGTTGTTGCTGCTATTTTGCTATCAAAAACCCTTCCGCCATTTGCTGTATGCGGCCCTCTTTGGTGTGGTATTACTGATGCTTCCCGCACTGAAAACGGGTTTCGACGGACTGATTCCCTGCTACGAAAACTGGTGGAATATGTTGTCGCAGCATCAGAGCAGTACCTACTACGTCTCGCTGCTTTACGCCTATCCGCTGCGCTACGTGCTCGATAGCTACCGGATTGTGCAGTTGCTGACGGTTGCCGTCGTAATCGCCCTGTTTTTCTGGCAACACCGACGCTGGGGAGAATTCTCTTTCCGAGTGACGACGCTGGGCGTGCTCATGGGATGGATCATCTTGTTTGGCGACTCTTCCGAAACGCATACCTATCTCATCGCCCTTGCGGGCTACATCCTGTGGTATTGGCTGCGCGAACAGCACACGCTCTACGATAAAATCTTATTTTGGGGCTTGCTCGTTTTCTTTGGAATCGTGCCAACCGACATTTTCGTTCCTACTTCCATCCATAAATTCCTGAACGACACGCTCTACATCAACGTCTATCTCTACACGCTGGCTTGGCTCAAGATGGTGCGCTCGATGGTTGTCTAAACGATTCTGCGAAACCAATCGTCGAACAGCCGGAAACCCTCGGGAGTCATCTTGCTGCTGTCGGGCGTGTCTATGCGGAAAAGGGGAAGGTCGCGATACATGGCGGCCACGAGCGAAAAAGTGCTGGGAGGCCCGATGAGATAGTCGCAGGCGGAGAGCATGAAAAGGTCTTCGGGTGCGCTGCCCTGAAGGTGATGCACGCTGACTTTGGGGCACAACTGTTGAAAGCGTTCTGCGCTGACCGAAGGGTCGTTGGTGGAGAGATAGACGTTGATCGTCTTATTGGGATGAAAGCCGGCAAAGCGATTGATGTGGCGGGCATAGGTCTCGTCATCGTAGAAATACTTTCCGTCTTTCCATTGGGCATAATCGCCGCGACGGACATGAACGCCCAGGCGGATTCCCCGTTCGCCTACTTTTCGTTCAGTTTCTTGCATCTTGGCCATGACGGGCTCGGTGAATTGGTCATCGATTTGGAAGAGGTCGCAGATTTCTTTACGGTATTTCAGGAAAAGGTCGTAGAATCGGACATTCCATCCGCTCACCACGATATGACGATGGCGAAGCATTTTGCGTTCGAGTGCCTTGTGGTCGCAGTCGCTATGCTTGAAGCTGGCCGTGGGCAGCAAGCCGATGGCCGCGGCATATTTGGCAAGGAGATACCAGCCGAGGCCCGTGAGTGGAGTGTGACAGATGCGGAAATAGCGGAATTTATAGCTGAAACGCATGGAAATCACTTTCCGCCCGTGCTCCCGCCCCCATGCGTAAACGTGGGCATATTGCAGCAGGTTGTTGCACATTTGGCTTTTGTCGCGGGCGAAAATCATGGTCTGTAGCTGCCGTTGGTGATGTCGAAATATTTTTTCAGGACGAGTAGCGAGACGAGTTTTTCGCGTTTCCTGTCGCGGAACTGATCGACGTATTCGTGGGCGTGGCGGATGATGGCCTCGGCCTCGTCGGGATGGTTGATGTAGTAGTTTAAGCGTTCTTCCAGGTCAGAAAAATCGTCTTTCACCTCAATGTAGTGATAATTCGGCTTGAGTGTGCCCTCCATGAACCATGTTTCGCAGGTGAGTCGGGGCGTGACGGCAATCGAGTTCGACGACATCACCCATTTCAGATTCGAGGCCACGTCGTTTCCCTCGAGCGACATGATGAACTTATAGTCCAGATGTTCGCCGATGGTGAGTTTCGGCTGCTGCCATTCGGGATGTTCGTCCCAGCGGTTTGTCGAGGCGGCATCGATCATGGGCGACTGTCCGTTGGCAAAAAGATTCATAAAGACGGTGCGATTCTCTTTTCGTATTCCCAAGTCGCCTCTGAAAATAGCCCTGTTTTTCTTTTCGCGCCATGTTTTTTTATCGTTGACGAAGAGGAAATGGCGGTTTTTGTCGAGCTTTAGGATGACGGAATTGTCGTTTTTCTCCACCAACGGCCGATTCTTCACGATGGCTGGCTCCGGAGCCACATAGGGCTTGTCGCCGGCATCAAGAATCCAGCGCAGGTCTTGGCTGAAGTAGCGGGCAATTTCCATGGCATCGAAATAATAGGTTTTCTGGCTTGTCATCGCTTGTTTGCGCAGGCTGACGGCTTTTTGCTCCCACTCCCGACGGTCGAAAATGCTTTCCCGCGTCAGCTTGCAGTAGTAGTTGGCGCGAGTGCGAATGGTTTCTTTGTCTGCACGAGTTTCAATTTCGCGGAGCAGCCCTTCCAGCTGCCTCCGCGAGAAGATTTTGGGTGTGAATTCGCGCAGGTAGCAGCCAACATAATACTTCAGATTGCTGTTTTTGCCGCTGTGGAGCAGGTAGTGGAGCTTTCTTTTATCCATTGTCATGTGTTATCTGAGACGATAGAGAAACTTCTTATAGGCGAGTTTTATTTTCCACGTGAGTGCGCGGTATCGCTGTTTTCGGGCCGACTGCTCGTTGATGGACGAGGCAAACAAACCGTTGTGAGTGCCTTGGGTGGCAATGGCGGGATGGCACCAGTAGTAGGACAGTCCAATGCGCGTGATGAGAGCCTTATGGAGCAGGTCGATGGGAAGGTCGCATTTCTGCCGTTCCACGTAGTCGAGTATTTGCTCCGCACAGCCACGACTGTAGAAAAGACATCCGGCAAAGCGGTCGCTCGTGGCGGGATAGAGGTGCTGGCCTCTTTTTCTTTGGCTTCCGGGCACGAATTTCAGGGCACTGTCTTCAAACGAGATAAGCGGCGAGTCGAGCCGGCGTTGCTCTACTTCCTTCATGCAGGCGGAGAAAACGGGCTTGAAATTCCTGTAGAGAATCATGTCGTCTTCAAGAACCAAGGCGCCGGGCAGGTCGTGCTCAACAATGTGGCGACACGCCAACAAATGCTTCATGGCACAGGAGGTTGCACTCGATACTTGTTTCATCTCGCCAGTAAAATATCGGTCAAGAATCTTGTCGCTGAGTTCGTTCTTGTCACCGTCGAGAATAAAGTCAAAGGCTATGCCCTCGGCTGCCATCATCCTCTGAATATGCTTCTCGCGCTCCTCATATCCGTTTTTGACGTGCAATACAAGCACTTTCGTGTCTATGTCCATAGCCATTTATGGTGATTTGTCAATAATTTTGGCCACAAAGTTACGAATTTTATTTTATTTTTACTACCTTTGCAGGCAATAAAAATGGCATTATACGAGATACGTCCGTTACAGTTGAGAATTCTTGAGATTCTGCGCGCCGTCGACAAAACCTGCCGACAGCACGACCTGCGCTATTACATCTGGGCGGGAACAATGATTGGAGCCGTGCGACACAAGGGCTTCATTCCCTGGGACGACGACCTCGACATTGCCATGCCGCGACCCGACTACGAGCGACTGATAGCCCATGCGAGCGAGTGGCTGCCTGCACCCTACGAAATGGTTTGTGCCGAAAACGATGCGGTCTATCCATTGCCCTTCGCCAAGATTCAAGACAGCTCTACAACGCTGATTGAACGCCTCCATTTGCGCTATCTGGGCGGCATCTACCTCGATGTTTTCCCCATCGACGGTGTCGCGCCGGGCTGGCTCGCACGGAAATGGCATTTTGCACGCTACGAATACTACAAGCGCGTGCTCTACCTCCTTTTCCGCGACCCCTATAAGCACGGCCGAGGCCCGAGCTCGTGGCTGCCACTGCTCTGTCGAAAGCTCTATTCTCTGAAAGACGTGCAGCGGAAAATCCGTCGGATTCTGACCACCTACGACTACGACAACGCTTCACTCGTAGCCGACTATGACGACGGGTCGAAAGGCGTCCTCCCGAAAGAAATCCTGGGAACACCCACGCCCTACGACTTCGAGGATTTTCAAGCCCTTGGCGTGGAACACTACGACGCCTATCTCTCCAATAAATACGGCGACTACATGACCATTCCCGAGGTTCATCACCAGCGGCAACACAATTTCCACTACCTCGATATGGAACACTCCTATCACGATTTCAACCCCGAGAAAGCATGAAAATCCTCTACTATATCGTCTATGGCTTGTGGTATATGCTCTCGCTGCTGCCGCTCAGGGTTCATTACGTGTTGAGCGACGTCATTTTCCTGCTGCTCTACCATATATTGGGCTATCGGAAAAAGGTGGTCAGGACGAATCTGCGAACGTCGTTTCCAGAAAAGTCGCAAGAGGAGTTGAAACAGATAGAGCGCGACTTCTACCATTTCTTTTGCGACTACATGGTAGAGTCGGTGAAAATGATGACCATCAGCGAGCAGGAAATGAGGCGACGGATGGTGTTTAAGAATATGGAGGCGATCGATAACATTTTGGCTGAAGGACAGTCGATAGCGCTTTATTTAGGGCATTATTGCAACTGGGAATGGGTCACGTCGCTGCCCTTGTGGCTGCCTGCGAATATACAGCCCGGACAAATCTATCATCCGATAGAAAATCGCCTCACAGACCAGCTTTTCCTCCGCGCCCGACAGCATTTCAACTCACTCTGCATCCCCATGCATGACACGCTGCGCCGTCTGCTCGAATTCACCAAGAGCAACCGTCCGATGATCATAGGCTACATTTCTGACCAGAAACCGCACTGGGTGAACATCCATCACTGGGTGGACTTCCTGAATCACGACACGCCTGTGCTCACGGGCACGGAGCGCATTGTGAGGAAGCTGAACCATGCCGCGTTCTACGTTGATGTTCGTCGCACCCGACGCGGCTACTACGAGGCCGAGCTCAAACTTATCACTCGGCATCCGCAGCAAATGCATGAATTTGAGATTACCGACATCTATTACCAGATGCTTGAAAAAACCATCCGCCGCGCTCCAGCCTATTGGCTGTGGAGTCACGACAGATGGAAACGTACGCGCGAAGAATTCAACGAGCGATTCGAGGTGGTCAATGGAAAGGTGCGCGAAAAGTCCTCGTCCGCCAGCTGACGCTTACTTCACGATTTTCTTCCCACTCTGAATGTAAATGCCTCTCGGCAGCGAGGCGTTTTCGTGGCGTCTGCGGCCTGTGAGGTCGTAGATGGCTGCGTCAGGGGCGTCGGAATGGCTGATGGTGGTCACGCCCGTGGTCGTTTCTTCGGTCGTTTTGATGAGTTCCCACACGCTGGCTCCCCAGTCGTAGGGCTTCAGCAGCACGTGGTTCCACGCGTCGGGATTGGTGTACCAGCTGAAGTTGCCCGAAAGGTCGGTGATGGCGATGGCCGTGTTGCCCTGGTCGGTGGTCACCTCGCGCAGCGTCCATTTGTAATCTTGTCCGAGTCGCACCTGCTGTTCGGCGGCGCTCGAGCTCACGTAGGCCCTCGTGTTGGTCTGTTTGTTCGTGATGTAGAAAGTGCCGTCGCTGTTTTTCGTCAGTTCCCACTTGTAGTTGTCGGTGGTGCCGCTGTTCTTCGGTTCCACGATGTTCGACGAGGCGTTGGCGCAGGCATATTTCTGCGTGAAATAGGCATTGCGAATCAGATAGTAGTGGCCCTCGTCAATGGTGTCTTGAATCGAGGTTTTCTCCATTTTCTGGAACTCCTGATAGCGGGC
Source organism: bacterium UBA3734 (assembly GCA_002372575.1). GTDB lineage: Bacteria > Bacteroidota > Bacteroidia > Bacteroidales > Bacteroidaceae > Prevotella. The sequence goes on along the minus strand of DFHC01000040.1, from coordinate 9,678 downwards.
GACCAATTCCAGATACTTCTCGCGGCTCACGCCCGACTGCGACAGGGCCTCGCGTCCGGGTGTAATGACGTTTTCAAGCAGGAATTGCAGTGCGCTTTCCGTGGGCTGGTTGGCTTTGTGCGGGTCGGCGGTCTCGTGGATGAGTTCGCACTTCTCGACGAGTTTCTCCAGCCACAGGCGATAGTCGTCAACCTCCTCGATGCGCCACGTGCCGGGATAGCAGAGTGCGCCGTCGGTGTTGGCCACGATGCTGATGGTGGAGCCAGAGAGTTTCACGAAGAGGTTGTAATTCCCGTTTTTGATGTTCACCACGCCCGGGATATACGTGTAGCCGCCTGCGGCCTTCGTTGCCTTGCTGATAGTGAAGTTCGTGCCCGTCTGGGCATTGGTTTTCGCCTCGCTGTTGGCAGAAGCGCTCATCGTGAGCATTTTTTCGTTGAACATACTCACGATTTGGAAACTTCCGTTGGCCTGCGGCTTAAACTGCCACAGTTCTTCGGGTTCGGTCTGTGGCGTGTAGTGCACATAGACGTTGTTTTCGCCCTTTGCATAGAGCGACGAGCCGTTGAATCGGGTGCGGAAGAACGTCGCTGCGCTGTTGATTTTATAGATATTTCCTTCCTCGGGCAACACGATGGGCGCATTCTTGTAGTTTTCGATCTGGCTGACGAGTGCGCTGAGCTTCGAAGCGTTTCCAGCGTCGTTTTTCAGGTTGTCGAGTGCCTGCTGAAGGGCGTTGAACTCGCTTTGCGAGGGATATCCCACACCGCCGGCGATGCTGTTTTCAAGGATGTTTTCGGCCTCGGCGATGGCTTCCTGCTCGGGCAAGAGGTCGTCGGGCTCGATGTAGTGGCGGGCGTAGAAGATTTCCTTCTCGTCGAGAATCTCGTCGTGCGACTGCAAACGGGCGTAGAAACTCGGGAAGCTGCGCTTCGATTTGGCTCTCCAGGCCACTTCGCTCAGTGCCAGAAGGCGCGGGAAGAAGCAATATTCGGCCTCGCGGTTCGAGGTGCAGGTCTCCGTCCAGAGATTCACCTGCGTGCCGACGACAAAACTCTCGCGACCGCTCACCTCGCCGTGCGGATTGAAATCGTAGATGCGCTCAACACTGCTGATGGTGCCGTCGCCGTAGCCACCCATATAAGGCGCGTCGATTTCCAACTGCGAGGGCGACACCTGCAGCTGGTCGAGATAATAGCGTGGCGAGGGCACGAAAATGCTCTTGAAGCCTTTGTTGGCTGCGGCTGCGGCACGTCCGTCGTGCCATGCCATGATGAGCGGGTCGATGGAGTAGGAGCTGTTCCAGTGGTCGATAACCTCGTCCCAGGCCACCACGCCCTTGCCATAGTTCTCGCTCAGGAAGCTGCCGATGGTTTGCACGAGCCACGGCTGCAGCCCATTGACGCTGCCAAGCCCTTCTTCCTGAATGCGACGTTGGCAGTCGGCGTTGCCTTGCCAGGCCGTCGTGGGACACTCGTCGCCACCGATGTGGATATAGTCGTAGGGGAACACCTCGGCGATGTGGCCCAAGACGCATTTGAGGAAGTCGATGGCCTCGTCCTTGCCGATGTTCAGCACGTCGGTGCTGATGCCGCCCGGAATGCGCACGGAGTAGGTTTTCGACGGGTCGCAGCTGAGCTCAGGATATGCCGCCACGACGGACACCATGTGGCCGGGCATATCGATTTCGGGGATGATTTCGATGTTGCGCTCCTTGGCGTAGGCCACGATTTCGCGCAGGTCGTCGAGTGTGTAGTAGCAGCCGCGGCCGTATTCCGTATCGTCGTAGAGCGAGGTGCGGTTCGTGGCGTCGTAGCTCTGCATCGAGCCCGAGCGGATGGCGCCCACGGTGGTCAGTTTCGGATATTCGGGAATTTCGATGCGCCAGCCTTGGTCGTCGGTCAGGTGCCAGTGGAAGCGGTTGAGCTTGTAGATGGCGGCTGCGTCGAGCAGTTTCTTCACCTCTTCCTTGTCGAAGAAGTGGCGGCTCACGTCGAGCATGAATCCACGATACGACATCAGCGGCTGGTCGGTGATTTCAACCTGCGGAAGCGTCCAGTTCTCGCCCGTTTTCAGCTCTTTTCCATAGATGGCGGGCGGCATCAGCTGGCGCAGTGTCTGCAGGGCGTTGAAGAATCCGCCAAAATCGGCGGCCTTCACCTGAATGCCGTTGCTCGTGATGCTGAGCGTGTAGCCTTCCGACGGGCGCGCGTTATCGACCGCGAGGCTCAGATGCTTCTCCGAGGGCGTTTTCGCACCGTCGGCCACCGTGCAGTTGATGCCTGCCGTGCGCCTCAAGTCGTCGGCCAGCCGTTCGGCCACGGCCTTGGCGGCCTCGCTTGCATAGACAATCGTTGTCAGTTCGTGCAAATCAAATCGCTCTCCACCTTTCACATTCACCGTCTGCGGATAGGGCACGAGTGGCAGTGCGGCGTTGTCGAGCGTCATTTCGTCTTCAGCGACAAAGGCCATCGGCGCGTTCGCGTCGCCCGACTGATAGAGCTTGATGTCGTTCTTGAAACCCATTCCGCCCCAGCAGTTGAAGGCCTGACCCGTGTTCGAGAAGGGCGTAATCGTGTAGTTGCTGCCTCGCGTGTTGATTTTGAACTTGTTGAGCGAGCCAGGCGATTTTGCCGCCCTGATTTCCGAGCCTTGTGTGGTGGCCGTTGCATAGAGCTGCAGGCCGAGCTTGTTCGTAAACGTGTAGCCGTTGGTATCTGAGCCCTCCACTTTCCAGAGTTGCGGAGCCTTACTCGTGGGGATGGCAGCCTTGCAGACCACGCCGTCGCCGTTCGAGGCCACTACATACACGCCCTGCGTGAACTTCAGGTAGTACCAATACTCGTTTCCTCCCGTGCTCACCTGCGGGAAACCTGCGGCCAGCGCGTTGGCTGCGGCCATCAATAAAGCAAGAATTGTCAGTTTGATTCGCATAGTTGAATTGATTTGTTGTGAAAAATTCGTTTGCAAAGATACAAATTTTTCTCGGCTTTTCAAAAATATGCACACAAAAAAACGGCAAAAGTCTTTTCTGGACTTCTGCCGTTTGCTTCGTTGATAGCGATTTAGGGATTCATTGGTTTCGCCCCAGAGAACTCCGTTACGGGTTCTTTCGACACCACGACGTTAGCCTCCGTTATGCTATAGTTCGCGGGCACGGTGTAGGTCAGATCGTCGTAGGAGAGCGTCTGACCGCCAGTTACGTTCACCTTGGAATAGGAGGAATAACTTTGCGTGGAGGCCGAACTCACGGTCGTTTTTTTGCGCGACACACCAATGACGTTTCCGCCGTTGATGTAGAAGGCCTTGCCCGTGCCGGGCTTGAACGCGGTGGCGTTGCCCTCGTAAGAGCCTGCACACACATAGGCGGTGCCACCCGTAATGGTGATGTTGCCGTCGCTCTTGATGCCCTGCGGCTTGCTGTCGAGGTCATCGTATTTATAGAGGCCGCCCGTGGTGGTGATGAAGATTTTTCCACCGGAGATGGTCACGTTGCCCGTGGCGTTGATGCCTTTGCCGCCCGAGCCGGTGCTGGTGGCGGTGAGCGTTCCCTTGAGCATCTGGAAATCGCCGTCGGTCTTCACGGCCGAGGGGCTCGAGGTGTCTTTTTTCACGGTGTCGTAGGTGGATCCGCCCGACGTTGTGGCCGTGACCGTAGCTCCGTTGATGATGATGGTGCTGTCGGCCTTGATGGCTTTCGTGGCCGTGCCTGAGGTCGAAATGTTGAGCGTTCCGCCGTTGAGTTCGAGGAATCCGTTTTTCTCATACAGGTCTTTCGTACCCTTGTTCACGCCGCGGAATTCCACGTCGATGCCGTCGCCCGCTGCCGTTACGTTGATAGTTCCGCCGTCCATCTGGAAGCGTTCGTCAATGTGGATGCCGTCGCCGACGGCCTGCGTCACGTTGATGGTTCCGCTCTTCATCACGAGTTTTTCGTCGGTCTGCAGGGCGTGTTTCGTGCGTCCGCTCACGTTGAGCGAGCCCGCTCCGCTGATGGTCGGGTGTCCGTTGATGTAGAACGCCGCCGTGTGTGTCCCGCCGGCAGCATCGGCCAGCGTGTTCGTGCCTTTGAGGGTCAGGGCGATGGCCTTGCCGTTTTGGATGTCGATGACTGGTCCGTTGGTGCTTGTGAGCGAGAGGTTGTCGAGAATGAAAGTGGCTTTGAATTCGCCGTTGGTGTGGAACGAGCCGTTGGTGGATGTGCCCGTGAGCGTGTAGGTTACTTCTTGCTGCAGTGCAGCGTCTTGTACCACGCTTACCACGCCGCCTTGGGCCGATGCGGTAATGTATTTCGCGATGTTTCCTGCCACGATGACGCTCGATGTCGTTCCGCCATAGACCACCTTGACCGTGTTGTCTGTCACAGAAGACTCATCGACCGTGATGTTTGTGATGTCGCTGATGTTGTAGGTTTTGCCGTCGATGGTGAGCGTGGTGCCGTTGGCGAAAGTCATTTCGCCCACATTGGCGGCCTTATAGGCGTAGCCCACCTGTCCTGTAAACACCTTCATGGTTTGTGCCGAGGCTGTCTGCACGGTGAAAAACGCGAGCAACACGATGCTCACGATACTGAAAATATAGCTTTTCTTCATCATGATTCCTTTCCTCCTTTACTTAACAGTGATTTTTACGGACTTTTCGCCCTTTTTCATGATATAGACACCCTTCGGCAACTGCTGTTGGGCATCGGATATACGCATCTCCGTGGCTACGCGACGACCTTGCAGGTCGAACACCTCGCAGCGCCCATCAGTCGTTTCGTCTGTGTGGTTCTGGATAGCCGTCACGTCGTTGTATCCGAAATACATCTTGGAAAGCGTGTTCAGGTCGTAGCTCGTCGAGGCACCGTCGTGCTCCACAATCATCTTGCTGCCCGAAAACGTAATCACCAAATTGACAGAGACGTAAGAGGTCTTCAAACCGTCGCTTTTCTCCACGGTGAAATAGTCGAAATAATCGGCATTTGCGCTCGTCAGCATCGAAAACGCGAGTGCCATCGTAAATAGTATTTTCTTCATAATCAGTATATTTATAATAATGAATCCTGAAAAAATGCTCTGCAAAAGTAGAGTTTTTCTCCTTAATTCCCAAAAAAATGGTTTGAAAATGCTTGTTTGTAAACAATTTGTAACACTTTTCGGGCGAAATATGCAAAAAATCATCCGTGCAAGGGCGTTGCGCGGATGATTTTTTCAGCGGGCGAAGCCTTTGGCATAGACTTTTGCAACTGCGGATTTAGTGGAACCAACCGTCGCCAGCAACGTAGCCGTTTGAACGCACACCATTTTGTGAAGTCACAATGAAATGGCCTGCGGTGAATTCCAAATACCAGGAATTGTCAGAAGTAGTTTGGCTATGCGGTTTACAGATAGAACTCGACCAATAATAACCATGTGTTCCCACATTAGAAGGATATTTACCATGCCTCTGCCCCAAAGCGGGAAGGAAGAAATAGTCGTCGAGCTTGTCCTCTGACGGCTTACCCAAGGATTCATAACTCGGAGGTGTGGAGAATTTTGTATGCTCATCTACTTTGTCTGGAAACCAGTACCTCATATCCGTGAAACTATTCGTTTCGGACTCGTATCCGTGTTTATCGCAGAAAGCAGGATAAAAACCGTCTGCATCATGACTTGGGTGCTTGCAAACAAGTTCAGACTGGAAGATGGCATTGCCCGACGAATAAGTTGGAGAACCATCGCGGAGAATGGCATCTCTTTTCTTAATCCACACTCCACCCGTCTGCGTCACATTATATTCCTTTTCTTCGCCCATATCTATATATTTCACTTTTACCGTATAAGAGGTAACATCGTCCCAACGCACATCACCATTTCTCCAATACCAATAGAGTTCGTTGACATCGGGCATATTCTTACAAGACCATTGTGCAACCACCAATTCGTTGTCATTCCATTTAGCTTTGTTATACGGAGCCCCTCCAACCGCCCCATTGTAAGCATACTGGCCATCCCAGCCATAATACATGCCTTCACCATATTCAGGCGTTTCCGGAATAGGTGATGCAGAAATTTTCGGATAGAACCGGGTGAAGGAATTCCCCAAGAACTCTTTGGGTGTGGCCATCGTGTATGGAAATTCATATTTGCGATGGAACATATCGAAATAGTGGAAAGTCATCTTCAATTTGCGCTTCGAGTAAGAGTCGGTAGCACGCGAAGGAGACATAACGACAAAACTTCCGACGGTTTCGTACGACAACTTGTTGTAAGGAATTGTGAAACCTTGCTCGTGGGGGCCACATTGAAACTCAATGGTTGTTGATCGGGTTCCGTTTGGGTCATTTTCGTCTTTCAAAGGCGCCGGCAATTCCGTAGCGTTGGCACTGATTTGGTGCGTACCGGCAATGGGGTAAGGTGCATACTGATCTGCTCCATACTTTCCATTTTCAGAAACCTCTTCAATAATGATTTTGTCGAGCGTGAGGTGGGCGGGGCTTCCGTTGCTATACTTAATGTTGTGCCAAGGGTAAATCAAGAGATAGGCTGCCAAGTGCTTCAGTTGAAACTCATAGCCATTACTTCTTTTTTCGGCAGTGGCAATGCCGCAGTCGCCCGAAGTGGCAAAATGATCGGCGTTGAACTCTGCTTCCTGCATCTGCTCTTTCTTCACCACCACTTTCAGCGGACCGGTTGCAGTCATCGTGTTGGGGTCTTTACTCTTGTCAATAGAAGGACTATTCGGGCCGACATAGATTACTGGGTATGTGTCTTTCGTAAAAGTTCCATTTACAATAAAATGGGCCTTTTTCCATCCGCCGGCACTTCCCACTTCGCTGACGTGATCGGAAAAATTGCTGTCTTCGTGGCTATGACGCCACAGACCGTTGTCGCCTTTCACCCAGATGTGGTCGCCGTGGGTCCAATAGAACGGATAGGTGTATGTGTCGCCGGTTTTATCCATTTGCGCCGTGGTGCGCGTCCGTTCGGGTGTTCCCGACGAAAAAAGCGTGAAATCTTGCTGTGAAAGGGGGTTGTCCACGTTTTCGAGTTGGGCGATGTCGTCGCTACAACTTCCTAAGGTGAAGGCTGTTGCACCCAAAAACAGGACTCGGAAAAACTGTTTTATCTTCATTGTCTTCATTTTTTTGTTATTTTTTGGGGTTCTACTGGATATAAATATGTTTCTACAAATCAAAATCAAGTCGGCCTTCAAAATTGAAAGACTCATCGAAACTGAAATACTTTGCGCCATCACTACCATCAGGAGGAAGATCTCCTTCACCACCATTGTCACCACCGTTTTGGTGCGTACCAGCGCCGTCGGATTCTGAATGGGAATTGACGAGGAGAATAGATTCAGCCACGTAAACACATGTCTGTGGCTCTACATAGAGTCTTTTTTTCATAAAATGTTACTTGAGTTATTATTAATAAAAATTATGTATCGCATGAAAGGTTTTGTTTTCGGGGCGCAAAGGTATAAAGAATTCTTAATTTACCCCCCCCATTTTTGTTAAATAGTTTTAAAATGGTTATATTAGTATAATTTCTTTACAAATTGAAAAAAAATCAGGCAATTTTTCTTCAAATTTGAAAAAATCTCCCGAAAATTGAGGAAAAACATTTTTCGCCCTATGTGGCGAAAAAGACGATGAGCATCTGCGCAATGACCACGCGAATGAACATTCCGAGCGGATAGACCGAGGCGTAGGCAATGCCCGAAGTGTCGCCCTTCGTGGTGTCGCTGGCGTAGCCGAGTGCCATCGGATTGGCCATCGAGCCGCAGAGAATGCCGCAGATGGTGCCGTAGTCGTAGCGACGGGTGCGCAGCGCAATGAGGCCGACCACGAACACGGGCACGATGGTGAGCAAGGCTCCCAGCCCAATCCACAAGATGCCCTCGGGGCGCATCACGGTCTGGAAGAAGTCGCGACCGGCATCGAGGCCGAGGCAGGCCAGATAGAGCGAGAGACCCAGCTGGCGGAGCATCAGCGAGGCCGAGCGCGTGGTGTAGCTGATGAAGTGCATACGCGGCCCGAGCGAGCCCACGATGATGCCCATGATAATGGGGCCGCCAGCGATGCCCAAGCGCACGGGGCTCGACATTCCGGGTAGCGACAGCGGAATCGTGCCGAGGGCCAGTCCGAGGATGATGCCGAGGAAAATGGCGGCAATGTTGGGCTCGTTGAGCGTCTGCACGGCGTTTCCGAGGAAACGCTCCACGTGGTCGAGGGCTTTCGGCTCGCCCACCACCACGAGGCGGTCGCCGTATTGCAGTCGCAGGTTGTCGGTGGCGAGAAGTTTCACGTCGCCGCGCGTCACTCGGCTCACGTTCACGCCGTAGGTGTGCCTGAGCTGCAGCTGTCCGAGGCGTTTGCCGTTCAAAACACGGCGCGAAAGCACCAAAATGCGGCTCTCCACCTTCGAATCCACGTGGTTCCAGTCGATGCGCTCGCGGTTCCAGTCGGTTTCCACCTTTTCGCCGAAGAGCATTTCGAGCGTCTGCACGTCGTCTTTGGTCGTCACGACGAGGATGTTGTCGTGAAGTTTCAGGCGCGTATCGGCTTGTGGCACAAGCACTTGCTCGTTTCTCCAAAGTCGGGAAATCACAAAGCGCAGGTGCGAGAGCGACGACACCTCGGCCACGGTTTTGTCGTTCAGCGCGGGGTTCACCACTACAAATTGTGCAATGAAAGTCTTGTCTTCGTCGTCGTGGCGCAGTTCAAGGTCTTCTGGCTTCACGAAGAAGCGCCGCATCAGCACCATCACCACGATGACGCCGAGCACACCAAGCGGATAGGTCACCGCCGTGGCCAGGGCTGCCGAGCCCGACGGCAGTCCGAGCTGCGAAAGGGCCTGCTGCGCTGCACCCAGTGCCGGCGTGTTGGTCGTGGCACCGCAGAGCACGCCCACCATGTCGGGCAGGCTCACGCTCGTGGCCGTTGCCAAGCCGAGTGCCATCACCGTGCCGAGCGCGATAATCGCAAAACTCCACAGGTTCAGCTCCATGCCCTCGTGCCTGAGCGAGCCGAAAAAGTTCGGACCCACGTGCAGGCCGAGCATATAGACGAACACCACCAGTCCGAAGGTTTCGGCATAGTCGAGCATCTGCGCATTGACTTCCAGTCCGAGGTGTCCGGCCAGAATGCCGATGAAAAACACGAAGGCCACGCCCAGCGAAATGCCGCCCACGCGAACCTTGCCTAATGCAAGCCCCGCGCTGCAAATCAGCGACAGCACAACGATTGTCTGCAGTGCCGATTGCGTCGTCAGAAGTCCGTTAAGCCACTCCATGTCTTGAATTTCGCCGCAAAGGTACTAAAATAATTCTTAATTCATCGTTCGTAATTCGTAATTATTTCGTATCTTTGCACCAAATTTTCAAAAACAAAAGAATTTTATGGCACAAGAAGACGTTTTCAAGAAAATTGTAAGCCATTGCAAGGAATATGGCTTTGTGTTTCCCTCAAGCGACATTTACGACGGACTCGGCGCGGTCTATGACTACGGGCAGAACGGCGTGGAGCTGAAAAACAATATCAAGCAATACTGGTGGCAGTCGATGGTCTTGCTCCACGAGAACATCGTGGGTCTCGACTCGGCCATTTTCATGCATCCGACGATTTGGAAGGCCTCGGGCCATGTCGATGCGTTCAACGACCCTCTGATTGACAACCGCGACTCGAAAAAACGCTATCGCGCCGACGTGCTCATC
>DFHC01000068.1 GCA_002372575.1 bacterium UBA3734 | reverse complement strand
GAAGCGCACCACGTCGCACTCCAGTTCCTTCGGTCTGATGGCAACGACAGGATTGGCGTTGCCCGTTTCTGTATGATTCATTGTTTCGGATAAATTTACGCCACAAAATTACGAAAAAGTTGTCATAGATGAAACATTATTTGCAAAAACTTGTCGAAAAAATGTATTTTTAGGGAGAAAACATGTAACTTTGCCACTGGAAAAGTTGTACAAAATGGAAAATTCAGAAAGAAAAATCAACACTCAGTTGTCTGAAAACTATAGGTTGCCCGCAGAATGGGAACCGCAGTGGGGCGTGATGCTCACGTGGCCGCACGAAGACACCGACTGGAAACCCTATCTGGCGAAAATCACGGAGACTTTCGTGCAGATGGCGCGTGAAATTGCGCGTAGGGAACACCTTTTGATTGTGGCGCCGAGGGCAGAAATTGTGCCCGAAGAGGTGCGGCGGATGGAGCGTGTGGTGGTTTTCGAGTGTCCCACCGATGACACGTGGGCGCGCGACCATGGGCCGATTGTCCTTGAAGGGATGAGGGAGGATAGACGATGTGGTTTGTGGCTTGACTTCAAGTTCAACGGTTGGGGCGAGAAGTTTCCAGCGGAAAACGATAACCAGATTGTTTGGAAGCTTTTTGAAGGTTTTTCGAGGAGCGAGGAGCGAGAAAATTCGTCAACGCTCAACTCCCAACTCTCAACTCTCAACTTTCAACTCGAACGCCATCAGGATTTCGTTTTGGAGGGCGGCAGCATCGAGAGTGACGGCTGCGGCACCATTTTCACCACCTCGCAATGCTTGTTGGCTCCGAATCGTAACCAGCCGCTGAGTCGCGAGGAGCTTGAAGCTGAACTGAAACGCAGGCTCCGTGCCGAGCACGTCGTGTGGCTCGACCACGGTAACCTCATCGGCGACGACACCGACGGCCATATCGACACCATCGTGCGCTGTGCACCCAACGACACGCTCCTCTACGTGGGCTGCGACGACCCCAGCGATCCGCATTTTACTGATTTTCAGGCACTTGAACAGCAACTCCACACGCTCCGCACCACCGACGGAAAGCCCTATCGCCTGCTGAAACTGCCGATGGCGGTGGTCGGGAGGCAGGAGTCGGGAGGCAGGAGTCAGGACGAAAACTCTCAACTCTCAACTCTCAACTCTCAACTCGAACGCTTGCCGGCAACCTACGCCAACTTCCTGATTCTCAACGGTGCGGTGCTCGTTCCCACTTATGCCCAGCCCGAGAAAGATGCCGAGGCCCTGCGCATCATCGCCGGAGCCTTCCCCGACCGCGACATTATCCCCATCGATGCCCGCACCATCGTCCGACAGCATGGCTCCGTCCACTGCCTCACGATGCAGTTGGCACTTTTTTCATAAAAAATTTGCAAGATTAACTTTTTTTGATTATCTTTGCACGAAAATAAGAAAAAACATGACAAAGGGTAACGGGCATAGGGAAGAACTCATGATACGGACAATCGTTTTTGTCCTTTTTTCTTTCTTTTGTTTTCCCCTTTGTATGCAGGCGAATCGAACGGATAACGACGTGCAGAAATCCGATTCAATCAATGCCCTTGCCCAAGATTCCAGTTTCGTCACAGCCTCGCTGCTTGTCGTGGAGCCTGGCGACAAACTCTACACCTGCTATGGACACGCTGCCATCCGGCTGCAAAACCCGGCCAACCAACTCGACTTTTGTTTCACCTTTGAAATGGTGCCCGGATTTCTTGAGCAAGTGAAATTCTTCTTTTCCACGGCGAAGTCGGGCTACGCGGCGTTTCCCACCACGCAATTTCTGGAGCAATACCGCCAGGAACGGCGAGGCGTCACAGAGTATGTGCTGAATCTCAACCCAAGGCAAAAGCAGGAACTTTGGAAAAAATTAGACGAGGAACTGCTCAGAGGCCCAGTCTGGGACTATGATTTTCTGGATAAAAACTGCTCCTCGATGTGTATATATGCAATAGAATCGTCGCTGCAGGGCGAGCACATTGTGTATGGAAAGTTGCACCCCGCACTCACGGGTACCTATACCGACTTGTTGGAGCACATTTCCCGAAACGCCCCGTGGGCAGAATTGTTCTGGAAGTCGCGCCTCATCGGAAGGGGTGGTGAAACGGGCGACCTCAACGACAAATTGGCTCCCGAGCTGTTGGCCGAGGCATGGCAGAACGCTCAGATTGCCGACAGTGCGGGCAACGTGCGCCCCGTCATCGCGGAAACTCCCACGGAGCTCCTGCCATGGCATGGCAGGCAGCAACCACCTTTTTTTACCCCCCTCAAGGCACTTTTACTCCTGATTATTTTTGTTTTTTTTATTTGTTTCACTTCAAAAAAATGTAAGTTTATGAAAAAAATTACGCTTAAGAAAAGTTTGCTGACGGCAGCACTCGTGCTGCTCACGTCAGAAGGTGCATTCGCCTTTAGCGACAGCTACGTCCCCCTGCACGGACAGGTGCTGGCCTATCCGACTGGTGCGGGAAAGGTATATGCCAAAATGGAAGGCGATGCCAAGGCAGCTGAGGGCCAGAATTTCGAAACGCCGGCCGACGTAATCAGTGTGAAGTTCGTTTACACGACGATTACTGCCTCTGGATGGTTCAATGCTTATGCAGAACCTGCTGAGGGATGGATTTTCGCTGGTTTTGCCCCCGAGGAGTACGAAGACGGCGAGCCGTTGCTTCCCTCGGTGGTTTCGGATAACAGCAATCCTGCCAACCTCAAGGTGACTTCTGCCGTTTACGACAAGAACAGCCTATTTGACTCCGAGGAAGATGCCCTGGCCAACATTCCCGACGATCCCGATGGCGTGTATTACGCGCTCTTTACGCACGTGGCACCTCGCGTTTCCGGAATGATGAGCCATCTGGGTAGCGTCAGTATCGACAAAACAGTGAACTATATCGGTGAGGATGTGACTATCGAGGCCACGGTCAAGCCGAAGTGGGAGAACCACAATGCCCGTTTCAGCCACTGGGTGGAGAAGAGCACCGGCAAGACCATCGCACAGAATCCCTATACCCTCACGGTGACGGGCGTAGAGGAGTATGAAGCCGTGTTCACCTGCGACCAACTGTACGAAGTGGAATTCCCCGAAGAGGGTGGCTACATTGAGTGGTACAACGACTGTATGACCAACTTCCCCACGGGAGTCAGCCAGCACAACTTCACGCAGAAATATGTGAAGGCTGCCGATGGCAAGGCCTATTTTGACATTCAGCCGACGGTCAGCTTCGTAGAGGGTAAAACTGCTGCCTACCTTTACGGAAAGGGCACTCAACTATTCCTGGACGACCCCGATCAACCCAATCCTTCTGGACTTAGTTTCTATGGTTCACCGCTTGAAGACTGGAGCAGTGAGGAAGGCGTAGAGGTTGCCAATCTGACGCAGACGATTGAAGAAGGCTCTGGCATCTCGGCTGTGGATGTTGAAGTGGGCAACGTTGTGGCCTACCTGCTCGACACAGAAAGCAATACCTTCAAGCGTGTGGAAGAGGAAATGATTCCTGCCAACCGCGTGTTCCTCGGTATTCCGCAGCAGCTCTTCGATGCTATCGAGGAAGGCTTCCTGCCCGACGTCATCTATTTGTCGCTCGAAGACGCTCAGGAAACCAATGGCATCGATGGCGTAGAAACGAAGGCTTCCGTCAAGAACGGAAACACCTATATGCTCGACGGCCGTCAGGTGTCGGCACCGGCTCAAAACGGCGTCTATATCTACGACGGTAAAAAGCTGATTTTCCGCAAGAAGTAAACTATCCATACGAAGAGGATGTGTCGCTCGGAATGCGACACACCCTCTTTTTCAGACATCACCTTCATGTTTTCAGGTGAATCTAATACATTCAATTTTAACGAAAAAACGCTATGCAAAAGAAGAGGAAAAAATGGCCGTGGGTGGCTCTGTTGAGCGTCGTTGCGATGCTTTTCCCACTGCAGGGATGGGCTCAATATACGGTTTCGGGTCACGTGGTCGATGAAAACGACGAGCCGCTCATCGGTGTAGCCATCCATGCGAAAAACGGCAAGGAGGCCGCCGTGAGCCGCATTGATGGTGAGTTTCTAATCATGGTCAGCGGGACGGCACCCGTGCTCGAGTTCACTTATGTCGGCATGAAGCCGAAGACCATCACCGTGCGTCAGGACCAGAAAGACATGGTGGTGAGGATGGAACCCGACCATCAGCAGGTGTCGGAAGTGGTGGTGACAGGCTACCAACGCATGAGCCGCCGCGAATCGGCCGCCGCCATCTCACAAGTAAAGATGAAAGACGTTTTCACACCCAGTGCCATGAACCTCGACCAGATGCTACAAGGAAAAATTCCGGGAATGGCCGTGATGATGCAGTCGGGCGAGCCCAGCAGTACACCCACGATTCGCATTCGCGGAAATTCCACCATCAACGGCAACAAAGCCCCCGTGTGGGTGGTCGATGGCGTGATTATGTCCGACATCGTGCCTTTCACGGCCTCTGACCTGAACAGTCCTGATGCGGCTTACCTCATCGGAAACAGCATTTCCGGCGTGAGCCCGCAGGACATTGAAACGATTACCGTGCTGAAAGATGCGTCGGCTACGGCCATTTACGGTGTGAAGGCGGCCAACGGCGTGATTGTGGTCACGACGAAAAAGGGTAGGGCCTCGGCACCCAGCATCACCTACGACTTCAACCTGAACGTAGGCACAAAGCCCTCTTATAGGCAGTTCAACCTGATGAATTCGCAGGAGCGCGTGCAACTCTCGAAAGACATCTACGATGCCCGTCTGCAATATCCGCGCATTCCGGCCAGCCAGAGCTATGAAGGAGCCCTGCAACGCCTGCTGAACAAGAAAATCACACAGGAAGAATTCGAAGAAGAAGTGCGCTACTACGAGTTGCTGAACACCGACTGGTTCGACATCCTCTTTCGCAACTCCGTCACGCAGAACCACAACGTTTCGCTCAACGGCGGCAGCGAGCGAGTGCGCTACTATTCGTCGCTGAGCTACAACAACAGTCCGGGCATCGCGAAAGGCTCAGAGAGCAACCGTTTCACGGCTCTCAACAAGATTTTCGTGAAAATCAACAGGATTTTCGACGCCGAGTTGAAACTGGAGCTGAGTAATCAGGAAAACGAGGGCTACGCCTACAACGTGTCGCCCTTCCCTTACGCCTTCAATACCTCGCGCACCATCCCTCTGTATGACAGAAACGGAGAACTGTATTACTATTCGCAGGCATCTACCGTGTCGGAGAACGGTGTCGTCTATAATATCCTCAACGAGCTGAATACAACGGGCATGAAAAGCACTTCGCGTCGAATGGGTGGCGTATTCAACTTCAACGCCCATCTGTTCGATGGCCTCACCTACACGCTGACCGCCTCTTACTATTGGAACAGCAACAAGAATCACTCCTGGGCTACCGACCGCTCCTACTACACCTCGAACCTGCGTGGCTATGCCTATGGAGCCTTTGAGCGCGGCGACAGCCAATACAACTCTTCGGTCATTCCCGAGGGCGGTGTCTATAACCTTTCCACGACGTTCAACCGTTCCTATACGGTCAGAAACGCGCTAAACTATATCCAGACCTTCGCCAAGAAGCACGAAGTGAATGTTTTTGCAGGTATCGAAGCCCGTTCCGACAAGTACGAGGGACAGCGGCAGCTTCTGTACGGTTGGTCCGATACCTATGGAAACAACATTGAGCCGGCCTATACGAACTACTACCTCAACCGGCAAACATGGGGCGATTTTACCCCCCATCTTACCGATCAGGTCACGCAAATTGCCTCGTACTTCGGCAGTGCCAGCTACACGTTTGACAATCGCTATATCCTGAATGCGAACATCCGTTCCGACGGTGCCAACAAGTTCGGCAGCAACCCGAAATACCGCTGGTTGCCCACATGGTCGGTGGCCGCAAAATGGTATATTTCGAATGAGAAACTATTCAAGAAAATGGCCTTCATCGACAATTTCGCCCTTCGCGCCTCGTATGGTGTACAGGGAAATATCCATGAAAATGCCACGCCATATCTCATCGTCCAGATGGGGCGCTACAATGACATCACAGGACTGAAGCCAGGAACTATCCAGCGACTACCTAATCCCGACCTGCGCTGGGAGAAAACCAAGTCGTACAATATCGGCGTGGACGGCTCGTTCTTCGACGGACGACTGACCTTCACGTTCGACTACTACCAGAAGCGCACCTCCGACCTGATTACCGACATGCAGGTGTCGCCGACGACGGGCCGAATCTACCTCTCGATGAATGCCGGAAAAGCCATTAACAAGGGCTACGAAGGCGTTGTCAGCGGCGACATTCTCCGCGGAAAAATCATCGACTGGAACCTCTCGTTCAACTTCTCGCACAACACCAACGAAATCCGCTATGCCTATGAGGCGCAGCTGACCGACACCGAGAAATATGCGAACATGATTAGAGGAAACGTGGCCACCGTGGGCCAGCCCTTGGGCACGATTTATTCGTTCAAATATGCCGGTCTGTCGTCGGAAAACGGCTATCCGCTATTCTACACCACCGACGGACGCAAGGTGCACCAGGGCGACTATGAGGTGATGGAATTGGTGCCGTCGGGCTCGATTTATCCAGACCTGACAGGTGGTATCGATACGCGCATCACCTACAAGAAGAACCTCAGTCTGAGCATCGGCTTCTCCTATCAGATGGGTGGCGTGAAGCGACTGCCGTCGCTCTACCAATCGGGTAGCTACGCTTTCGACCCGATGCACAATGTGCCGCGTGAGTTCATCAACCGTTGGCGACAGCCCGGCGACGAGGCTACTGCCACGTTTCCAGCCCTCTACGACACGAGCATTGCCGACTCGTTCCCGCTGGAGCTTCTCGGACTCTACGACAATTCCAATTCGACGGTCGATGTAAAAATGGTGAACATGTACGACCAAAGCGACCTGCGCGTGGCCAAGAGCGACTTCCTGCGCCTGCGCAACGTGACGCTGAGCTATCGCCTGCCGCATAAGTGGCTGACTCCGCTGCGTATCCGCGAACTGACCGTGCGATTGCAGGGCAGCAACTTGTTCGTGCTGAAATCGGGAAAATGGAACGGACTAGACCCGGAAACGGCCTATGCCAATATGCCCATCATGCCGAGTTACAATTTAGGAATTAACGTGATGTTTTAACTAAAAGGAGGACGAAAACCATGAAATGGAACCATCATAATGCGTTTTTACTATGCTGCGCCAGTGCACTGATTGCACTGACGAGCTGCGGCGATTTTTTGAGAGATGACTCGCCTGATCTGCTCATCCCGGAAGACGTTGCGGAGTATCAGGCCGTACTCAACGGCGAAGGCTATCCCAACACTTTTACTGAAGAGGCTGATTTCGTGCAGCTGATGACCGACGACGTGGGCGTCTCGCCAACAAGCGACTCGCGCAGCGTACTTTGGGAGGGCGACGACGAATTTGCCCTGGCCAGCGGCAAGGGCGCGTTTACTTGGGCGCAAGACATCGCCTTCTACGATGCGTCTTACAGCAGTTTCTACTTGAAACGCTATACGAATATCATGGCCTGCAACATCATCATCGAAAATGCTGAGACGATGAAAGGCGACCGCGCCAAAGTGGCCTCATGTGTGGCACAGGCCTATGCCCTGCGTGCGCTGAACTATCTGTGGTTGGTCAATTTGTTCGGACTGCCCTACAACGAGCAGACGGCGGCTGCCGACATGGGGGTGGTCATTCGCTTGAAGAGCGACATCACCCGCGACCAACCAGCCCGGAGCACGGTGAAAGAGGTGTATGACTTGATTAACAGCGACCTCGACCGCTCGCTTGAACTGTGGAAAAGCGCCTCCGTCAGTCGCAACAAGTATATGCTTTCCGAGCGGGCCACGCAGCTGTTGAAGAGTCGCGTTGCGCTCTATTTGGGTCAATGGGACGAGGTGATTAGCTATGGAACGATACTCTCGGAAGCCAATTACGACCTCTACAACATCAGCAAGATTCCGCAGAGCGAGATGACAAGTGTCGGCTCCACGGGCAACTATGCCTTCCTTGACCCAAGTAACAACACGGAGAACATCTTCATGTTTGGCGGAAGCACGTTCGACAGCAACAAGTTCATGCCGTGGATTCGCTCTATGAAAGACGCCGCCTTCGTTCCGTCCCAGGCCAAGGTCGGCGACCTGATACCATCTTACGAAGAGGGCGACCAACGAATCTATGCGTTCTTCCAGCAAAGCCTGTCGGAGAGCGACGGATTCCATGACTATCGCTTCGCCCCGAGCAAACGTTATAAGTTTGAGGTCTATTCGCAGGCCTTTCGTACCAGCGAAGCCCTGCTCAATGTGGCAGAAGCCTACGTGCAGAAAGGCTCCGAGAGCGATAAGGCCGAGGCCGTCAGATTGCTCAACCTGCTGCGAAAAAACCGTTTCACGCCCGAAACCTACAAGGAACTAACGCTGGCCGACTTCCCGACGACGGCCGACCTGCTGCAGTTCGTGCGCGACGAGCGTCGGCGTGAGCTTTGCTTTGAGGATGTCCATCGCTGGGTGGACCTTCGACGCTATGGAATGCCCCGCATGGTACATACGTTCTATGCCTCGAAGAATGCCGCTCCCGAGGTTTATGTCCTTGAGCAGGGCGACCGAAACTACACGCTGGAGCTTCCTTTGGAAGAACTCGACTTCAACAAGGTCATTCAGCCCACTAATCGCCGTGTAATCCCAGCCGGACAAGCTGCAAATTAATTCGAGAACAAAAAATAGACAGAATGATGAAAAAAATAATGTTTTCAACCGTTGTACTCATGGCTTTGATGCTGATGAGTTGTGGCGAAGAGGAACTGGTTCCGAGCGTAGATACTTCGAATGAATACGAGCAGTATATCCTTGCCAACAAAGACCGCAGCAAGGCAGATTCGACCATCTACGAGTGGTACAAGAAGTATAACACCTACTTCATCTATTCTTTCCGCGCCAGAGACATCGAATGGCAGTGGGCGGGCAAGATGATGCTGCAATACACGCCCTACGACCCCGAGCGCGAAAGAGATTTGGAGGTGCTGCTAAGGCATTTGGACCTCATCAAGCAGAGTTTTCTTGAGAAATACGAGGAAGGCTTCCTGCGTCAGGCTATGCCCTATAAGATTTTTCTGATCAAAGACCTTCAGGGGTGGGGAATTACTGCCCTCGACTGGGTTTATTACGCCGCACTGACAAACAATCAGGACGCAATGATGCTCTCCTATCTCCAGTCCAACGGACGAGCCTATTCTGCAACGGCGATGGAGTCGGAAATCGGCAGTGTGTTCGGCAGCTTCTTCTATGACAAATTAGATGTAAAGCCGGTGAAATTTATCAACAGTCGCGTGAAATTGAAATATAATCTCGTCACCACTCCTGAAGACCCGAAAATCGAGGAGGAGTTGAGTGTCAGGCCCAGCTTCACAAATAGCTATCACCATGCCAATGTCTGTGGATTTGTCAAGGCATATCTGCCGACACACGTGAAGGAACCCACTGAAGTGCAAGACTTTACGGACTACCTCTGGTTCATTACCCAGAATAAGGGTTCGTGGATTCGCCAGCGTACGCAGTTCTACAAGCGATTGGCACGTCGTGGGCAGTATTTCATTGAGTTCTACAAGGAATATCTGAAGCAAGACCTGATTGCACAGCAGAACGAGAAATATCCTGACGACCCCGTGAGAATTGAGGATTTCGTACAGCAATAAAATAGTTATCCAATAACCAATATACGTTATACGTTTGGCAATATGAAACGACTTTTGATTTTATTCTCGATGGTGATTTTAACCGTCGGACGTGTGACAGCACAGGGCATCGTCTTCCACGACAACACGCCGTGGGCCGACATCCAGAAAATGGCTGAAGAGCAGAACAAACTTATCTTTATCGACTGCTATACGACGTGGTGCGGCCCTTGCAAGGTGCTGGCGCGCGATGTGTTCCCGCAGAAGAAGGTTGGCGATTATTTCAACCCGAATTTCATCTGCGTGAAATACGATATGGAGAAAGGCGACGGCAAAATGCTCAACGAACGCTACAAAGAACACATTCCAGGTTATCCCACGCTGCTCTTCATCGACAAAAATGGCGTGGTGAAGCAAAAAATGGCCGGATTTCAGGAGGCCGACGACCTGATCAAGAATGCGCAGATGGCCATGCAGGGGCGCGATCTCTTTACGCTGCAAAAGGAATACGACGGTGGCAATCGCGACATCCACTTCCTCGTGGACTACATGGCAAGCCTTGAAGGGGCTTTCAAGAAGGATGAGGCCAAGAAAGTGGCCGCCGACTACCTGAGCAGCCACGACCCGCAGGAACTTGACCGAGACGAGGTGTGGCAGGCCTTTGGCAAATACGTCACCGACATCCATTCGCCCGCCTTCGACCATCTTGTCAATCATGCAGGTCGCTACGGAGGCATTCTCAAGCGTGATCGACAAGCCATCAATTTCCAGATCAAATCGGCCTGCGACCGTGAGCTGCGCCAACTCCTCCGCATCCAGTTCGACGAGCAGGGGCAGGCCATGCCGCTCTCTGCCGACACCACTTGGGCCGAGAAAGTCATCTGGTATCTCGAAAAGACGGGACAGGCAGGTTCCGACCAGTATCGGCTTAATCTCTACATCCACAAACAGTTGCTGCAAGGGCAGTACGACGAGGCCTGGCAGGCCGTGAAAACAGGTGTGAAGGCACGCATGAGCGGCTTCTATTCGCTTAAGGTGGGTGACTACATCGCCTATATGGCTCCTCACATGCGCGACAAAAAGGTGTTGAAAGATTATATCGCCGTGATGGAAGGATTCCTCAACCGCGACCGCTCTACCGAATACACCGTCTATAAGACGCTCGCCATGCTCAATCGACGCCTCGGAAACAAGCAACTTGCCGAGCAGCAGCGGGCCACTTACGAAGAACAACTTGCCATCGAACGGAAAAAGTTCGAGGAAATGTTTAAATAATCATCAACAACCACCAATCATTATTCATTACCCATGAAAAGAAACATCACCCTCCTGTTCGCACTGGCCGTCGGCCTTGTTGCGACAGCCCAGCAAACGTACAACATCTCAGGAACGGCCATCGGCCACGACGGCATGAAAGTCATGCTCACGGCAGAAGACAAAACGCCGATTGACTCAACGGTGGTCGCCGACGGAAAATTCCTGCTCACCGGCCCGCTCACCGTGCAGATGGCCATGCTCAAGATGGGCGGCACGTCAGAGGCCATGATTCTGCACGAGAATCCGATTAACGTCACCTTCCATCGCGTAAAAACGCAGCGTCGCGGAAAGGAATTCGAGGTGCCAGAACTCATCGTAAAGGATGACAAAGAACACGATTTGCTGAAAAATATCAACGATATGCAAATGTTCGAGATGATGACCATGATGGCCATTGCTATGGGCAAAGACGAGCAGAGCGAGACCATGCGCGACAGCCTTGCGCAGATGTTCGTGCACATCAAGGAGCGCAATAAGGCCCTGCAAGACAGCATTGCCCGAAACTGCCCCGACAACTATGTGGCGGCCTTCATCATGAACCAGTTTATGGCGCGCGACCGCAGCTATGCTGACCTCAAGCCGCTCTACGATAACCTTTCCGAACGCGTGAAGGGTTCTGCCGTCGGACAGCAGCTCGCCGCTACCCTCAAGAAACTCGGAGCCATTGGCGTGGGCAGTATCGCGCCCGACTTCTCGCTTCCCACCGCCGACGGCGAGGAAATCACACTCAGTTTGCTGCGCGGAAAGGTTGTTTTGATTGATTTCTGGGCCTCGTGGTGCGGCCCGTGCCTGCGCGAGGCTCCCAACGTGAGAAAAGTCTATGAGAAATACCACGATAAGGGCTTCGAGGTGCTTGGCATCTCGCTCGACGAGCAGAAAAAGCGCGACGCTTGGCTGCAGGCCATCGACAAGCATCAGCTCGCGTGGCTTCAGGTCTCGTCGCTGAGCGGATGGGACTGCCCCGTAGCCAAGCTCTACAACGTCACGGCCATTCCCGCGATGTTCCTGCTCGACCGCGACGGGCGCATCGTGGCCACGAACGCCCGAGGCGAAAAGCTTGAGGAAGAAGTGGCAAAGCTCTGCCAATAGTCAGTGCTCCCATTTTCTGACACCAAAAAAACAGCGAAACTTTTTCGGTTTCGCTGCTTTTTTTATAACTCTCTTTCCATCAGAATCTGTACGATGCGCTCTGCCGTACGACCGTCCCAGCGGTCGGGTAGGGCGCTTTCCTTCCATTCGCCCCGCACCATTTTTGCCACCATCTCGCCGAGCAGCGTGGCATCTTCGCCCACGAGCTCATTGGTGCCCACTTTCACCGTTTCGATGTGCTCGGTGTAGCTGTTGAGCGTGATGCAGGGCACGCCGTTGAACGTGGCCTCCTCCGCCACATTGCCCGAATCGGTGACAATGCCGCGCGCATGGGCCGTGAGCCAGCCAAATTCCAAATAGCTGAGCGAGGGATGAAGAAGGATGGGTGTTGGGTGTTGGGTGTTGGGTGTTGGGTGATGGGTGATGGAATCGACGATTCCGCCAACGATTTCGGCTGCCCGACCGCGCAGGGGCGCGATGATGGGCATTCCGTCTGCATTTTGAATCATCGCCTCAACCATTCGGCGCAGATTCTCCTCGTCGGCCAAGAGAGCCTTGCGATTCAGCGTGAACACAAGATACGACCCTGATTGCAGTTTCAGGCCGACGGGCTGCCGCAGCCGGTTGCGATTGAAGCGCAGCGTGTCCATCAGGATGTTGCCAACGGTGTAGATTTTCGACAACTCGGCACCCTCGCGCGTGGCAATCGAGTTCGCACCCATTCCGGCAGTGAAGAGCAGGTCGGAGAGGCCGTCGATGACGAGGCGGTTGATTTCCTTCGGCATCTTGATGTCGAACGAGCGCGTGCCGGCCACGATGTGTGCCAGCGTGATGCCTTGCTTCTTCGTAACAATCGCTGCGGCCATCGTCGAGGCGAGGTCATCGACCACGATGACGACGTCGGTTTTCCGCGTCTGCAGATAGTGCTCGAAGGCCGACATCACTTGTCCGGTCAGCTCGTTCAGGTTCTCACACGTCACGCCCAAATAAACCTGTGGCGGTGCGATTTGCAGGTCGTCGAAGAGCGACGACTCGAGCGTGGGGTCGTCCTTGGCACCGGCGAACACCAGCGTATAGCTGATGTTCCTGCCGTGTGCCTCGGCGTTCTCGATGGCTCTCACGATGGGAGCCACTTTCATGAAGTTCGGGCGTGCGCCCGCTACGATACAGATTTCCACTTTACTTGAATTCGTTGTAGGTCACGTTTTCGGGAATCCACTTGTCTTTCGGATCGGGATTTTCAGCCGGATGGCCGATGACGATGGTGCAGAGGGGAACGATGGTGTCGGGCAGTTTCAGCGTGGCGCGAAGGGTTTCCATACGTTCCTCCATCGGATGACCAGCCGTCCAAACGGCACCCAGACCCAGCGCGTGGGCTGCCAGCAGGATGTTTTCCGTGGCTGCCGAGCAGTCTTGAATCCAGAATTCCTGTCCTTTTCCGTCGAGCGTCTTCGTCAGGTCGCCGCACACCACGATGGCCAGCGGAGCCTCCTTCAGCATTTTGCCGCCGCGCGGGTTGGCCTCGGCCAGTTCGTCGAGTTTCGCCTTGTCGTTGATGACCACGAAGTGCCACGGCTGCTTGTTCACGGCAGAGGGAGCCGCCATTCCTGCCTTGAGCAGAATTTCCACCGTGTCGGCTGCGACGGGCTGGTTGGTATAGGCGCGGATGCTCGTGCGCGTCATGATGTTTTCGATGACAGCCTTTCCGCTGTCAGTACAGGCCGCCGTTTTCGAGTCTTTGCAGTTGCAGCCTGTTATCAGCAGAGCTGACAGTGCGATTACAAATACTTTCTTCATATTCTTTTGGTTAAATTTTTATTTCTCGTTTTTGAACATCTCCTTGATGCCGCCGATGGAACCGAGCACGCCCGTGGCCTCGAAGGGCAGATAGACGGTCTTCGTCTGGTTGTTGTGGGCGAGTTCCTCCATCATCGTGATGTATTTCTGGGCGATGAGGTAGTTGGCGGGGTTGGTCGATTGTCCGACGGCGGCTGTGACGAGCTCGATGGCCTTGGCCTCGGCCTCGGCCTTGCGGATGCGGGCCTGCGCCTCACCCTCGGCACGGAGAATTTCCTGCTGCTTGGAGGCCTCGGCACGGTTGATGGTGGCGGCTTTTTCACCCTCCGACTGCAGAATCTGCGACTGCTTATCGCCTTCCGACGTCAAGATGGCGGCACGCTTGTTACGCTCGGCCTGCATCTGCTTCTCCATGGCGTTGAGCACGCTCGAGGGAGGAATGATGTCTTGCAGTTCCACGCGGTTCACCTTCACGCCCCACTTGTCGGTGGCGTCGTCGAGCACGGCGCGCAGCTTCGTGTTGATGGTGTCGCGCGAGGTGAGCGTCTGGTCGAGTTCCAGCTCACCGATGATGTTACGCAGGGTGGTTTGCGTGAGCTTCTCGATGGCGTTGGGCAGGTTCGAAATCTCATAAACCGACTTGAACGGATCGACAATCTGGAAATACAGCAGTGCGTTGATTTCCATCTGGATGTTGTCTTTCGTGATGACGTTCTGGCGGTCGAAGTCATAGACTTGCTCGCGCAGGTCGATGGAGTCGGAATAGGTGTAGCGTCCGCGCTGAAGCACCACGATTTGCTTGGCGCGGTCGATGAAGGGGATGATTAGGTTGATACCTGGGTTGAGCGTGGCGTAGTATTTTCCAAGACGCTCAATGATTTTGGTTTCACTCTGCGGAATGATGACCAGTGCCATTTTGGCGAAGATGATGACCAACACGACGATGGCAATCAAAACATAACTCATAATGTCCATAATGAATGTAAATTTAATTGTTAATTATTAATTATTAATTATTAATTGTTAATTTAGAATCGTATCGTTTTGTTTTTTCCTGATATCGCTGGAAGCGATCAAGGATGAGGTCATAGACTTCCTTGTCAAGCATACTGAGCGAAGTCAGCGAGAGTTTGAACGTATTTTTAGAGGTTTTTTTGAAGGAAATCGGCCTCCGTGGCAGGTCGCTCCTCTTCAGGTAGGGCTGCAGCTTGAAGACAATTTCGAACTTGTACAGGTCGTCCACCCTCACGATGTCTTCCACATCGCAGAAATGCAGCGGCTGAAATTTGTTCGTGAGCCAGTGGCGAATTTCAATCGAGTCGTCGTAAACGAGCAGGTAGGGCTCGTGGCGAATCTTGTCTGAGAGCAGTTTGGCAAGTGCGGCGAGGCCCGTTAATGCGGGGATGAGAATTCCCAATGCTCCCCAAGCGGTATTCCACGAGAGCGGCAGTAAATAGTCATAACTACTCCACGTGGATAGCACTGCGCCACCCAATCCAAAAGCAGCCGCCCATAGCAGCGCCCCTTTCTTGCGATGAATCTCAACCACTCGCTTCATCCTTCATTCAACACTCAACATTCAACACTCAACCATCACCCTTCAACCTTCTCCACGGTGATGATTGTGCTCTCGCGGTCCACCACCAGCACGGTGGCACCCACGGGAATCGTCTCACCCTTCGTTACGGCCTTCCATACGTCGCCGTCGATCTGCACGCGACCGAAGCCGTCGGCCTCAATCGTCTCCACGACCTTCCCGTGTCGCCCGAGAAGCGCATCGGCATTACTCACTCGGTTTTCGTCGTTGCGATGCAGGTAGCGCAGCGCAAACGGACGCACCAAAAACAGGCTCACCAGCGTGAACACGGCGAAAACAGCCAACTGCACGTAGAATCCGGCTCCAAAGGCCGCACTCATGGCTGCGAAGGCCGCGCCAATCGAAAAGCAGAGGATGAAGAAATCGCCTGCCGTGAGCTCCAAAATCAGGCAGAGAACGGCTATCACCGCCCACATCTGCCAAAGGTGTTCTGATAAATACTCAATCATAATCGTTAATTATTAATTGTTAATTATTAATTGTTCAAAGGTTCAGCACGAAGTCGTCCCAGTCTTTCGACGACCCTTTCACGCCGAACACCTTCTGGTAGAGTCGGCTGCGCGTCGAGGCCACGCTTTCTTTCGAATGAGCCGTCAGTGTGCCGATGTCCTTGGGTTGCAGCCGCACCTTGATGAGCAGGCTCACGTGATAGTCTTGCTCGCTCATGCGATAAAGCCCGTAGAGCCGCTCGGTGAAGCCCGTATAAACCGAATTGACCACCTGCTCCAGGCGCCGCCAGTCGTTGTTGACCATACATTCGCCCTTGTCCAGCAGTCGCTGAATGTGGTCGTAGATGTCGCTGCCGAAGATGACGCTCTCGGCCTGACTGCGCTTCTCGCTCTCCAGTTCTGCCATGCGGTTGGCATAGTCCAGTCGTGTCCTTTTCTCCTCCAGTTCCAGTTTCAAAACCGAATTTTCATCGCCAAGTTTGCGGATGAGAGTCTCTAACTCCGTGATTTTCAATCGGTTTTGCTCAATTCCTTCCCGACTTTGCGCCTGCTGCTCCTCCTGCATTGCGCGAACCTTGTTGAGTCGTTCCTGCAGGTCGAGCACCTTGCGGCGGCTGTTCTGCACCGTCAGTACAAACAGCAGCACGTAGCTTGCAATGGCAATCAGCAGCAATAGCCATTCGCGGTCGGTCAGTATCGTCAATGCTTCGTTCATTTTTTTTCTGTTTCAAATCAGTTTTTAGGTTGCGAAAATCTGATTTCGTGGTGCAAAGATAGCATAAAAAAATCATATTTGCAAGAAAAATAGTGCGCAATAATTTGCAATCGTTTCCGTAGTTCGCAAAAGTTAATTTTGTTCCGTTTTTCTGCCATTTCGTCGGTGTTTTTGACAAAATGTCGGTTTTCGCGGACTTGGCGCGAGAGTTGTAAATTGTAAATTGTAAATTAAAAATTGAAATAACTATGACACTCGACAAATTTACCATCAAGGCGCAAGAGGCCGTGCAGGCAGCGGCCGGACGCGCGCAAACGGCTGGCCAGCAGGCCATTGAGCCGGTGCACTTGCTCTACGGCATCATGCAGAAGGCGAAGGATGTGACGGACTATCTGTTCGGCAAACTGGGTGTGAACGTACAGCAAATCGAACAGCTCGTAGAGAGCGAAATTGCACATCTGCCGCGTGTGCAGGGCGGTGAACCGTATTTTTCGAATGCGGCTTCGCAGGTCTTGCAAAAAGCCATCGACGAAGCCCAGAAAATGGGCGATGAATTCGTTTCGGTGGAACCGATGCTGTTGGCATTGCTCAGTGTGAACAGCACGGCGAGCCGCATTATGAAAGACGCAGGCATTGCCGAGAAGACGCTTCAGCAGGCCATCGGCGAACTGCGGCAGGGTCAGAAGGTGCAGTCGATGAGTGGCGACGAGAATTTCCAAGCCCTCTCGAAATACGCGAAAAACCTCGTCGATGATGCTCGGAAGGGCAAGCTCGACCCCGTCATCGGGCGCGACGACGAGATTCGCCGTGTGTTGCAAATCCTGTCGCGACGCACGAAAAACAACCCGATTCTCATCGGTGAGCCGGGCACGGGAAAAACAGCCATTGTCGAGGGCTTGGCACAGCGAATCGTGCGCGGCGACGTGCCCGA
>DFHC01000051.1 GCA_002372575.1 bacterium UBA3734 | reverse complement strand
CGGCACGGCCAAGGGCGGTGTGGTCATCGGCATCAGCGATGAGCTGAAAGTGCCTGTGAAATATATCGGACTGGGCGAGGGAATGGACGATTTGCAGTTGTTCAACAAGCGGCAGTTTGTGGACTCGCTGTTCGGGGAGAGTTGAACGCACCTCCGCCTCCCGAAGGGTGGGGCGATGGGCGTTGAGAGTTGATAGTTAGACGACAATTAAATCAGAGGAGTGAAAAAGGGGCAGGTTGATATTGTGACGATGGGATGTTCCAAGAATCTTGTTGATAGCGAACTCCTGAAGAAGCAGCTCGAGGCCAACGGCTTCGCGTGTGTCCACGATGCGCCTCGTCCGCAGGGCGAAATCGTCGTCGTCAACACCTGCGGCTTCATTGCCGATGCCAAGGAAGAGAGCATCAACACCATTTTGGAGCTTGCCCAGGCCAAGGACGAGGGAAAAATTAAGCGACTCTACGTGATGGGTTGCCTCTCGCAACGCTACAAAAGCGATTTGGAACGGGAAATTCCACAGGTGGACCGCTATTTCGGGAAGTTCGACTACATGAATCTGCTTCGCGAATTGGGAAAAGAGGAGATTGCGACCTGCATCGGGAAACGCTCGATTACCACGCCCTCGCACTATGCCTACCTGAAAATCAGCGAAGGCTGCGACCGCCACTGCGCCTACTGCGCCATTCCCGTCATTACGGGGCGGCACAAGAGTCGCCCGAAGGCTGAAATTCTGGCCGAAGTGAGAGATTTGGTGGCGATGGGCGTGAAGGAGCTGCAAGTGATTGCGCAGGAGCTGACCTACTATGGTCTTGACCTCGACGGACGCCACGGAATCGCCGATTTGATTCGGGAAATCGCCGAAATCGACGGTGTGGAGTGGATTCGCCTGCACTATGCCTATCCGATGCAGTTTCCGACGGACTTGCTCGACGTGATGCGCGAGAATCCGAAGGTGTGTCGCTATCTCGACATCGCCTTGCAGCACATCTCCGACCCCGTTTTGAAGCGGATGCGCCGCCACGTGACGAAGGCCGAGACGATGCAGCTCATTGAGCAGATTCGCGCTGCCGTTCCGGGCATCCACCTGCGCACGACGCTGATGGTGGGCTTTCCGGGCGAGACGGAGCGCGATTTCGAGCAGCTTCTCGAATTTGTGCGCTGGGCTCGCTTCGAGTTGATGGGCGCCTTCGCCTACTCCGAAGAGGAAGACACCTACAGCGGAATACACTACGAAGACGACGTGCCGCCCGAGGTGAAAGAGCAGCGACTGAGCCGCCTGATGGCTCTGCAGCAGGACATCAGTGCGGAAATGCAGGCCGAGAAAATCGGCCAGACCTTCAAGGTCATCATCGACCGCAAGGAAGGCAACTACTATGTGGGTCGCAGCGAGTTCAGCTCGCCCGAGGTCGATCCCGAAGTGCTCATTCCCGCGTCGGAAAATCGCCTGCGCCGAGGCCATTTTTATAATGTGAGAATCACCGACAGCGACGAGTTCGACCTTTATGGGGTCGTGGAGTGAGGAACAAGGAGTGTGAAGAATGAAAAATGATATAAACGGATGAATAACAAGGAATTTATAGCAGAATTGGCACAGCGTAGCGGCCACACGCAGGAAAGCACCCAGCGGATGGTTCGCACGTTTGTGGAGTCGATGGGCGACTATTTTTGCGAAGGAGAGTCGGTGATGCTTGCAGGCTTCGGCACGTTCGATGTGAAGAAACGCCTCGAGCGCACCGTGACCAACCCGTCCACGGGACTTCGTATGCTTGTTCCGCCGAAGCTGGTCTTGGGATTCAAGCCCGTGGCCTCGATCAAGGAAAAACTAAAGAACGGAGGACAGGCCGATGATTAAGATTACAGATTTGGCGGCTCGTCTCGCCGAAAAACATGGTATTGCACATGAGGAGGCCGAGCGTTTCCTAACGCAGATGATTGCGGTGATGAACGATAGTTTGCGTGCGGAAAAGCAGTTGAAAATCAAGGGTTTAGGTACGTTTAAGGTCGTTTCCGTGAATGCGCGCGAGAGCGTCGATGTGAATACGGGAGAGCGCATCATGATTGAGGGGCGCGAAAAAGTTTCCTTCACGCCCGAGGCTTCTATGCGCGACCTCGTGAACAAGCCCTTTGCCCAGTTTGAAACCGTCGTGATACAAGACGGAGTGGATTTCGACAGCATCGACGAGAACATCGCGAATACTGAAAGCACTGAAGACACAGAAAACATAGAAAACACAGTTAGCACCGATAATACTAAAATTAACGAAAACACAAAAAACAACATCAACAACGACATGGACAGTAATAGCGACAAGGAAAAACAAGCCGTTGCAGACGAAAAACAAGCCCCTGCAAGCAGAAAGTTTTTCCAGAAAAAGAAGAAAGACGAGCCCGTCGATGAGAGCCAGTTGTTCGACGAATATGGCTACTATCTGGGTCCTGAAGACGACGACAACGAGAGCCGCCTGACGAAGCTCGTACAGAACCAGAAAGTCATTAAATTCCTGATGACAGTAGCGGCTACGCTCATCGGTGCGATGTTCCTCGGAATGTGCTATATGTACTATGACATCAGGCATCGCAATGAGAGAATCGACGAATTTGTAGCCAAGCTCAACGCCCGTCCGGGGGAAGACGCGGGTCAGACTATCGACGAGCGCATGGACAAGGTCAGAGAAGCCGGCTCCGACCGCTTTTTTGCCCACGAGCGCAAGGTGGACTCCCTCAAGCAGCTCATGATGACGCCCGACTCGAACTACGCGGAGGCCGTGAATGTGGCCACAACGAAGTATGCTAAGCAGGGCGAGCGCCGTGCGATTGAGTCTCAAGCCGAAGAGGCAAAGCGCAAGCAGCGTGAGCGAATCATGGCCGAGAAGGAACGCCGCGCCGATGCTGCCCGCATGGACGAGATTTCGCGCAAGGCTGCCATGGCCCGACAGCTCGAGGGTTACAATGCCGACGAGCGCGTGCGCACGGGAGCTTATGTGATTACGGGCATCGACCGCGTTGTGACCGTGCAGAAAGGACAGACGCTTGCCAGCATCAGCCGCACATGGCTGGGAGCGGGCATGGAGTGCTACGTAGAGGCCGTGAACGGCGGCATCAAATCGGTGGAGGCTGGTCAGGAGCTGAAAATTCCTTCGCTGAAAGCCAAAAAACATCACTCCCGAAACTGAAGTCGGGAGTGATGCTCTTTTTTCGAGGAATTCGGGCTGTTATTCTTTCGTTTTAAACAGCAGCTTCCGGTCTCTCTCGGCGGCGGGTTTCACCCATTCCTCGGGCACGAAACGCCAGTTGTGGTTAGGCTGCGGGTCAACGACTCGCAGCTTTTCGATTTCCTGCATCAGATAGTAGCGTTGGTCGCGCTCGCTGCGCCAGACGATGCGGCTTTCAAGGCTATCGTGGGGAATGCCGGCACCGCGCGTGAGCAGTTCGCCGCCGCCGTTGCCGCGATAGCTGTTCACGGCCACACGGTACCATTTCGCCTCGTCGAAGGGCTGGCCGTTCGACATTTGCAGGATGCGCACCTTCTGGCCGTCGGGCTTCGTCACATCCACCTCGTAGTCGATTCCCGCAGCGGCATCGAAGTTGAAAAACGGATATTTGAAGCCGAGGAAGCGACGGTGGTCGCCTCGGCTCTTCTCCTCGGTGAGCAGGAAGAGGTGGTCGTCGGGCGACTGCATGGTGTTCACCCACTGGTTGTAGCTCATTTCGAGGTGGCGGCGGATTTCCTCGCCCGTGAGCCGCATCACGAAGAGCTGGTTTTCGTATTTGTAGAGGTTGAACATGTCGCTCACACGCACGGGGCCGGCCTGGATGGCGGCGTCGAACGAGAGCGGCGCGTTGAAGGCGATGTCGGCACCGGTGATTTGCAGTTGCAGGTTGAGGATGAAGTCGTTGAAGGCCGAGTTGCCGAAATAGCTGTCGCGGATGTGGATGGTGCGCTTGAACTCGCCGATTTCACGGTCGATGTAGGCATTCACCTCGTCGATGTGGGGCTGGAAATGCTTCATCAGCGCCTCGTCGATGGCCTCGGTGGTGATGTCGGCGAGCATTCCCGTCACTTTTTTCGCCACAACCTTGCCCTTGCGGAGCGTCAGGTCGATTTGCGCATCGGCGAGTGCCGTGGCGTTGTTGGCGGGATTGAGGCAGAGCACGGTCTTGCCTTCGGTGTTGGTGACGCATTCGTTGTGTTGCTCGTGGTCGTGGCCGAAGAACACGATGTCGAAGCCCGGAACCTCGCGGGCGATGCGCAGCGAGGCGTTTTCGTCGTACTTGTCGGTGACGATGCCGCCCTCTTTGCCGCTGTGGAAGAGTCCGATAATGACGTCGGGCTTCTCGTTTTCCTGCAAGTGCTTCACCCAGCGTCGGGCCGTGGCGGTCATGTCGTCGAAGCGCAGGTCGTTCCATTTATCGGGCGTGAGCCAGTTGGGAATGGCGGGCGTGAGCAGTCCGAGAATGGCGATTTTCACGCCCTCGCGCTCCAGAACGGTGTAGGGTTTCAAGTAGGGCTGTCCGGTGCGCGTGTCGATGACGTTTGCGCCGAGCGTGGGACACTGCACCTCGCGAATCCACTTGTCATAGACTTCGTGTCCGGGCTCTATGTCGTGGTTTCCGACGGTCTGCGCGTCGTAGCGCATATAGTTGATGAGGTCGGCGGCGATGTGCGTCGATTGGGTATTGACGAAGTTGTAGTAGTAGCACGTGGGCTGCCCTTGCAGGATGTCGCCGTTGTCGAGCAGGATGACGCGGTCGCCCATTTCGCTGCGCAGGCGGTTTACGTAGGTGCTCACTCGGGCGAGCGAACCTCGTTTGGGCTTGCGGTTGATGAAGTCGTAGGGAAAGAATGCGCCGTGGACGTCGGTGGTCTGGATGATGCGTAGTGTGATGTTTTTTTCTTTTGCCGTCATGGGTAGAATGCTTAATAGTGCCGAGAGGCACGTGATGATTGTTTTTTTCATAAAATGTGGTTGTAAAATTGTTCGTATTCTCGTGCCACTTTCAGGTGGTCGTGGTGTCGGCGGATGTATTCGATGCCCTGCCGCTTGAGTTCGGGAATGCGCTCGGGGTGCAGCACGAGCTGTTCGAGTTCGTGGCAGACGCTTTCGTAGTTCGGCGCTACGTTGATGATGGGTCGCAGCTCGTTTTCGCCGAGGATTTCGTAGTTCTCGGGCTCGCCGCCGCCCACGACAATCAGTCCGCGCGACATGGCCTCGAGCGCGTTCATTGCAGGCGTGTAGCTGTAGAGCTGGTCGAGAATGACGTCGGAATCGTCCATCATGAGGCGATATTCCGCGAACGGCACCGACTCGGCGACCTTCAGCTCCACTTTCTCGGGATATTTCTGGGCGATGTCCTGTGCGGCGCGCAGCATGATGTCGGTGCCTTTGTATTCCGAGCGACTTCGGTTGATGCCGATGAAGAGCCGCAGCCGTTGCTTTTCCCTTTTGTTCCCTTTCTTTCCCCCTTCACTCCTCTTTCCATCTCCCAATTTAATCGGATAGGGGATAAACTGCGTTTTCTCGGGGAAGTGCGGGCGATAGCACACATCGTATTCGTAGAGTCCGGTGGCAATGCCGTCGCAATCTTCGGCGATGTGGCGATTGAGCGTCTCCTTGGCCGTTCCGAGCCAGTCGGCGCGTTCTGCCATCGCATTCTGGTCCGTGCGCAGCTCCATGCCGATGTTGAAGTCGCTGTAGCGGAGCGGCTTCCGATGGACGCACTCCGACACCCAGTAATAGTCCATGCCGAAGGCTCCGAGCACGATTTTTCGGTTGTTTTTGCGCAGAAAATGGTAAAAGAAACGTAGTCGCTCGGCTTTCAACTCGAAAAACATCGGGTTGATGAGTTGCACGACGTCGAAATTCCTCATTTTCGGTAGCAGACGAAGGATTTTCAGCATCAGCAGCGGGACGCCGAGCCGTCCCTTGGGTCGCGAAACGTCGATGTTGCGTGGATAATTCTTCCAGAAGTCGCCGTTCGACACCACTGTCGCCTCGTGTCCGAGCTCGCGCAGTCCTTCGGCCAGCGTCCAGTGC
Organism: bacterium UBA3734; assembly: GCA_002372575.1. GTDB lineage: Bacteria > Bacteroidota > Bacteroidia > Bacteroidales > Bacteroidaceae > Prevotella. The sequence goes on along the minus strand of DFHC01000051.1, from coordinate 3,521 downwards.
ACGTTGCTGTATTCGCCTATGAGGAGTATTTTCATCGTTCTCGTTTTGTGTATGGCAGTACGAACATCAGCATCCGCAGGCCTTTTTCGGAGTTGGCCAGCCGCTGGAACCAGTTGTATTTCCGCGTATAGTTGCGATCGGGTAGGGGATAGAGTCCGTGTGCCCGGAGTTCGTTGAGTTTTTCGTTGAGATAGTCGCGGTTTCGCGTATCGACAATGATTTTGTAGATGTAGTCCATCGTGAGCTGTGCCACACGTCGTTGCATGGCCTGTCGGTCTTCTGAGGGCATTCGGTCGGCCTGCCGGTTGAGTCGGACGATGATTTCCTGCATGTCGCTCAGTCGCGTCTCGGTTTTTTCCTTGTCGGTGGTGATGGAGTTGGCCCTTTTCCTGTAGAAATAGGCTTTCGCCTCGGTTTTATACACGGTTTCGGCCCTGAGCAGCAGGTGGGGCGTGAACTCCTCGTCTTCGTGGTAGGTGCCGGGTGTGAAGCGGAGGTCGCCAAGAATGGCGCGTCGGAACAGATAGCCACATGCCGTTCCGCGAATGTTGTGGTGGCGCATCAGTTCGGTTCCCTGCATGGGTTTTTCTTCGTGGGTGGCCTTGCCCGAGGCTTTCGGGCTGTGGGTGAAGTCGAAGATAACCATGTCGGCTTGGGCGGATCGGACGATGTCGAGGCAGTGCTCATAGACGCTGGAGATGAGCATGTCGTCGCCATCCACAAACTGGATGTAGTTTCCCGACGCCATCTGTAGCCCCGTGTTTCGCGCGATGCTGAGGCCTTGGTTTTTCTGTCTGACGTAGAGCAGGTCGCCGAGCAGGTCGCCGAGGCTGTCGAGCGGCGATTTTTCCGACCCGTCGTCCACGAGGATGATTTCCCTTTCCTGCTGACTCAGCGACAAGGCCAGAATGCTCTCAAGACACTCTCGGAGCATATCGGGCGCGAGGTTGTAGGTGGTGACGATGAAGCTGATTTTCAGCTTCTTGCCTACCTGCGAATCAGTTTGTGGAGTTGGCATAGTCGTTTCAGTCCGATGGTTTGCATGATTTTCATTTTCAGCGGTGTTCTTGTGCCGGCTCTCTGCTGCACGTTCACTTCTTTCGGCGAGGGCAGGTCGGGCACTACTCCGGTGTCGCGATACACGTCGAGCGCAATATTCAGCACGTGGCCGTAGTAAACCGTGTCGGGCGGCGAGAGCAGCGTGCTGTCGCGCAGCACCTTGATGTGGGCCTGCAGCAGGTCGTTGAGGTCGTGGCCGTCGGCATTGGCGGTGATTCCGCGCGTGTTGTAGCAATAATAATAGTAGCCCTCGGAGGTTGTGGCCACGGTCTGGCAGCGTTCCAGCAGCTGCGGCAGCATATGGGCGTCTTCAAATTTCTTTCCGACGGGAAACTCCAGGCCGTAGAACAGGCTACGACGATAGATTTTATTACACGAATAGGTGTGCTTGTATGCCTCGCACTCGTACCAGTATTCGTGCATGTTGGTGTATTCGCGATGGTCGAGGCGCAGCGCGTGCATGTGCTTGGGTCGCCCGAAGTGCTCATAGACGGAATACTCCAGAATGTCGTAGTCGTGGCGGATAGACAGTTCGTCCATCAGCGGTTTCAGCGTTTCGGAACCGATGTAGTCGTCGCTGTCGATGAAGGTGATGTATTCGCCCTTTGCCTTTTTGATTCCGGCGTTGCGGGCCGCGCTCAGTCCGGCGTTTTTCTGGTGAATCACCTGTATGCGCTGCTCCTGTCGCGAGAGTCGGTGGCAGATTTCGCGGCTGCCGTCGGTAGAGCCGTCATCGACGAGAATCAGCTGATAGTCGCGGAATTTCTGGTTGAGTACGCTTTGCACACACCTCTCCAAAGTGTGTTCTACGTTGTAAACGGGTATGACGATTGACAGTTTCATGGTGCAAAAATAAGAAATAATTTGCAGAAAAGCAATAAAAATTGTAATTTTGCGTTCTATTTTTAAGTTTTATATGAAAGAGTACGACAACGATAGCTACCGACATATTCTGAAATATACGAGTCTTTTTGGTGGCGTGCAGGGTCTGAATATTCTTATCGGCCTTGTTCGTACGAAGATCGTTGCCTTGTTGCTCGGCCCTGGTGGCATGGGGCTGGCGTCGCTCTTTCAAACCACGGCCAATTTCATTTCCCAGGCCACGAATCTGGGTGTTTCGTTCAGTGCCGTGCGCAACATTTCCGAACTTTTCGACTCTGGCGACGAAGCGCGCATAGCCCATTTCGTGAAGATTGTGCGAGCATGGAGCCTGCTCACGGGCTTGGTGGGCACGCTTCTGTGTATGCTCGTCGGTCCCATGCTGAGCCAGCTCACCTTCACATGGGGCGACCACACGCTCCACTTCATGGTGCTGGCGCCGCTCGTGGGCATGATGGCCGTGACAGGTGGCGAAACGGCCATTCTGAAAGGTGCTCGGCAACTGCGTTCGCTTGCCGTCATTCAGGTCTATAATATGCTGGCTTCCCTGCTGATAGCCGTTCCCGTCTATTACCTGTTCGGCGAGAGCGGCATCGTGCCCGTCATGCTGCTGACGGCGTTGGTGGCCATGCTGCTGACCATCAGCCGTTCCCACAGGCTCTATCCGATTCGGCTCACTTCCGCCCGCGGCATTCTGGGCGAGGGCATGGGCATGGTGAGGCTTGGTGTGGCCTTCACGTTGGCAGGCATTTTCGGTAGCGGAGCCGATTTTGCCATCCGCACTTATCTGAACAATGTGGCGTCGCTCCACGAGGTTGGCCTCTACAACGTGGGTTTCATGATGACCATGACCTATGCCGGCGTGATTTTCTCGGCGATGGAAAGCGACTATTTCCCGCGACTGTCGGCGGTCAATAACAATGTTGTCCGCTTCAACGACCTCATCAGCAAGCAGGCCGAGGTGTCGCTGTTCTTGATTTCCCCCATCATTGTCGCCGCCATGTTCCTGCTCCCCATCGGACTACCACTGCTCACGAGTGGCCAGTTCCTGCCCGTCGTCGATATGATGCGCATCATGTCGCTCTCGCTTTATCTGCGGGCTGTCACGCTGTCGGTGGAATACCTTTCGCTGGCCAAGGGCGCATCGCTCTCATACTTGTTTTTAGAGGGTGTTTACGATGTCGTTGTGGTCGGTCTGACCATTTTGGGCTACCTCTACGATGGCCTGACGGGAACGGGAGTCGCCATTCTTGCTGCGGGCGTGTTCAACATTCTGCTCGTGCTGATTTATACGAAACTGAAATTCGGCGTGCAACTGCGTCCGTTCCTTGTAGTCTTGCTCTTGTCGCAGATGAGCATCGGCATCGCGGCCTATGCCGTCACCCGCTTGTTCACGGGCGTTCCCTACTGGACGCTGGGTGCTTTCCTTTTCCTGCTCAGCTTCTTCATCTCCCTAAAAATACTGCACAAGAAAACCCATTTTTGGGAGGGTTTGAAGAAGAGGTTTGGAAATCGGTAAAAATAAAGCGCAACTCGTTGTTTCTCAACTTGTTGCGCTGTTTTGCGGAGAGAGAGGCTCTCTA
>DFHC01000054.1 GCA_002372575.1 bacterium UBA3734 | reverse complement strand
AACTTCGACTTGTCGTTGGTGGTGCCGCTCGACTTCGCATACCATTTCGTCTTTCCGGGCCACAGCACGTCGCGTTCGCCTCGGCGCATACGGTCGATGTCGGCTTTCAGCGAGTCGTAGTCGTTTTGCGGCACTCGTCGGGCGAAGTCCTCGTAGTTTCGGATGTTCTCGAAGCCGAAACGATGGCCGTATTCCGTCTTTCTGCCTCGTTCCAACAGATAGTCCAGCACCGTTTCTTGCAGTACCAGTCCCTCGCCCAGATGCCGTTCCAGCGCTTTCTGGCGGGGCACGAAAACCTTGCTTATGATGCTTGTCAGGCTCATCTCGTTTGAAATTTAGGTGCAAAATTAGCCAAAACTTGCGTAAAGAGGGAAGAATTAACCTCTCTTAACTCTCAAAATTCCTTTTTTTGCACTACCTTTGCAGCGTTGTTTCACTGGTCATCAAGGAAAAATGAATCGTATTAAGGATTTTGAAGTCATGGCGCCCGTGGGCTCTCGCGAGTCGCTGGCCGCAGCCGTCAAGGCGGGTGCCGACAGCGTGTATTTCGGCATCGGACAGCTGAACATGCGCAGCCACTCGGCCAATCATTTCACGCTCGACGACCTGCGTGAAATCGCCGACACGTGTCGCCAGGCAGGCATCAAAACCTATCTGACGGTGAACACGATTATCTACGATGGCGACCTCCCGACGATGCACCAAATCGTGGATGCGGCACGCGAGGCAGGCATTTCGGCGGTGATTGCCTCGGACGTGGCCGTGATGCAATATTGCGTGGAACGGGGCGTGGAAGTGCATCTCTCCACGCAGCTGAACATCTCGAACATCGAGTCGCTGAAATTCTACGCACGGTTTGCCGACGTGGTGGTGCTGGCGCGCGAATTGAACCTCGACCAAGTGGCCGAAATCCATCGGCAAATCGTGGAGCAAGACATCCGCGGGCCGCGCGGCGAACTGGTCAGAATCGAAATGTTCTGCCACGGGGCGCTGTGTATGGCGGTCAGCGGAAAATGCTACATGAGCCTGCACGATGCCAACCGCTCGGCCAATCGCGGCGAGTGCATTCAGATTTGCCGTCGGAGCTATGTCTTGACCGATGCCGAGACGGGCAACGAAATCGAGGTGGACAACCAATATTTGATGAGCCCGAAAGACCTGAAAACCATCCGTTTCATCGACCGGATGATGGCGGCAGGCGTTCGCGTGTTCAAAATCGAGGGTCGTGCGCGCGGGCCGGAGTACGTCTATACCGTGGTGAAGGCGTATAAAGAGGCGATTCAGAGCGTGTTGGAGGATGCGAGGAACGAGGAACGAGGAGAAAAGACATTTTCTGAAGCGCGAAAAGACGAGTGGGACGAGCGTTTGGCAACCGTTTTCAATCGAGGTTTTTGGGATGGATATTATCTCGGACAGCGGCTGGGCGAATGGAACAAGAACTACGGCTCGAACGCCACGGAGCGGAAGCAGTTGGTCGGTCGCATCACGAAATATTTTTCGCGCATCGGCGTGGCAGAGGTCAGTGTCGATGCGGCGACGTTCTCCGTTGGCGACCGCCTTTTGATTACGGGGCCGACGACGGGTGCGCTCTGGGTAGATGTCGAGGAAATCCACGACAACGACGGCCATCCCACCCCTACGGCACAACAGCATCAACTGGCAGCCATCCGCGTGCCCGAAAAAGTTCGCCCGAGCGACAAACTTTTCAAGATTGTCAAGGCTGAATGAAATAATTTATAGTATTATTTTTGTCGTTTTTCTTTGCATTTTACAAAAAAATGCGTAATTTTGCATCGGAAAGTTAGAAAAAGTGTATTAATCATACACAAAATCGAACTTTCGAGCGTAATTTATGAGAATAGAAAGAGACATCATCAACCAGTTCAAGGTATGGAAAGAGGCACCAGATAGGAAGCCCATTCTACTACGAGGTGCACGTCAGATAGGCAAGACGTGGGCAATGGAGACATTCGGCAAAGAGTGTTTCAAATATTGTGTCAAGTTTGATTTCGACAGGCAACAGGAGCTGAAGTCCGTATTTCAGACCTCAAAGGATCCTGAGCGTCTTGTCAAAGAATTGACACTTTACTGCGACCAACCCATTATCGCAGGTGAGACATTGATGATTTTCGACGAGATACAGGAGTGCGAAGAGGCGCTCAACAGTCTGAAATATTTTCGCGATGAGGCTCCACAGTATCACATCATTGCTGCAGGTTCGTTGTTGGGCGTAGCCGTCAGGAAGCGCAGGATGACAGTACCTGTCGGAAAAGTGAAGATTATCAACATGTACCCCATCACCTTCAAAGAGTTCCTTCATGCAAGCGACACGCGTACCTTTGAATATATAGATGCTCTTGATGAATTTCGCCATCTGCCAGAAATCATCATGAACAAGCTGCGCACGGAATATCGGCGCTATCAAGTCTCCGGCGGTATGCCTGAAGCCGTCGTCGCCCTGCTTGAAAACAAGGGCATTGGCGAGGTTGAATCAACACTTCAAGGCATTCTCGACCTCTACGAATTGGATTTTGCCAAATATGCCGAACCACGTGAGATTCCTCGTATTCATGCCATTTGGCACTCGCTGCCAGCCCAGTTGTCGAAAGAAAACAGGAAATTCATCTATAAGGTAATAAAGAGCGGAGCCCGTTCCAAAGATTATGAAGATGCGCTGATGTGGTTGGAGGATGCAGGGATGATTTATCGCGTCTTCAGCATCAGCAAACCAGGTATGCCATTATCGGCCTACGAAGAGACAGATGCCTTCAAGGTGTATGCCTGTGATTGTGGGCTGCTCCGCCGTTTGGCACATCTGCCTGCAACCGTTGTCACTGACCCAATCGCCAATTACACAGAGTTTAAGGGAGCGATGGCTGAAAATGCTGTACTCCAGTCGGTTAAGCCCTTGCTGGATGACCAAACGCCCTATTATTGGACTTCGCGAGGAACAGCAGAGGTAGAATTTGTCATACAATGGGACGACAAGATTATCCCCATTGAGGTGAAGGCAGAGGAAAACATCAGCGGCAACAGTCTGTCTGAGTATAACAAGAAATACGCCCCTCCATATCGTATTCGATTCTCTATGCTGAATTTCCAATATAATAGCGGCCTGTTGAGCAGTCCTGCCCCTTTGGCAGGATGGATAGACAAATGGATGTCAATGATAAACCATCATAGAGAAATAAAAATATAATCCAAATATTTCTCGCGGATTGGCGTGGCGGAAGTCAGCGTCGATGCCGCCCAACAGCATCAACTCGCCGCTATCCGTGTACCCGAAAAAGTTCGGCCCACCGACAAACTTTTCAAGATTGTCAAAGCTGAATAATCGACATCTTTTTATAACAAAAAAAGCATCCGCACAAACCTGCGCGGATGCTTTTTTTCGTCGAAAGCTGGCGTTATTCCTCGGTTAAATCCTCGATTTGGTCGATGATTTCCTGATATTGGCGTTGGGTCTTGAAGTGGAGGCTGAAGCCGATGATGAGGCCGATAATGCCGCCGATGGCTCCGCCAACCAACAATCCATAGCCACTTCTGTTTCCATCGACATTTTGCAGCATCGCCTCATAGACGAACCACGCAAGCCACAAAATCACCAAGGGAATCGAGATGAAAAGCCATTGATTTTCGAGCTTCTTGGCACGTGCCACCTTCCGACGTACTTCCAACAACTTGCCTTGCATCAGCCGTGAATCGCGGAGGTCGAAACCAATGTAATAGGTTGCTGCCGCACTAAGAACCATAAAAATGCAGGTGGCAATCCAAAACGGGATGCTCAGACCGCCAGCCATCACGAAAGAGAAGTAGCCAAAGGGAATCATCAGGATACCGGCTGCCATTACGACATTGTGGCGTTGTACGATTTTGTTCGCGGTCGATTTCATTGAACGGCGCATCAATCGGTCGTTCACGATTTCCTGCGCGTCCAGTTTTTTCTTCAGTGTTTCCATCTGCTGGCGCATTTCGTCCATTTCAAAGTTGTTCGTTGAGTTCATTTTGGGTAAGAATTTAATCGTTAGACATTTGTTTTAACTGCTCACGGATTCTGAACAAGCGGACGCTGACGTTCTTGGCAGTGATGCCGACAATCTGGCCGATTTCCTCGTAAGAGAGGTTTTCGAGCCACAGCAAGACGATGGCGCGGTCGAAGGGTTGCAACTTCGAGATGCGCTTGTGAAGCAAATCGACTTGTCGCGTGTCTTCGTCGCGGTCCTCGAAGAGGTTGATGTCCATCGTCAGGCGGACTTCTGCCGAGCGCCGCCGCTTCTTCCTGTCGAGCGAGATGCAGGTGTTGAGTGCGACGCGGTAGATCCACGTTTTGATGTCTGAGCGATGCTCGAAGCCCTCAAAGCCTTTCCAAAGATTGACTAGTACTTCTTGGAACAGGTCGCTGACCTCGTCGGCATCTTTCGAGAACATATAGCACACGGTGTAAATCGTGCTCTTGTGTTCCCTGACGGTTTGTGCAAATTGTCGTTCAATAGTCGTCATTGTCTCGTTTTTTGATTGGTTCAGAACGTTTTTTTACCCATTAGACGCACAAAATAAATAAAAAACTACGCAACTTTTCAACCTTTTTGAAATTTGTTGTACCTTTGCAGGGAAAAAAGTAAAAAACTTTGACGATGATGACCATTAATGAATTACAAAACGAAGTTGTTGAAGAGTTTTCGGTCTTCGACGACTGGATGGACAAATACCAAATGCTCATCGACCTGGGCAACGAACTCGAGCCGCTCGACGAGCGCTACAAAACCGAACAAAACCTCATCGACGGATGCCAAAGCAGGGTGTGGGTGCATTGTGAAACGAGGAACGAGGAACGAGAAACAGGGAACGAGAAAGTGCTACACTTGCAAGCCGACAGCGACGCGCTTATCGTGAAAGGCATCATAGCCCTGCTGTTGCGCGTGCTCAACGACCAGCCGGCACAAGAAATTCTCAATGCCGACCTCTATTTCATCGACCGCATCGGACTGCACGAGCACCTCTCGCCCACGCGTGCCAACGGCCTTCTGGCGATGGTGAAGCAGATTCGCCTCTACGCCCTAAAAGAATCTTCCTTAGAATAAATCCCCCTTCACTCCCCTTTCAAAAAATGCGCAAACTCCATATTCTCGAAATGAATCGCCTCACGGTGGATGAATTCCGCAAGGCCAAGAAACTGCCGCTCGTGGTGGTGCTCGACGACGTACGCTCGCTCTATAACGTGGGGTCGGTGTTTCGCACCTGCGACGCCTTTCGCGTGGAAGCGGTCTATCTCTGCGGTATCACTGCCACACCACCCCACAACGAAATCCATAAAACGGCGCTTGGAGCCGAAGATTCTGTTGATTGGCACTATTTTGAAACCGCCGACCAAGCCGTTGTCGAATTGAAAAAACAAGGCTATAGCGTCTATGCCGTAGAACAGGCCGAGGGAGCAACGATGTTGCCTTTCAGTCCCCTCCAACCTTCCCCAGAAGGGAGCCTCGGCTGGGCCATCGTCCTCGGCAACGAAGTGAAGGGTGTCCACCAGTCTGTCATCGACCGCTGCGACGGCTGTCTTGAGATTCCGCAGTTCGGCACCAAGCACTCACTAAACGTCTCTGTCGCTGCTGGCATCGTTATTTGGGAATTTGCCCGTCAGCTGAACCCTTCGAATCTTTAATCCTTCCGTTTTTCCAATCCCTCAACCTTCCTCATCAGCGTCAGCCCGTCGCGCAGAGGCAAAATGACCTGCTCCGTGCGCGGGTCGGCGGCCACGTGGTCATTGAATCGGCGGATGCCCTGCGTCTGGTGGTCGCGGTCGTAGTTGGGGTCGGTGACGTGGCCGTCCCAAAGCGTGTTGTCGGCAATGAGAAAAGCGCCGTTTTTCAATAGCGGCAGCACAGCCTCGTAGGTCTCGACATAGCTGCGTTTGTCGCTATCGAGGAAGATGAGGTCGAAGTCAATGCCGAGCTTAGGAGCCTCGGTGACGGCATCGCCGACGAGGAAGGAAATCCGATGGTTGTAAGGCGAATTTTCGAGCCATTTTCGCGTAAAATCCTCCATTTCATCGTTGATGTCGAAGGTCCAGAGGTGGGCATCGGCGATGGTCGAGGCGATGTTTTCGAGTCCCTCGGCAATGCAAAGGGCCGAATAGCCGCTAAACGTGCCGATTTCCAGCACGTTTCGGGGCTTAATCATCTCCACGAGCATTTTCAGCAGCCTGCCCTGCAGGTGACCACTGACCATGTGGCCGTGGAGCGTGTGCAGATGCGTCGCCCGCCAAAGCTGGTGTAAATACTCGGGCTCTGGCTCAGAATGGCTAAGAATGTAGTCTTTCAAATTTACAATTTCACGATTGGACGATTTTAGGAGTTCTCACTCCACACTCCTCACTTCACGTTCTTCTCTCCGAAGGAGGCTCCCTCTCCAGTTGGAGAGGGCGGGGGGAGAGGCTTTTTATACCACTGCCTCCACAGCCAAGCGGTAGCTCTCAAGGCCGAATCCGCACACCGTGCCTCGGCAGGCCGCCGCAATCATCGAACGATGGCGGAACTCCTCGCGGGCGTAAACATTAGAGATGTGTACCTCGACGACGGGCACGGCCAGCGCGCGGATGCAGTCGGCCAGCGCAATGCTTGTGTGGGTGTAGGCACCGGCGTTGAGCACAATGGCATCGACCGCTCCGAGTCCCACCTCCTGCATCTTGTCGATGAGCGTGCCCTCGCAGTTGCTCTGGAAATAGTCGATTTCGGCCACGTCGGCATAGCGATTGCGCAGCTGCTGCAAGAACTGCTCAAAGCTCTGTCCGCCGTAGATGTTGGGTTCGCGTCGGCCCAGAAGATTCAGGTTCGGGCCGTTTAGGATTAGGATTTTTTTCATCGTTTCTATTTTGTTAGTTTTTACAAGATTTCTTCTCTCGATTTATTCATTTTGTTTTTTTCATAAATCATTTTGTGGCTCGCAACTCTTTCAGAAATAACCCATTTACCTTCCTTGCGACCACCTTCACGAGTCAAGATACCAAGCTTCTTTAACTTGGCCATATCTCTTTCAATGGTTCGTTCATTTACGCCTTCCTTTTCCGACATCTTTTCCGACATCTTTTCCGACATCTTTTCCGAAGTCTTTTCCGAAATGGCCTTTGCGGATAAAAACGGATTAGATAAAACCAATTCAGATAATTCGCTGATGTTCAGACATTTCTTTTACGCCAC
>DFHC01000122.1:5573-8127 GCA_002372575.1 bacterium UBA3734 | reverse complement strand
GATATTTGGGTCAACTTCTATGTTATTGCCTTTGTTTTATATTGTTTATTTTCTGTTATTTTTCTTTGTGATTCTTGTATCTTTTGCAAAGCATCACCTAATGTCTTTTGATATTCAGCCAATGGTGGTAATCTCTTTGTACTACCTTCTGCATCTATAAGTTCATTATCTGTTGACCAATAACCTATTTCTCCATTAGCATACATTTCAACCATAACATATCTACAATTGCTTTCATCAGAATAGTTGTTGTTTGTTATTAGGTAGAATCTTGCGCCATTCTCCTGGTACTCATTCCAATGCTTTTCTCTTCTAATACACCACAAATTCTTTATTGGTAATTTCTTCATCTGTTCCAAGGAAGATATGTGTGTTATTGACACAGTACCGTCATCATATACCTTACCTTCTTCTCCATATTGCTTCTTATAGTCTTGTATTGTTTTCCAAAAAGTGTTGTAATCAAGAACATCAACATTTATGTTTGTGTTTTTTGAAACAACATATGTAGTCCATTGAGAAAATAAGAGATATAAATCATTGAAAGGCGTACCATTCTCAACATTAAACTTACAAGCAGCATATACAAATTGGTTTGGAATTTTAGATTCGATTGCTTGTCTTGCAAGATTTTCTCCAAATTTTTGCTTTGCTTTATTGAAGTTTTCGAAAATATTCATAACTTTGCATCGAATTTATTAATAAATATCTCTTCACGATGAAATGTATAGGTGTTTTCAACTCACAAAATATACCCATATCAGATGATGAATATGGGCAGTTACTTGAATATGCAAATGGATGTAGAGAAATAAGAATATACTACAAGAGAAAAGAGCCGTATTTTCAAGTTGCATATGTTGCCATACTTACTGAACGAACAGAAACATACGAAACGTTTGAAGTATTTGAATACGAATATTTCAATACAACAGAAAACCATATAAAATCCTATATCAAAGGACTTGTGGAAAAGGCTGATGAATTTGATAAACTAAAAGAACAGCCAAATCAATGACTGCTCATTTGTTAGGGTCTAATTGTATATGGTTGCCTTTTTTTTTATGGTTCGATTGCAAAGATACGAAAAAATGCCCGAACCGCAAAACGATTCGGACATTTTTTTGTTTTCGGGAAGAAACTATCGTTGTTTTCAGGATGCCTTATGTTTTTATGTCATAGGCAGTTTGAATTTTGAGGGTTGATGGTTGAATGTTGAATAATTTCGGAAAAAAATATAATGCAGGTTTATTCAGGTTTGTTGGCAAACTATTTGTCGTTATAATGTTCCTCGGCTTGGATAATCAGTACGGTTACACGGTCGTCGTATATGTCGTAGATAATTCGGTCGTGAGCCGTGATGCGGCGCGAATAGGTCATGTCGTTTCCTCCCACCAATGCCTCGGGATGACCGATTCCCGTCCGTGGATGCTCCATGATGTCTAAAAGAACTTTTACGGCCTTCTTGAACAAGCGGGGATTAGACTTCTTCCATTTCCGAAGCGTCTTGTCGGCATCTTTTGAATACTCAACCCTGTATCTCATAGGCTGTCGAAGTATTTCTGCATTTCTTCTGGCGTACTGCACGAAATGGTTTCGCCATCGGCGTATTCTCTGCGTGCCTTTTTCATCCGCATGTATAACGACGGCGAAATCTGGTTGTCGTCTTTGACACGTGCCATTCGCACCGATGCGACACCTCGTATCAGCCTCAGCGTTTTCTTAATGTCGGCTACCCTCGTTTTGTCTTCCAGTGTTACAATCATCTGGACTGGGTGTGAAGGAGTTAAAGTTGTTGCCATTGTTTTATAGTTTTTTGCATTCCACTTGCAAAGATACGAAAAAATGCCCGAACCGCAAAACGATTCGGACATTTTTTTGTTCGGGGAGAAAGACTCAGGACTTCACTTCATCCGTAATCCTTCATCCGTTTATGGGGAATTACCACAGGTCCAGGCGCTCTTCCTTCGGCAGGTACATCTTGTCGCCGGGCTTCACGCCGAAGGCCTCGTACCACATGTCGATGTGCGGCAGGGCTCCGTTCACGCGCCATTCGCCGAGCGAGTGCGGGTCGCTCTTCGTGCGGTTGCGAATTTCCTCCTCGGTGATGTTCTGTCCCCACACACCGGCGTAGGCGATGAAGAAGCGCTGGTCGGCAGTAAAGCCGTCTTTCGTCTTGAGCGGCTTCTTGGCCGTGGCGTTCTTGTAGGCATACCACGCGAGCTGCAGTCCGCCGTGGTCGGCAAGGTTCTCGCCGAGCGTCAGGCGTCCGTTGGCCTGCAGGCCGGGCAGCACCTCGATGGCCGAGAAGAAGCGGTCGTACATATCGGCGCGCTCGTTGAATCCAGCGGCATCGGCTGCCGTCCACCAGTCGTGCATGTTGCCCGTGGCGTCGAACTGGCGGCCTTGGTCGTCGAATCCGTGCGTCATCTCATGGCCGATGACCACGCCGATGGCTCCGTAGTTGAAGGCTTCGTCGGCCTTCGGGTCGAAGAAGGGGTATTGCAGGATGCCTGCGGGGAAGCAGATTTCGTTGGTCGTGGGGTTGTAGTAG
>DFHC01000122.1:0-5488 GCA_002372575.1 bacterium UBA3734 | reverse complement strand
GTCATGAACCACTCGTCGCGATCGACGGGCTTTCCGGCCTTCTCGTTGATGTGCTTCTGGTTGCGCCACGTGCGCACGGCCTGCATATTCTCATAGAACGACTTCGAGGGGTCGATTTGCAGTTTCGAGTAGTCGGTCCACTTGTCGGGATAGCCGATTTTCACGTAGAACGTGGAGAGTTTCTTGTGGGCGTTCTGCTTCGTGGAGTCGCCCATCCATTTCTGCGCGTCGATGCGCTCGCCGAGGGCCACTTGCAGGTTCTTCACGAGCGTTTCCATCTGCTTTTTCGAGGTGGCAGGGAAGTAGCGGTCGCAATACATCTTGCCGAGGGCCTCGCCCATTGCGCCCTGCACTTGGTTCGTGGCGCGCTTCCAGAGCGGATAGTCCTCTTTGCGGCCCGTCATCGTCTTGCCGAAGAAGTCGAAGTTGGCCTCGCGAATCTCGTCGGTGAGCAGTCCGGCGGCTCCCGAAATCACGTCCCACTCCATGTAGGCGCGCAGGTCGTCGGCGGTCATGGCGGCCATCAGCTTGTCGGCTCCTTCGATGAACTTGGGCTGTCCGACGATGATTTCCTGCATATACTCGCTCTTGATGCCCTCGGCGTTGGCCATTTGCTCAAACGGGAAGTTGGGCAGCAGCGCCTTCACCTCGGCCAGCGTCATCTTGTTGTAGTTGGCCTGCGGGTCGCGCAGCTCGGTGCGGCTCTTGGAAATCAGCGCCAGCGAGGTCTCGAAGCGGAACACGGCGTCGCGCTTGGCCTCGGCCTGCTCTTTCGTGAATCCGAAGAGCTGGAACATGCGGGCAATGTGCTGCTTGTAGGCCTCGCGGATTTTCACGGTGGCCTCGTCGTTGTTCAGATAATAGTCTTTCTGCCCCAGCGTCAGGCCGCCCTGGTTGATGTTCAGAATGTTCATCGTGACGTTCTTCTCGTCGGCTCCAAATCCGTAGCCAAAAGGCACGCCATAGCCCTTGGCAGCGTATTTCAGCTGTATTTTCGCGAGCGCGTCCTTCGTCTTGGCGGCCTCCATCTCGTCGAGCAGCGGCTTCACGGGTGCGATGCCCTCGCGGTTACGGCGGTCGGCATCCATCGCCAGCTTGTAGAAGTCAGAGAGTTTGCGCTCGTTCGTGCCCTCGGCAAACGACTTTTTCTGCAGCTCGTCGAGAATCGTGTTGATGCGCTTGTTGTTGTCCTCTTGCAGCTGGTCGAAGCTGCCGAAACGCGAGAAAGCAGCGGGCAGCGGGTTGTTCTTCTGCCAGCCACCAGTTGCAAACATGTAGAAGTCCTCTGCGGGCTTCACGGTGCGGTCAAGATTTTCCATCTTGAGCCCCGACTTGTTCTGTGCCATTCCTGCCACGGGCAGCGCCAGCATCAGAGCCATCGGAATCATTTTACTCATTTTCATTTTTCCTGTAGGTTTTAGTTGTTATTGTAAAAATATTTGATTTCGGCCACAAAGTTACAACAAATAATTTGATTTCCTCAGATATTTTCCGTATTTTTGCCGACAAGCATCGCGACAAAACGCAAATCTCCGCCCCGCATCCCTCGGACGCACGACGGAGATTTCACCAAAAACGAAGAGAGAGAATCTGGCGTTTTACTGTTCTTCGGGGGTTGGCTCCTGCTTTTTCAGCTTCTGCTCGACGATGAACGACACGAGCAGACCGAGGCCGACACCGAAGGCGAGGAGAATCCAGAAATAAATTCCTTTAGAGCCGTTCAGCGGCAAACCGAGCAAGATGCTTGCGATTGCGCCAAAGCCGAGGCCGATGAGGGCGCACGCACCGCGAAGTGTCCCAGAATTGCCAATCTTCTTGTTAGGCTCGGCGATGAGTGCTTTCGCCGTTTCGAGGTCGGTGTGGTTTTCTACAATCACACGGCGCAACTCGGTTTCGAGTTTCTTCTTTTTCACCGACGAAACTACTCCGCTGACAATCGCCACGATGGGAATGCCCAGGGAAAGGATAATGGCCACGAGGCCTTCAAATTGAATTGGTTCCATAAATTTTAATTTTTAATACGTTAATAACCAAAAACATTCTCACTGATAAGACCGCCACGCCAACGGATTATTACACTTTCTCGAAAGAAAAATTCTGCACGGCGCGATGCACCCACCAGAGCATGGCCGCAATGGGGAACACAAGACACAGGCCGATGTAGGATCCGCGCTCCACCTGCTCCACCAGAAACGGCCACAGCAGCCATCCGAACGCGAGCAACACAAACGGCAGTCCGAACGAAAAGGCCACTGCCCTGCCCCATCGCCGCAGCCACGCACGACGCGACGCACGACGCAGGTCTTTCATCACCGCCACGCTGATTTCGCGGGCAATATCCTCGCGCTCAAACGACTGGCGAATCAAATCGTCGAGCTGCTGTTCCGTCAAATTCACATTCTTTTCTTCCATACAATTTTTCCTCCTGTCAAGTCTGTTATGCCCAATTGATGATGATTTCAGTTGCGGATGCTTATCTCCCGCCTCAAGCGCTCCCGAATGCGATGCAACCGCACCAAGACGTTCGACTGCGAAAGCCCCGTCTGGCGGGCGATTTCTTCGGTTTTCTGCTGCTCGAAATAGTGCAGCCGGATGATTCTCTGGTCTTGCTCAGGCAGTGTGGCGATGGCCTGCTCCATCAGCTGCAGAAGTTCCTCGCGCCGCTCGTCGTATTCGTCTTCCAGAACAACAACCCGACGGCTTCTGCGCTCACGCTCCAGCTCGTTCAGCGCCGTGTGCATCGCGATGGTGACGAGCCACGGCCCGAGCTTGTCGGAACGCCAGTAGGCGAGCCGCTCATAGGCCTTGACAAACGTCTGCTGCGCCACTTCCTTGGCCAGTTCCTCGCGCTTCACCATGCCCAGCGCCTTCGAGAATACCATTCCCGAATAGCGGCTCACGATCTGCGCAAAGGCTTGCGGCCGATGCTCGTGCAACACTTCGTTGACCAGTTCCCTGTCTGTCATATCCGTCAATAAGACCTGCTCACAACGAAATTATTACACGCTTAGAGGCAAAAAATTTATTTCACGACGAATTTCCGATGGTTTACCACGTAGATGCCCTTCGTCAGCGTCGAAGTGTCGGCGGAAAAGTCCTGCACGCTACCCACTTCGCGCCCCTGCAAGTCGAACAGCTTCTGCGAGGCCGAACCCTCCCAACGGAGATTGTCGATGCCGGAAGTCGCCTTCTGATACACGCGGACATAGTCGAAATGCGTCTCGTAGGTATATTCCGTGTCGGCATTGGCCGCCCACGAACCGTTGCCCACGCTCTGGTTGAGAATGAGGTAGAAGGCGTGGTCGAAAGGCCATTGTCCGTTGTCGAGATAATCCTGTATGGTGGACTTCTCGTAGCGGCCCACTTCGTTGCCGTCCACCGTCCACACGAGCCGTTCGGGCTCCCAGATGAGGCCATAGACGTGCCAGTTTTCCACGTCCATCCACTCGCTGAACGACGATTTCGGGTAGTTTTTGTATCCGAGCGTATAGGTCCAGTGCGTGTGAATCGTGTGGTAGGCCGTGTTTTGGGCATCAATCGACTCGAAAATGTCGATTTCGCCACCCGCGGGCCACGAGTCGGCAGGCGGCTGCGGCATCATCCACGCGGCGGGGAAATTCCCCTTGTGGCGGTTCGTTTTCAAGCGCACTTCCACCTTTCCGTAGGTGAACGAGAAGCGGCCTTTCGTCTCCATTGCGCCCGTAATCATCGGCACGTTGTCGGTCGAGGTGTCGGGGTTGGGAATGGCGCGGCAAACCAGTGCCCCGTCGCGGATGTGGGCCACTTCGGGCGAAGAGCTGATCCAGCGGTTCCACGTGGAGCTGCGCCGCGTCGATGCCACCCATTTCGTCGCATCGGGCAGCGAGCCGTCGGCTTGGTCGAATTCGTCACTGAAGACGAGCGTGTAGCCGTCGTCGCCTTGGTTTTCGGCCCAAACAGCCGTGGCAACTGCCATCAGGCAAAAGAGTGTCAGTAATTTTCTCATTTTCGTATATATTTTTTTAGTTTGAGGTCGATTTCAATGCCTCCAACGCCTCCGAGAGCGTCATCCAGCGTTCGTTTTCCTCGTCGAGCTGGCGCATGGTTTCGGCATATTCGTTGACGAGCTGCATGTCGGAGGCGTGTTCGGGCAGAATCAGAATCGCGTCCATTTCCTTGATGCGAGCCTCGAGCTTCGCAATTTTCTCTTCGCAGGCCTTCACGGCGTTCTCGGCCTTGCGCAGCCGGCGCTGTTGCTCTTTTTGCTCGGCGTAGGAGGCCCCCTCCAACCTCCCCCCACTGGGGGAGGCTTCCTTTCCACCCCATCCCTCCAAACCTCCCCGAGTGGAGGCTTTTGATGCCCCCTCCAACCTCCCCCCACTGGGGGAGGCTTTTGAACTGAGGTTGAGCCGCTCGTCGATAGTCATTTCAGAGGGTGTTCCCCCTCGCCCTTTGGAGAGGGGGGTAGGGGGTGAGGCTAACCAATCGTAAATTCCCCCGAGGTGCTCACGGACGCGTCCGCCGCCAAACTCATAGACTTTGTCCACCAACCCGTCCAGAAAATCGCGGTCATGGCTCACGCAGATGAGCGTACCGTCAAAGTCTTTCAGTGCGGCTTTGAGCACATCCTTGGACTGCATGTCGAGGTGATTGGTCGGTTCGTCCAGAATGAGCAGGTTGCAGGGTTCCAGCAGCAGGCGGATCATGGCTAAACGGCTGCGTTCGCCTCCGCTGAGTACCTTGACTTTCTTGTCCGAGGCTTCGCCCCCGAACATGAAAGCACCCAGTATGTCGCGTATGCGAGTGCGTATGTCTCCGGTGGCTACATAGTCTATGGTCTCAAACACGGTCTTTTGTTCGTCCAACAGCGAGGCCTGGTTCTGCGCAAAGTAGCCGATGCGCACATTGTGCCCTATCTTGAGCGTGCCAAAAAAGTCCAACTGCCCCATGATACAGCGCACCAAGGTGGTCTTGCCTTCGCCGTTCTTGCCTACAAACGCCACTTTCTCGCCGCGACGAATGGTCAGCGTGACATCGTGAAAGACGGTCTTGGAGCCAAAGTCTTTGCGCAGGTCTTCGACGATGACGGGAAAATCACCGCTTCGCGGAGCAGGCGGGAACTTGAGATTCAGCCGTGAGGTGTCTTCCATGTCCACTTCCAATCGCTCCAACTTGTCTAACTGCTTGATACGCGATTGCACCTGCACGGCCTTGGTGGCTTTGTAACGAAAACGCTCAATAAAAGCCTCGGTTTCCTCAATCATCTTCTGCTGGTTGAGGTAGGCTCTCACCTGTTGGTCGTGGCGTTCTTGGCGGAGTGTCACAAATTGCGAATAAGGGACGCTGTAGTCATATATTCGTCCCAAGGTGATTTCGATGGTACGGTTGGTGGCATGGTCTAAGAAGGCACGGTCGTGGCTGACCAGCAGCACGGCGCTCTGACTGCGAGCGAGGAACTGCTCTAACCACTGGATGGACTCGATGTCAAGGTGGTTGGTGGGCTCGTCCA
>DFHC01000024.1 GCA_002372575.1 bacterium UBA3734 | reverse complement strand
CTGGTTGGCCACGATGCCCACGCTCTGTCCGTTGAAACGGGCGAAACCCACGATGATGTTCTTCGCAAATTTCGGCTGCACCTCGAAAAACTCGCCGTTGTCGGTGATGGCCGTGATGACCTTATACATGTCATAGGCCTTGTTCGGGTCGTCGGGAATAATCTCGTTGAGCAGGTCTTCCTTGCGGTCGATGGGGTCGTTGCACTCCACGCGCGGAGCCTCTTCCATATTGTTCGAGGGGATGTACGAGAGCAGCGTCTTGATCATCGCCATTGCCTCTTCCTCGGTCTTGGCCGTAAACGAGGTCACGCCGCTCTTCGAGGCGTGGACACTGGCTCCGCCGAGGCTTTCGGCATCTACGTCCTCGCCCGTCACGGTTTTCACCACCGCCGGACCCGTCAGGAACATATACGACGTGTTTTCCATCATCAGGATGAAGTCGGTGAGGGCAGGGGAATAGACCGCACCGCCGGCACACGGGCCCATGATGGCCGAAATCTGCGGAATCACGCCACTGGCAAGGATGTTTCGCTCGAAAATTTCGCCATAACCGGCCAGCGAGCAAATGCCTTCCTGGATGCGCGCGCCGCCCGAGTCGTTCATGCAAATCATCGGAGCACCGTTTTGCACGGCCATATCCATCACTTTACAGATTTTCTGCGACATCGTTTCCGACAGCGAGCCGCCATTGACGGTGAAATCCTGCGCCGACACATAGACGAGGCGACCGTCGATCGTGGCCGAGCCGACCACCACGCCGTCGCCGAGGAACTGCTTCTTCTCCATGCCGAAATTGTGGCAGCGGTGGAGCTTGAACATATCGTATTCCTCGAAACTACCCTCGTCCACGAGCATTTCGATGCGCTCGCGGGCCGTGTATTTACCGCGCTGGTGTTGCTTTTCGATGGCTTTCTCGCCACCGCCCAGCCGAGCTTGTTCGCGCTTGGCGACCAATTCTTTGATTTTTTCGGTTTGTTTGCTCATATAGTCATTTTGTTTAAAATTTCTTCAACTGCGTATATCAACAAAGCTATATACAATAAAAGCATCGTCACATTATGTCTGCGAAAGAGCGAAATGTATTTTTTGTCATATTCTTTCTTATTTCTTTCAAAATGATACCTTTCGGAGATGGTCAAAATCAGTCCTATCGTAAAAATGACAACCATCGCAACCTTATAGACACTCATAAATTATCCCTTATTTGAAATTCGGCTGCAAAGGTATGAAAAAAAAATGATATTGGCAAAACTTTGGAAAAAGAAAGAAGCGAAACCCGTGAAAGTTTCGCTTCTTGGGAACATAATAATCACTTTAGCAACTTACCGCGCACCCTTTCTCCGGTTGCAGTCGCGACAGAGCATTTGGCAATTCTCCACAACGGTTTTTCCGCCGTCGCGCCACGGTGTGATGTGGTCGCCTTCCATTTGCTCGATTTCAAAATGTTCGCCGCAAAGCGGGCACACGCCATTTTGCTTTTCGTAAACCGCCAGCTTGATGTCGTCAGGGAAGGCACGGAGGCCGAGGTCGCGCTCGTCGCGCGTGAGCACAAACGAGCAGATGCCCTTTTTGTTCTGCACTTCGCTGTCGATGATGAGCCTGCCGATTTCAGCATCAAGTTGGGCCTTGTCCAAGACTTGTTCGTGGAAGCGGTCGTAGAGCGAACCCCAATCTACACCCTTCATAATTTGCCTGCGCCTGCCGATGTCGTAAGTTGCAGCCACCCACGTCATAATCGCCGAGAAATGCTGCCACAACTGCGTGGCATTCGGGTCGTGCTGGTGTTTCGCCATGTAGCCCTCGATGGTCACGCGGCTGGCAGGCGTGCTCTGTGCGTTGGCAATCCACTTGATGGCTGTTTCGAGATAGTCCTGACGGATGGGTGAACCGTTCATCAGATGCTTTCCCATATTCCACGCGGCACAGTTCGATTTCGAGAAATAGCGTTTCGCGTCGCTTACAAAAGGTCCTGCATACACGGCATTGCGCAGCTCCTGCTCGGTGAGCCTTTCGCCGGCGATGTTGATGGTCTGAAACCAGCCGAGTTTGTCCTTGTCGGTGCCCGAACAGACGTAAACCATCAGTTCATAGTTGAGAATTTGCTCTTTCTCAGTATCTGTCAGGTTGTGGAAATATTGGAAATCATAGGAGAAATCGCCGTTCACGTACTGACAAATTGAGATGGTGCGTTGCTGTCCGTCCATCACTTCGAAGGGCACTTCGGCGTCGTTGTCGCGTGTGGCCCAGTACATTACGTTGAGCGGGAAGCCGCGCTTGATAGTCGTAATCACTGCGGCGCGTTTCTTTTCGTCGTAGATGAATTCGCGCTGATAGGGCGGGCGAATGTCGAGCCTGCCGCCGTAGCCGCGAACGCCCTGTTCCTCGTTGTCCTCGTAGCCTGCGGTGAGGTCGCGGACGGTGATTTTTTGAAGTTCGATTTGCATGACTTTTTATGATTGTTCGGGTGTTTTTAAATCTTCCGCAGCGATCAAAATTGGAGCCTCGAATGGTTGATATGGTATGATTTCAGGAGATTTAACCTGACGACGACGGATTAGTAATCGTGCATATAATTCTTTTCCATTAACGATGGATTTTCCATAGTCATAAGATTGTGGCCTGTTATGATTCAATTTTCCAACAATTTCAAATTGTTTGGGGTTATAGTGCCCCAAAAACGTCATTGGAACTCCCATTATTCCATAATAATCCATCGGCATATCCTTATAATTATTGATGTTTATGGCATCGAAGGTATCGAATTTCGGATAATCCGCCTCGTTATATGTTTTGTATAAAACGACTTCCTCTGCTCTTCTTTTATTCTCAATATTTGTCCACCAGCAAGAAGTAGAAACCCTTCCAATTTTCTTTCCATTGTCATCAATGTGATGATACCGTGTATAATTATCAGGTAGCATAAACATCATGCCAACATTGTAGTTCGTAACACCAATCCACATTTTATCCTCTTTAATATACGGAAATATGTCTTCGTAGGTAGCAGCCCCCGTGTTCCCTATTATTAAAAACTTCTTTTCATAAGCCATCAGTTGTGTTACATATTCACGAAATAAGGAAAAGGGAGGATTGGTGACAACAACATCTGCTTCCTTGAGCAGTTCGATGCATTCTTGCGACCGAAAATCACCGTCACCTTTGAAATGGTGAATACCAATTTCCTCAGGGTCGGGCACACGATTGCCATTGCGGTCGCCGAAATACTCCAGCCAGATGGCATGCTCAGAATCATTTTTGCTAAAAAAATCGCGATTTTGGTTTTTGTAGCAAGTTGTGATGAGTTTTTTCAATCCTAAATGTTCAAAATTATAGCTAAAATAGCGAAAAAAATTGCTTACACGTGGGTCATCACAATTACACAATACGATCTTACCGCGAAAATAGTCTTTGTAATAACGAAGTTCTTTCTCTATATCTGCAAGTTGAGTATAGAACTCGTCTTTCTTTGCTCCTCGTGCATCTCTGAAATTCTTATTTGCCATTTTTGGATAATAGTTTTGAGCAATTCTATTATCCGCAAGCGCAAAAAGGAAGGTGTTTTCCTTATCGCGCTTACCAAAGGCAACCCTGCAAGGAGACCTTCTGCCCATATAAGTACTCACACCCGTAGGTACGAGCATTGCTTTTATTATGGGCAAAAGTCGGTCTTCTTACAGACAAACCTTCACTTATTATTTCTGTGTTTTATCTCCGTAAATCTTGCAGGGTTTTCGGTAAACGCGAAATAATAGTAATGCTAATTATTCAATATGTCGTGCCCCTCCATTCAGAAGGGCGATGCAAAGGTAAAACAAAAAAGCGAAACTGCCAAGGGTTTCGTTGTGTTTTTTAAAGTGCGAGGAATCGTTACTTGTCTCCATAGTGCCCATAAGCTGTTATAACGAGCACCATTATCTCCTTTTCTTTGATTTCGTAAATCATCCTGTGTTTTTTCGTAATCTGTCGGCTCCATTGTCCAGATCTGTCTCCTCGTAGTGGTTCAGGGTGACCTGTCCCGGTTTTTGGGTGAATCTTCAGCTCCTCTATAAACCGTTGTGCCTTCAGGAAAGCTTTCGGCTCTGACTTGGCCAAGCGAATCAAGTCTTGCTCAGCCTGCTCTTTGATTTCGACTCTATAAATCATAGCCGCGTCGTTTTAGATACGCTGTCAGATTTTCTTCTGGAAGCATCGTGTGGGACGGGCCTTCGGCCGCTTTATCAACGCGAGCAAAAAATTCCTCGCGCGTCATCAGTGTCGGGTCTTTCTTTGTGGCCGTTAGTTTCCTAATGTATTTCATTAACCTTGCCGACAGAGTTTCGTCCTCAGCAATAATGCTCAACTCCCGAAATAGCTCGGCATTCATCTGTAAGGCTGTCATATTTTCTCCTTTCTGTTGTGATTTGCTTGCAAAATTACAATAAAATAACGGAACCGCCAAGGGTTTCGCTCATTTTTTTGCTGGGTATAAGCCTGATGATTTTTTGTTTTATGTCATAGGCAGAATGGATTTTGAGGGTTGAATGTTGCACTAAAATTATGGTTTATTCAGGTTTTTGCAATGCCTCGGCTGTTGCGTCGAAATCTTCCGTGATGGCTTGCAATTTTGGGTTTCTGTTTTCTACGATAATGGCTGCATAAATTCTCATGCCCTCAACCTCGGTGTCGGCAGTGCGAATAGTAAACCTGTCGGGGGAGGCATTGCGTTTGAACCATGTGAGAAACAGACGGTTACGCCCGGCCTGTCTATCGTCTGACGTGTCACAGAGGTACAAAAGCACGTCGAGATTTTCAATGAAAAATTCGTCAAGAATGGTCAGAATCGTTTGTTCTACATTTGCATCATGTGGAGAACGTTCGCTTTCAATTTTATCGATAATGAACTGATAAGTTTCGCACTCGCCAATGGGCTGGTCTTCTTCGAAGGTGATTTCATAGTGAATGCCTGCAATGGTCTCAAACGTGAAACCATGCTTTATTGGCTCCACCGGATAAGGTGCGCGAGCATTGATGCTGTCTTGGGAAAGTTTTATCATAGAAAAATCACTTTTCCCTGTACACTTTTACTCGTCCATCTTTTCTCTGCCTTTCGCATTGCATCTTTGCGGATGGCGAGCGAGTGTTTCAGCCTCGCCAACGCTTCATCGTAGGTTACTTTTCTCATATTTTCGTTACTTTCAAGTGGCTTATCCGATTGCAAAGGTAGAACAAAAAAGCGAAACGGCCAAATGTTTCGCTGTGTTTTTTAGGATAGAGGCTGCCGGACGGATTTTAAAACTCCACGAGCACACGGGCATTCACCTGCCGACCCGTGAGATAGTTCGGCACGGCGTATTGATGGTTCGTCACGTCGGTGATCCAGTAGTAGGAATTGACGTTGTTGATGCCGAAAAGATTCAGGCAATCAACGCCCAGCCACACGTTGCGCAGGCCGAAAGACGTCTTCGCACGACGCGACCGATAGGCCAAGAAGCTCATTCCGATGTCGGCACGCTTGTAGGCCGGTGCGCGGAACGAATTGGTTTCGAGCTCGCGGTGGGGCGCGGAGAAGGGCAGACCGTCGGCATAGGCGAGCTTGAGCGACATTTTCCAGCGCTCGGTGCCTGGGAAATAGTCGGTGAAGAAGAGGTTCAGGGCGATGCGCTGGTCGGTGGGCATCGGGATTTTCTTGCCGTTGAGCTTCATTTTCGCATCCATCAGCGAGAGCGAAAGCCACGAGTCGGTGCCCTCGACAAACTCGCCATAGAGCTTCAGGTCGATGCCGGCGGCGTGGCCCGTGGCCTCGTTCTTACCGTAATAGACCACCTTCACGTTGCTCACGCTGTAGGGTACCAGATTGGCAAGATGCTTGAAATAAGCCTCGGCAGTGAACTTGAAGCGCCGACCGCTCACCTTGAAGTTGTAGTCGAAACCGCCGATGACGTGGATAGAACGCTGGCTCTTGATTTTCGAGTTGAGCGTGGCGTAGGTGATGCCGTTCACGGTCGAGGTGTCGCGCAGTTCCTTGTAGAACGGGGCTTGGTAGTAGAGTCCGGCGGCGAAGCGCATCGTCACGTTCTGATTCCACGACGGGATGATGCCCAGCGACACGCGCGGCGACACGATGGACTCGCGATTGAAATTCCAATGGGCGAAGCGCACGCCGTAGGTCAGCGTGTAGAGGGTAGGGGAGCGGTCGTCGTCGTCCGGGTCGCCCGATTGCCACCTGTAAGTGTCTTGCACGTAGGCCTCCACACGATTGGCGCGGAGCTCGTTTCGGGCGCGGAGCGAGTAAATCATCAGCAGGTCCTTGCCCGTGTGGGGCACGCTGTAGCCTGCTGAGTCGCGCATCTCGTATTCGACTGAATTTTCCGTGATTTTCTCGTGTTTGAAAGTCACGGCAGCCTCGGTTTCGTGGCGGCGTGTCTTGTGCTGAAGCATCAGTTTCAGGCTCTTCACATTCGCGTTCAGATAGTTTCTGGCGTGTTCGAAATAGGTTCCGACACCCAGATTTTCCGACGTTTCGGTTTGCGTGAGCCAATATTGCCCCTGAATGTCGAATCGTTCTTGTTCTTTGGTCGAATAGGCCGAGCCGATAAGCGAGAGCGACGTGTTTTGCGTGAAGCGATGCGTGATGGAGAGGCTGCCGAAATAGGTGCGGAAAAGGTCTTTTTCCCAGCCGTCGAAATAGACGCGGAATGCCTTCACGTTTTCAAGCGTTCCGAACGAGGTGTTGCGGTCTTTCGGCGTGAATTCGTAGTGGTTGTCGGAAATGTTTCCGATGAAATCGATGCGCCATCGTTTCGACGGCTCGTAGCTCAGAAAGGTCTGGAAATCAAGGAACGACGGCTTGTATTCGGCATTCATGTCGCGTTGCGAGCCTAACAGGGTCTTCGTGGTCTTGTAGCGCACGCTGTTAAGCCACGAAAAACGTCGTGTTCCAAAGCCGAAATAGGCACTTCCGCCGAGCAGACTGGCCGAAATCGAGCCCTCGGTGACGGTTCGATTTTTTTTGTTGGAACCCGATGTCGAGAATCCGCCCTCTCCCCCTTCTGGGGGAGTCGGAGGGGGCAATAACCTTTTATACGTGATATCGAGCGTCGAGGACATTTTGTCGCCGTATTTCGCTGCAAAACCACCCGTCGAGAAGCCGATTCGCTCCACCATATCGGGATTGATGACCGACAGCCCTTCTTGCTGGCCACTGCGCACGAGAAACGGGCGGTAAATCTCCACATTATTGATATACACGCTGTTCTCATCGAACGAACCACCGCGCACGTTGTATTGCGACGACAGCTCGCTGTGCGTCGAAACGCCAGCCTGGCTCTGAATCATTTCCTCGACGGCATTTCCCGTGGTCGAGGGCGCATTTTTCATGTCCTCTTTCTTGAGTTCCTGCGTTTGCGTGGTCTGGCGGCGCAATTCCGTCACGCTGACCTCGCCCAGTGCGTGGTCGCTCTCGTTGAGAATGATTTGCAGCGTCTGTTTTCCACGTGGATTTCTTAGGATTCGCGTCTTTGTCTGATAGCCAATCATCGAAAATCTAACCTCCACGCTGTCAGCCGATTGTAAATCCATGCTAAACTCTCCCTTTAGCGATGTCAGCGTAGATTTTCCTTGCTTCACCACCTGCACGGAAGCCAGTTCGATGGGATTCATCTGGTTGTCGGTGACACGTCCCTGAAGCGTAAAAGTCTGGGCGTTTGCATCCGTCAGAACCACGAAAAGAGCTATAATCGAGTAAATAAACTTTCTAACCATACAAATAAATTAACGTAAAAATTCGGTTTTTATTGCATGGTTTCAAGGGATTTTTGTACCTTTGCGGAAACATTTTCAGATTTATGATCAACTACGACTTAAAGAAAATCAAGGCCATCATTTTCGACGTCGATGGCGTGCTGTCGGCGCAGACGGTGACGATGGACGAGAACGGAGAACCGCATCGCTCGGTGAATGTGCGTGATGGTTACGCCATTCAGCTGGCCCAGAAAATGGGGCTTCGCATGGTCATCATGACGGGTGCAAGAACGAAAAGCCTGCGCCGGCGCTATGAATATCTGGGCTTGGAAGACATCTATTTGTGTTGCTCAAAAAAAACGGTTCAGTACGAGGAATTCAAGGCGAAACACGGCCTGAAAGACGAGGAAATTGCCTACATGGGCGACGACATTCCCGATTTGGAGGTGATGCGCAGGGTAGGGTGCCCGTGCTGTCCGAAGGATGCGGCGCAGGAAATCAAGGAGGCGAGCATCTATGTGAGCGACCGAAAGGGTGGCTACGGTTGCGGTCGCGACCTCATCGAACAGGTGATGAAGGCGCAAGGGCTGTGGATGGCCGATGAAAAGGCTTTTGGATGGTAAAAAAAAGTTAAAGGTTAAAAGTTAAAAGTTAAAAAGTTAAAGTTTAAAAGTTAAAAGTTGTGAATCAATGAAACTGATTCTTTCGAGTAATTCGCCGCGGAGGAAGGAACTTTTGGCTGGGCTCGACGTTCCGTTTGAAGTGCGCGTCATCGACGGGATTGACGAGAGTTTTCCGGCAGACCTGCCAACCGACGAAATTGCAGAGTTTGTTGCTCGGAAAAAGGCTGCGGCATACACCGTTTGTGAGGGTGAAATTGTTATCACGGCCGATACCATCGTCGTTCTCGACGGCAAAGTCCTCGGAAAACCACACGATTTAGATGATGCCGCAGCGATGTTGCGACAGCTCAGTGGCAAGACGCATCGGGTGATTACAGGTGTTTGCATCAAAAACAGCGTCAAACAAAAATCTTTTTCCGTCGTTTCCGAAGTGACGTTCAAATCGCTCAGCGACGACGAAATTTCGTATTATGTGAATCGTTACAAACCGCTCGACAAAGCTGGAGCTTACGGTGTTCAGGAATGGATTGGCTACATCGGGGTCACGTCGCTTTCGGGCAGCTATTACAATGTAATGGGATTACCGGTGCAGCGGATTTATGAGGTGCTGAAATGCGAGTTTGGAATCAAAGCATAAATGTCATATAATCTGCATTATGTTAAATAGACTTTTTGGGGAGATTATACTATAGAATAAAAATTAGGGGGCAAATCAATGCCCCCTATTATTTGGCTTAAAACTTTTTCAGAATCTCATTACACAGCACAAACGACTTGACCATCATCCTCGGAATGTGGAACGGTCCCTTGTAGAGGTTTCCTTTGGCAGGTTGCGCAACCGTTCCGTCACGATGCAGATAGCCGTACCATTCAGGAAATTCCGCATCTGGGAAATGCTTGTAGGTCCAGTCGCTGATGAGCTTGTGCTTCTCGAGGTATTTTTCGTCGCCCGTCGCCAAATAGGCATACAGCGTCATGATAATCGTCTCGCACTGCGGCCACCAGAATTTCATGTCTTGCGAATAATCCTGCGGCGGCAGATTCTTGCAGTCGCGGAAATTGATGATGCCGCCAAACTCCTCGTCCCAGCCCCAGTCCCACGACCAGTCGAAAATCTGCAGCGAGAGTTGCTTTAAGTCCTCGTCCCAGCCGCGGTGCGCCGCCTCTTCCATGATGAACCAGGCCGTTTCGATGCAGTGGCCGGGATTGATGGTGCGCGTGAGGTTCGTGTCGATGAATTCGCCGTTCGGCCCGACGGTTTCGAGCAGGCATTTGAATTCGGGATGGATGAAATATTTGCGGAGCCTGGCGATGGAATCGTCGATTTGGCGCGTGAGTTTCTCGTCGTCGCAGACCGTGCGCAGACGCGAGGCCACGTTGATGAGAATCATGATGATGGAATGGCCCTGCAGCTCCACGCCTGCCTCGAATTTCGGGGTGAGATAGCCCGGTGTCGAGAGGAACCGCTGGATGTCGTTGAATACGCGCATGGCCTTCTCGGCATAGCTCTTGTCGCCCGTGGCCAAGGCGTATTCCGACATGGCAATGGCGGCAAAAGTCTCGGAGAACACGTAGCGACGCTTGCGCAACGGACGTCCGTCGGCTGTCACGGAGAAATACATGTGGCCATCGCTGTCGAAGCAGTATTTTTCGATGAAATCGAGCGTGCATTTGGCAGCGTCGAGCCATTCCTGACGTTTTTCCACATTATTATGCGCGTACGCGCACGTGAAGGCGAAGCGACCTTGAAACCACACGGATTTCGTCGTGTCCATCAGGCTTCCGTCGCGGTTCAGGCAGGTGTAAACGCCTCCATGCTGCCTGTCCAAACCATTTTTCATCCAAAACGGCATGATGTTCGTGAGCAGGTCGTTTTTGTAGCGTGCCGCCCAATCGGAAATATATTGTTTTGCATCCATTATTTGAATGTTGAATGTTGAGGGTTGAATGTTGAATTGTCGGCTTTGCCGATTGTAAATTGTGAATTAGAGTCGGTTGCAGCGCTCGAAGAAGCCGATGGTCTCCAGCTCGGCTTTCATGGCTTTTTCTTCCTCGTCGGTGATGTTGCGGAACGGAACGCGGTTCGGTCCGAGGTCGAAGCCAATGAGTTTCATGATGCGCTTGCCACCCACGATATTTCCGCGATAGTTGCAAATCACGTTGATGACCTCTTGCGAGAAATTCTGCTTTTCGCGGGCGGTCTCAAGGTCTCCCCTACTCCACGCGTCGATGATTCCCACGAGCTCGCGACCGTTGTAGTTGGTCGTGCCGCCGATGCCACCCTGAGCACCGCCCTGCGCCAGACTCGGCAAAATCGTCTCGTCCTGTCCGTGGAGCATGTCGAACTTCCCGTTCTTGTACAGCCGACACTGGTTGTATTCGTAGAGACTCTCAAACGTGTATTTGATGCCGGCGAAGTTCGGAATGCGTCCATCGACTGCCTTCAGCAGGTCGAGCATAGGCAGGAAAGCACCATTGAAGGCGGGAATGTGGTAGTAGTAGAACGGCAAATTCGGCGCGGCGGCGGCAATTTCCTCGCAATATTTCACAAGTTCCTCGATGCGACCGATTTTCGGAAACGGCGGCGCCATCGAACCGATGCCCCACGCACCGATTTCCTGAGCGTGAGCCGCCAGCTTTTTGCTTTCGCGCAGGCAACAGCTACCCACGTGAACAATCACCTTGAAGCCCTCGGGCTTCGCCTTCATCCAAGCCTCGGCCAACTGCATCCGTTCCTCGGTGGTGAGCATATAGCCCTCGCCCGACGAACCATTGATAAACACGCCTTTCAAGCCATTTTTCTGTAACATCGCGGCGTATGCCGGAATCGGCTCCAAATTAATGTCGCCATTGGGATGCATCGGGGTGAACGGTGCATCGATCAGTCCTATGATTTTCTCCATTTTATTGTTAATTGTAAATTGTTTTGTACCATTTCATAAACTCTTGAATGCCCTCGTGCAGCGTCCAATGCGGTTTGTAGCCACATTCCGACTCGAGTTTCGACGTGTCAGCATTGGTTTGATAGACGTCGCCAGGCTGCATCGGCAGGAAATCTTTCTTCGCCTCGATGCCGAAAGCCGCCTCCATTTCCGCGATGAAATCCATCAGCCTGACGGGGTGGCTGCAACCGATGTTATACACCTTGAAAGGCACGCCCGAGGCGCATTTCGAGGCATCGGGTTGGTGGTTGATGGCGCAAATCGTGCCTTCGGCAATGTCGTCGATGTAGGTGAAATCGCGAATCATGTCGCCATTGTTGAACACCTTGATGGGCTCGCCGTTTGTAATCGCCTTTGCGAAGAGCATCGGCGACATATCGGGTCGGCCCCACGGCCCATAGACGGTGAAAAATCGCAGGCCAGTCGTTGCAAACCCGTAGAGTTTGCTATAAGCGTGAGCCATCAGCTCGTTGCTCATTTTCGACGCGGCGTAGAGGCTCACGGGTTGCGCGGTCTTATCGTCTTCGTTGTACGGAACCTTCGTGTTCATGCCATAAACCGAGCTCGACGAGGCATAAACCAAATGCTTTACACCGAAATTCCTGCACGCCTCCAACACGTTCAGAAAGCCCACGATGTTGCTCTGCAGATAGACGTAGGGATGCGTGATGCTGTATCTCACGCCCGCCTGCGCCGCCATATTCACAACTTTTTCGAATTTTTCCTCGGCCATCAGGCTGTCGAGCGCGGCTTTGTCGTCGATGGCCATGCGGATGAAGCGGCAGTTGGGCAGCGTGGTGCTGCAAATCGTTCTCCCCCACTCCATTTCGGGCTCGTCGGTGGCAATTCCGCACTCGCGCAACCTACCGTATTTCAGCTGCGGGTCGTAATAGTCGTTGATGTTATCGATGCCCACCACCTCGTCGCCGCGCTCCGCAAGCATCTGCATGAGCTTCGAGCCGATGAATCCGGCGGCACCTGTCACTAAAATTTTCATGTTTAGGACCTAAAATTTATTTTCAAACTGGTAGAATTCTTCAATGTAGTTGATGAAGGCCTGCAGGCAGAGTTTCGTGCCGCCTGGCGTGGGAAAATGGCCCGTGAAATACCAGTCGCCACGGTGATTGGGCACGGCGCGGTGAAGGCCTTCGATGGATTGGAAAACAAGTTCTATCGGCGTGGTTACGCACTCCGGACGCAACATTTCAACAATTTTCTCGTTGATTTGTTCGACCGTAAAAGGTTCGTAGATGTTCCGCACGTAATTTTCCATCTGCTCCTTCGGCTTTTTCAGTTCCTCAAGGCACTGGCGATAGGTATTGTCGATGACTTCGTGATGTCCTTGCTCCTTGAGCAATTCAATGGCTGCGCGGAAGGCGCAGAACTCCTCGAGTCGCGGCATGTCGATGCCGTAGTAGTCGGGATAGCGAATCTGCGGCGCACTGCTCACCATCACGATTTTCTTTGGGTGCAGGCGGTCGAGAATGCGGAAAATACTCTCTTTCAACGTGGTTCCGCGCACAATGCTGTCGTCGATGACCACGAGGTTGTCCTTGCCTGCACGCACGCTCTCGTAGGTGATGTCATAGACGTGCGAGGCGAGGTCGTTGCGCGAGTTGTCTTCGGTGATGAACGTGCGCAGCTTGATGTCTTTCCACACTACTTTTTCGGTGCGAACACGCTCTTTGAAACCATCGACCATGCCATAGAAAGCCACTTCTGCGGTGTTCGGGATGAATGAGAATACCGTGTTCGCCGTGTCGCCGTCGATGGATTTGAGCACAGGGTGTGTGAGTTGTTCGCCAAGTCGCTTGCGTTCTTTGTAGATGTCGCGGTCGTTGCCTCGGCTGAAGTAGATTCGCTCGAAGGAACAGGCCGAATCGCCCTTCTGCTCGATGATTCGCTCGATAGAACAGGAACCGTTGCACTTCACGATGAGTGCCGTGCCGGGTTCGAGCTCCTTGATGTCGTCGCACTCGAGGTCGAAAGTGGTCTGCAACACAGGTCGCTCGCTGGCCACAACCGCAATTTCGTCGTTCATATAGTAGAACGCAGGCCGAATGCCCCACGGGTCGCGCATCGAGAACATCTCGCCAGAGCCCGTCATGCCGCAGACCACGTAGCCGCCGTCGTAGTCGGCCATCGTGGTTTTGAGCACATTGCTCATTTTGACGTGATTCTCGATGTAATGCGTGATGTCGGTATTTTCCAGTCCGAGAGCCTGCGCATCAACGAAGTTTCGTTCCACTTCGCGGTCGAGACGATGCCCCATCAATTCCAGCATGATGTATGAATCGCTGTATATGCGCGGACATTGCCCCTGTCGGGTGAGTTTCTCGAAAATCTCGTCGATGTTCGTCATGTTGAAATTGCCGCACAGACAAAGGTTTTTCGCCTTCCAGTTGTTTCTGCGCAGGAACGGATGGACGTAGGAAAGTCCGCTTTTGCCCGTCGTGGAATAGCGCAGGTGTCCCATGTAGAGCTCACCTCGAAACTGGCTGGTGTCTTTGGCGAAAATCTGGCCGATGGCATCTTTTCCTTCTGCCCGCTCGCGAAACATGTATTCGCATCCCGCTTCCGTATCGAGTTTCACGCAAGCGATTCCCGCCCCCTCCTGTCCGCGGTTGTGCTCCTTCTCCATCATCAGATAGAGCTTGTTCAGGCCGTAGCGCCACGTGCCGTACTTCTGTTCGTAGTATTCAATGGGCTTCAGCAGGCGAATCATCGCCACGCCGCATTCGTGTTTGAGTTGCTCCATTTTTAGGGAAGTGAAGGGGGGGTGAAAAAGGGGTTATATCTCATGAAACAAAAAAGAAGAATGAGCGCGTGGGCTTCATTCTTCTTCCATGTCTCTTTCTGTTTAGTCTTTCAAAATATTGACCATCAGTGTCGCTAACGATGTGACAATACCGATGAAAGTAAACCACATCGAGGTCGAGGAGCCGAGAGCAGCACTCTTCGTCCTTACCTTATTCGGCTCTACATAGATAATGTCATTCTGCTGCAGATAGTAATAAGGTGAGTTGAAGATATTGGCATCGTTCATGTTCAGACGCACGTGGTGCTTCTGTCCAGTGGCATCCTCACGAATGAGCAGGATATTGTCACGCTTACCATAGATGCCGAGGTCACCAGCCGAAGCAATCGCCTCGATGATGCTCATTTTCTCCGTGGAGACTGGAATCACGCGCGAACCAATTTCACCAATAACTGTGATACGATAGCTTGCCATGCGAACGGTCACGATAGGATTCTCTCCTTCGGCCAAGTCCATTTTCACCTTGCTGCAAATCAGATTCTCGCACTCTGTTTTGGTCAGTCCAGCCACATGAATGCGGCCGATACGCGGGAAATTGATGCATCCGTCGTTATCCACGAGGTAGCCAATCATTGCGCCACCACCCGCAGAAATATTTCCCGTGGCACCCATCGTATTGCTCACCGAAAGGTTGAAATGACTCACAGCCTTCGGATCCGACACACCACTCACCGTAATGGTCAGCTGGTCTTTGGGCATGATTCGAGCATCGTAAAGACCTTTCGATGCTGCTAAACTAATCTCGTCAATGTTCTGAAAATAAGGAACTTTTCTACCTGCCGTGCAACTTGCCAACAGCAGAATTGTTGTCGCGAGGACAACTGGAAAAAATAACTTTTTCATGCTTTCTATTGTACATTATTATAAATTTCGCTGCAAAATTACGAAATTATTCAGAAGAAAAAAAGTAAAACACTAAAAAAGTTTGCAAAGTTCTGAAAAAAAGCCTATCTTTGCAGTCAAAAACGTATTTATGCAGAACAAAGTTCTTCTTCTCTATACTGGTGGAACCATTGGAATGGGACGCAGCTCGCAGACGGGTGCCCTCGAGCCGCTCGACTTCAACAATCTCGTGGCCAATATGCCCGAAATGGAGCAAATCGAGGCGGGCATCGACGTCTATCAGTTCGACAAGCCCATCGACTCGAGCGACATGCGACCCGACGCATGGGCAAAGCTCGTGCGCATCATCGATTCGCGCTACGAACAGTACGACGGCTTCGTCATCCTTCACGGCACCGACACGATGGCCTACACCGCCTCAGCATTGTCGTTCATGCTTGAAAACCTCACGAAACCCGTCATTCTCACGGGTTCGCAGCTGCCCATCGGCCAACTCCGCACCGACGGCAAGGAAAATCTC
>DFHC01000157.1 GCA_002372575.1 bacterium UBA3734 | reverse complement strand
CTACAAGCAGAAACGCTACGACCCACTCTCGAAAACCCTGCCGACAAAGCTTTTCAACGCCACGGCCCGACGCGTGAGCGGCATTAAGAACCTGCACGACTTCAACTGCGGACTGAAGGCCTATCGGCGCGAGGTGGTGAAAAACATCGAAGTGTTCGGCGAAATGCACCGCTTTATCCCGTATTTGGCGAAAAATGCCGGTTTCGACAAGATTGGCGAGAAAGTGGTCCAGCACCAGGCACGCAAGTACGGCTCGTCGAAGTTCATGGGGCTGAACCGCTTCGTCAATGGCTACCTCGACCTCATCACGCTGTGGTTTCTCGGCACCTTCGGCAAGAAGCCGATGCACGTGTTCGGCTTCCTCGGCACCATCATGTTCCTTATCGGTTTCCTGGCCGTCGTGATTCTCGGTGCCGACAAGCTCTATTGCCTCGCCAACGGCATTCCGCAGCGCCTCATCACCAGTTCGCCCTGGTTCTACATCGCCCTGACCACCATGCTCATCGGCACGCAGCTCTTCCTCGCCGGCTTCATTGGCGACTTGGTGAGCCGGTCGTCGCAGAATCGGAACGATTATCAGATTAAGGAGGTGATTTAGAAAGTTCACAGGCTGGACTATTATAAAGAAACACGGTCGTAATTACGAATTTTTCTTCAATTCCAACGTTTTTCGGTGAAAAAAAGCACTGAAAGAAAAAAAAATCGTACCTTTGCATCTCTATAACCGACGAAGCAATGAAACGACCATATATTCTGGTGCTTTTTAGCCTCATTCTCGCCCTCGCGGCCTGCAGCAGCATCGACTGTCCGCTCAACAACCGCGTGGCAACGGTCTATAAGCTGGCGGGCGACGTGGCTCCGCTGGCCGATGTGCTGACGATTTCCACCACGCGAATCAACGGCGAAGACACGATTCTGCTCAATCAGGTCGAGGGTGTCGATAGCTTCCAGCTGCCCGTCAGCTACAACCGCCCCGAGGACGTGCTCTATTTCGAGCGGACGAACTCGACGGGATGGAGCATGACGGACACCGTCGTCATCGAGAAACAGGACATTCCGCACTTCGAGTCCATCGACTGCAATCCGTCGTATTTCCACGTCATCAAGCGCGTCCGCCACACGCGGCTGACCATCGACTCAATCGTTATCAACAAAGAAATCGTCAATTACGATGCGAAAACGCCCCATCTGCTCGTCTATTTCAAGAATTTTTATCAGTAGCTGCTTGCTGCTCGCGGGTGTAGCGGCTCTTGCGCAGCCCTCGGAGACGAAAATTCTGGAGTTGGAAAACAAAGAAGTCCCGTTTTTCAACGGCATCGCCGTGTCGGCAGACCTCGTGGGGCCTGTGATGTTGCTCGTAGGCGACTACGGGCAGTACGAGGCCGAGCTGCGCGTGAACCTGAAAAACAAGTATTTCCCCGTGGTGGAGCTGGGCTATGGCAAGGCCGATGCCGACGACGCTGCCACGCGCCTCTCGTACAAGACGAAGGCTCCTTACGGGCGAGTGGGGATGGATTTCAATTTGCTGAAGAATAAGCGCGACGTGAACCGGCTCTACGGCGGCCTGCGCTACGCCTACACGAGCTACAAGTTCGACCTGTTCTGCCCGGGCGTGACTGACCCGACGTGGGGCGAGTCGGCGGAGTTCAAGGCGAAAGACGTGGCCTGCAACTACCACTGGCTGGAGGTGGTTTTCGGAGTGGATGCGAAGCTCTGGGGGCCGATTCGGCTGGGCTGGAGCGCGCGCTACAAGCGCCGCCTGTTCCACGACGACGGCAACGTGGGAAACACTTGGTACGTTCCGGGCTATGGAAAACAGGGAAATGCCCGATTGGGAGGCTCGTTTCACGTGATTTTTGAGCTATGACGAAGACGATATTGAAAGCCTTGTTTCTGCTGGCGCTGATTGTTGGCACGGTGCTCATTGTTCGCGAGAACCAGAAATCGGTTTATCAGAAGAACGAAGGGCGCATTTTCGGCACGGTTTACCACATCACATACCAGTGTGCAAATGATTTGCACGAGGAATTTCTCGCCGAACTGCAGCGCGTGGACCGCTCGCTCTCGATGTTCAACGATAGTTCCACGATTTCGCGCATCAACCGCAACGAGGCGGTCGATTTGTCGCAAGATTCACTATTTGTCGAGGTTTTCCAGCTTGCGCAGCGTATTGCGGAGGACACCGATGGCGCGTTCGACATCACCGTGGCTCCGCTTGTGAATGCGTGGGGCTTCGGCTTCAAAAACGACGTGATGCCCACCGATGCCGCCATCGACTCGCTGCGTCGGTTCGTCGGCTACCGGAAAGTAAGCCTCGAAGCACTTTCCAGCACTTCCTCCCCACATTTGGAGGGACAGCGAGGGGCTTTCCTCGTGAAAAAAAACGACCCCCGCACCATGCTCGACTGCTCGGCCATTGCCAAGGGCTTCGGCTGCGACCTCGTGGCGCGATTTTTCCGTCGGCAAGGCATCGAAAACTATATGATTGAGATTGGCGGCGAGGTTGTGGTCGGCGGCGACAGTGAAAAAGGCGAGAAGTGGCGAGTCGGGGTGACGAAACCTGAAAATGCAGCCCCCTCCCAGCCTCCCCCAACTGGGGGAGGAGAGACACTCCAAACAATATTACAATTGCCACTATCTTCCCCCCATTCGGGGGGACAGAGGGGGGCTCACTCCTCGCTCCTCGCTCCTCGCTCCTCGTTTT
This sequence comes from bacterium UBA3734, assembly GCA_002372575.1. GTDB lineage: Bacteria > Bacteroidota > Bacteroidia > Bacteroidales > Bacteroidaceae > Prevotella. Next base: position 1,116 of record DFHC01000157.1, on the reverse strand, counting down.
CCGCCCTTGCCACCAGCGGCAACTACCGCAATTTCTACGTGAAAGACGGCAAGCGATACGCCCACACCATCGACCCGCGCACAGGCCGCCCCGTGCAACACAGCATCCTCTCGGCCACCGTCATCGCAGACAATTGTGCCACGGCAGACGCCTATGCCACGGCCTTCATGGTGCTCGGTCTCGACGAAGCCAGGCGAATCCTTAATCGACATCCCGAATTGCTCGCCTACCTCATCTATACCGATGAAAACGGCCACTACGCCGTCTGGGCTTCACCCGAACTCAACTCGCCATAAAATCCCCCTTCACTCCTCTTTCACTCCCCTTTCATTCCCTTTAAAAAATGTCCACCATCTACGACCGCCTACTCCTGCTCCCTCTGTTTCAGGGAATGAGCTCCGCCGACCTGACAGCGCTTTCCGGTACGACGAAGTTCAGTTTTCAGCGTTACGAAGCCGGAAAAACGGTCGTCAGCGAGGGCGACGTTTGCGACCACCTCTGTTTCCTGATGAACGGCGAGCTCCGCGTCACTGCCGAGGCCGACGACCACAGCTACACACTCACCGAAACCATGCACGCGCCCGACATTCTGCAACCCGAGCGCATTTTCGGCCTCACCCAGCGCTTCACGCGCACGTTCACCACGCTGACCGAATGCAACTGCATGATGCTCCAGAAGTCGGAGGTGATCCGCTTGGCCAACGAATACGACGTGTTTCGCATCAATCTCTTCAACGTGATTTCGGCCCAAAGCCACCACCTGCAACGCCACCTGTGGCATCCGCAGCCCGACACGCTCGACCAGCGCATTGTCCGCTTCATCGTTGAGCGCAGCCTGCGACCCGCCGGCGCGAAAACGCTCCACATCAAGATGATGCGCCTCGCCCACGAACTCAACGACAGCCGCCTCAACGTCTCGCGCGCGCTGAACCGCCTGCAAGCCTGCGGCTTGCTCCAGTTGCATCGCGGCAGAATCGAAATTCCCGCGCTCGAACAGTTGATTGCCTCAATCTGAAACGAAAAAACCATTTCAAAGCCCGACAGAGCGAACTGTGAAATGGTTTCAAATGGACAGAGAGACCTTAATGCACACTTATCGGCGCAGACCGAGAGCCT
>DFHC01000046.1 GCA_002372575.1 bacterium UBA3734 | reverse complement strand
GTGTTTTCTTTGTACTTTTTCGCGCCACCCTCCTTGGAGTCCACCTTATTCTCAATGATAATCTGGAGTTTCTTGTTTCCTCCACTTATATCAATAATATCGCAATCAATAAACAAATCTATGCGATCCTGACTATTTGAAGCAATTTGCAGCGCATTTACAAAGTCGGGATAATCAATCCACCCTGTTTCATAGCCCTTTTTATATTCATCCTTATTATTCTTGCATAAGGTATCGAACACATCCCGAGCAAGAGAGCTTACAGGTTGTTCTGTCTCAACATGTAATGATTGAATCTTTATTTTCCGAGAAACAATCCATGTTTTCAGATTCTCCGGGATTAAAACTGTGTTCTTTTGTTGCTCATTGCTTCGTCGAACCAATATATCAAGAAGCATCATCACAGGGGAGGCTGAATCTAAAGACGTATTGCAAGAAAACAGCCATTTTAGGAAAGACGAGAAAGTTGTTTCGCTTCTTTCCTTGGAGATGATTTCAAAGAAAGAAGGCTCATTGTATTTTTCCCTCATCGCGAGTAAATCTTTATCCTCGTTGAAGCGAATGATCTGGTTAAGATATTCTTTATAATCCATACTTTATATTATTAAAATATACACAATATAGTTACTTCACAAAAATAATTCAATTCACTCAGCATCCTTCATCACGATGTTCAGGTTCCCGAAACACTTGCGGAGGGCATAGAGCAGGGGCTCGCCCTTGTCGGCCTCGGTGGTGATAACGAGGCGGTCGGGGGCTTCGCGCTCCAGATACTGGACATTGCCGCGGTAATAGACGGAATCACTGCCCACGAGCAACTTGATCAGTTGCTGTTGCGGCACAAAGAGCCCCAGCCCGTCCTCCTCGTTCTCCGGGATGCCAAAGCGCTGGGCGAGATCACGGATGAGGGTTTCTATACTATCGAGCGTAGCTGCATCACCGGTTAGCGTGAACTCTCGTGTCGTAGGATATTCCTCGCCGGCTTCATCTGTGGGATCCCATTCTTCTTTATAAGGAATCTCCCCAGCCAGGTCGTAGTATTCCTTGGCTCGCACTTTGTCGATGAAAATGCCACGCTCTACGTCGCCCCAGCGGTATTTCTCATAGAGGGCATAGGCAGCCCACCTGTTGCCTTTGTCGCAGAGCTCCTGCAAGATGGCTGGGTCTTCAATACGTTCTGCGGCGCTCTCTTCCCCGCGACCTACGAGTTCGAACATGATGGGGGTTATATCCATATCGACTCCTAAGGACAAATGATAGGCTGCCATGTACAAAGCCATTGTGCTGTAGTCCTTCATGATTTCCAAGAGCTTCTCCAGTAAGCGGTCTTTCTCCTCCTCGCTCACTACGAAGGTGGTTCCATCCACCAGTTCGCCCCGCGTCAGCACCACATTCTCTCCGGTATCCTCGTCCACGAACTCTTCGAGGAAAGAATGCTCTTTCATCTTCATGCCCTTGAGCAGGGCGCAGATGGCACAGAGGTCGCCGCCCTCTGCCAGCCCCATCAGGGCTTCCTTGTCGCTGGGCTGGAAGACGTCCAGGTAAAAATCACGGCTTTTCCCGAGTTCGCCAAACCAGGCTTTTACTTTTTCTTGAAGTGTCATATTACGTTTTTGGGGTTAATACTTCTGCAATATAGTCACTCGGCGAGAAAAATTCAAATTATTCCTGCATTATCTGTAATCTTTGTAATGCACAATTAGCGTTTTAAACAGATAATTTAGTTGCTGGCAATACAGTTCCTGCAGGAAGTTGCGTAACGCGGTCTCGCCCATAGCAGCAAATGGTTTGGGAGTATTGACAACGTAACGGAATACTCGTGACGTACCATTGTTGACTTTTTCACGATTAGCCGGCAACAATGAGGTATTGTTTTTCAAATCTTCATGCCATTTTTTTGCCAATGGTTTATTACTTTCTACATGGAGTTCAATAGTGTATTGCGTTTTGCAAAACATGGCTGCCGCATTAATTTCACACCACTCCATGTGAGCCGTGCCCCATTCGTCGGTCAGAGCTATTTGAACGAAGCCCTTGTCCCCCGCTAAACCGCGATGGCGAACCATCCATGAGAGCTTGTCACGTCGTAGTTCCTGCTTCCATTGCTCATTAAGGATTTCGGCACTCATCTCTTCGAATCGGTTAAAAGCGGTTCTCTCAACAGTCCGCACAGATTGGCAAACAACACCGTAAAGATTCTCAATGTCGGTAGCAGCCGCCTCTGCGTCATTCTGCCCGTTTCTCATATTGTTGCGAAGTTGCTTGACCTGGTCTTGAAAAGTATATAGTTTCTCTATGTCCTGCTGACTCATCTTTCGCAATTCTGTAGGCAAATTCAGACTGTGTAACATAACCTTTTCTGTTGCGTCGCTCTCGTCGGTTGTCTTTGAGAACTCGCTGATGATGAAGTCAACGTATGTTCTCACAACTGAAGTCAGCGATTCTGGATATGTACGTAGCAGAAGAATGTCTTCTGTCAGCCAACGGACAATGTCTTCAGAATATGTCAATTCCGAAAAATGCTGACCTATATTCGTTTCTTCATTCTCATCGTAGCGGTCATAACTGTTGATGCTCACCGTCTTGCTTCCATCTCCAGTCAAGTAAAACACCCAGATTTTATCCAAGTCAACATGACGATTGTTCTTGATATGCTCAATGTATCTTCGTATCTGTGCATTCTGGTCTGGTGCGTCATAGATTTTATTCTCTATGATAAACGCTAAGCGACTTTTCCCCACAGTCATCAGGACAAGACCGTCGATGAAACTACAGTTCTTCCCGTCAGTAAATTTCGGGCTGAATACAATCTCCACCTTGTCGGGTCGTTTAGAGACCATTTTTCCGCAACCTCGTGCGAAACGCTTTAAGAAGCTATACAGCACGGGCATCTGCCCATTTTGATCCTGATAACGCAATAGTGAGAGCAGCAACTTCGTGTGGTCGTTTTCATTCATACGCCACGACTCAAAAACATTGTAAGCACTTTTGCACCGCTTCTTTGCAATTGCTTTACTAACCTTCTTTGCGACCATGCTAATTAACTCTTCCAGATTGTCACTGTACTGATTTTTTTTTCTGGAATTTACATTTTTCTCTTCCATATAACAACTTTTTTTGATATCTGCCTACTCTTTAAAGGATTTTCGGCTTTTTCCTATATCTTTGCCCCCACGCATACAGCGCGGGCCTATTCAGTCGTCTTTCAACTGGAAGGTCCTGGAATTACCTGTGATAAAGAAAGAAGAAAATCGGCCCACGCCTATGCGTTGCATACCATGGAAGCCTGCCCCGCAATGGGGAAGCAGCCGTGGGTGGCGCGATAGGTGAGACAGCTCTCTAACTTTGTTCCTTATCACTTGGGTAAACTTTCCAGGGTTTTCCAGTGGAACGCCGTTGTCGATGTACCTCGGTCTGCATGTGGTTATGCAGTATGCAAATGTACACCTTTTCTATGAAAGTTGCTCCTTCGCGGGTCGATTTTTATATTTTTTTTGCAAAAGTAGGGAGATGCGGGAAAAAATGCAAGAAAAAATTTGTCCTTTTCTTGTCCATTCTTTGCCCTTTTTTGTCCACGCGTGTCCACGCATGGCTCAAAATCGTGGAACTCGCTGATTGTCTTTGCGTTACACTTTTCGAACTATACGCTCTTGAAATAATCGTTTAACAGCTCACGGATGGCGGAGCAGCTCAAGATACTCGAGGTGGCGAAGGTCAACCTCGTCAGCCACGCGCTCCCAGACGGTTTGGGTGGTGTCGGAATGGGCGAGCGACATGCGGTAGGCGCCGAGGAAGACGTAGTTTGTGTCGGTGAGGTTCTTCATAAACGTCAGCCGCACTTCGTTGAGGCGGAGGCGCGTATGGTAGTATTCGAAATTGCGCATTTCAATCAGCTCGGGCAGCGCGTCGGCAGGCGCCCATCGCTCAACGATGGTTGGCAGCATCCGCACTGAGTCGCCTTCGTTGCTCCAGTCGGGATGGCGGAAGCGAGGCCCCCACAGGGTGATGAAGGGATAGTGGGGATGAACTTGGTGATAAGGATAATCCTTGACATCGGTGAGGCCGAAAAGTCGCAGATATTCGTCGCACGAGGAGAAAACCTGACCTTTTCGGAGGATGTAGTGTTCGTCGAGGGATTTTTCGGCGGCGGAATCGTTGCGCGAAGCGATGGTTTTCACCACAAAAAACGCAATGCCGAGCAGCAACAAAAGAAGGACCAGCCAAGGCCATCGGCGAGGGGTCTGTCGCTCGTTTTTCGGTGGGTTGTTTGGCTCATCGCATGGGGGAGGGGAGGCGATTTCGGCAGCAGGGATTTCAACCTCTTGTACGGCATTTTCGGCGAACGATTTCCAGTCGTCGAAACCTACATAGCGCGAGAGGATGTCGAGTGTTTCCTCGCGCGGCTCCACGGGTTCGGAAAGATAGCCCCAGAAGCGTTTGAGCGTGGTGGGACTGATGTATTGTTGAAGTTTTTCAAGCACATCGTCGGCAAGGTGCGTAAAGTCTTTGTGGCCTTGCATTTTCCTTCCGAAAGTGCTTTCCACGGCCTCGCGCAACTGCGCTTTTGCTTGTTGTTGGCTGGTGTTTTCCATTGCTTCAGCAGGTTTCAATATGAATCTTCTTCCACGTCCTCCACGTCGTCCTCATCGAGGAAGATGATGTCTTCGTCTTCGCCCTCGGCGGCGAGCTCCTGCGAGAAGCGGCTCATGTCCTTGTCGCGGTGGATGAGCGTGTCGGTGGAGGTGATGACCTCGAGCTTGTTCGACTCGGCGTTGAGCTCGCGCCAGAGCACGTCTTTCAGCTCGTCGAG
>DFHC01000063.1 GCA_002372575.1 bacterium UBA3734 | reverse complement strand
ACGACCATGCCGACCATGTGAAATCGGTCGGGAAAATCAGTCAGGACCTGAATCTTGACGTATATTCGACACGCAACGTGCATGCGGGCATCAACCGCAATTACTGCGTGCGCTACAAGATTCCCGCGGAACACGTGCGCTACATTGAGCCGAACGTCTCTTTCACGCTCGGCGACTTCTGTATCATGCCCTTCGGCGTGCCCCACGACAGTGCCGACAACATTGGCTTCCGGATTGAGACGCAGGGCGCTGTGTTCTGCCTGATGACGGACGTGGGCCACATCACCGACGAAATGCGCCAAATGATTAGTCAGGCGAATTTTCTTGTGTTCGAGGCAAACTACGACGTGGAGATGCTGAAGGCGGGCACTTATCCGGCGCATCTGAAGACGCGTATCATGGGTGCGGGCGGCCATTTGTCGAATGCGGAGTGTGCCGAGGCCTTGGCCGAGAATGCCACGGAAAGGCTTCGCCACGTGTGGCTCTGCCACCTGAGCGAGGAGAATAACCACCCCGAACTGGCCCGGAAGACGGTGGAGCAGACGCTGCGGAGCTATGGCATCGTGGCGGGAGCGGATTTCCAGCTCGACGTCTTGAAACGCACGATGCCGACGGGCATTTTTCAGCTGATTGAGAGTAAGTAGAAGAGTTTATATGCGCTGAAGAGGCGCAGCGATGGAGAGTTGGCGCAGAGCTTTTCTCTCCATTTTTTTTGTTTCTTGGCGAAGAGCATCCGACAGGGTTTCCCGAGACCGAGCGAACGGACGAGGCGGGCGGTTTTCAGCAGTCGTGAATAGCCCGACAGCTCGTCGCGAAAGGTGCAGAGCGTGCGGATGCCCTGTTCAGTTTTCGCCACAAACTGGGCGTTGGTTTCGAAGCGGTCGAAGGCGACGGGATTGTCGATGTGGTGGATGGTGATGCCGGCCTCGGAAAGTTGTTCTCCCCAGAAGACGTCCTCGTAGCCGTAGTGTCGGAAGCGTTCGTCGAGCGGATGTTGCAGGAAGAGGCTTTTTTCGACGAGGAAATTCGAGGTGTGGAAATCCTGATTGGGATGTTTCGCCCTGTTTTCGGCACTGTGAGCCTCGGCTGCTGCCATTTCGTAGCAATAGCGCAGGTTCGATTGCAGACTCTTGTGCTTGTCGCTCGACACGGCATAGCCGCCATAAACGGGTGTTTGCCCGGTTGTCAGATAGGTTTTCACGAAGTCTTCGCGGGAAATTCCCATGCCGCTATCAACGAACAGCAGCCACTCGAATCGTGCTTCACGGGCGAGGCGGTTGCGGATGGCGGCGCGCCCGACATTCTCGTCCACGCGAATGTATCTGCAACTGCGAATGGCGGTGCATTGGCTGTTTCGCGCGGCAATTTCGGCATTGTCGGAAGCGTCGTCACCGATGAGAATTTCAAACTGCAAACCCTCGATTTCAAGGGCTTGTCGCGCCAGTTCCATCACTGCGTCGCAGCAGTCGTCGTTGAACGTGGGCATCAGAATCGAGAGTTGTGTCCTCATTTCAGTTTCTCCTTCAAATATTGCCCCGTGATGCTGTTTTTGTTTTTCACGATTTCCTCGGGTGTACCCTCGCAGACGAGTTCGCCTCCCTTGTTGCCGCCTTCGGGACCGAGGTCGATGACGTAGTCGGCACATTTGACGACCTCCATGTTGTGCTCGATGACGAGAATCGTGTGGCCGTGGGCAATCAGCGTGTTGAAGGCATCGAGCAGGCGCCGGATGTCGTGGAAATGAAGGCCGGTGGTGGGCTCGTCGAAGATGAAGAGCGTGGGCTCTTGCCGCTCGGTGCCGATGAAATAGGCCAGTTTCACGCGCTGGTTTTCGCCGCCCGAGAGCGTGGAGGAGCTTTGTCCGAGCTTGATGTAGCCGAGTCCGACGTCGGCCAGCGGTTTCAGTCGGCCTACAATCGTTTTCTCGCCATGCTCGCCGAAGAAGTCGATGGCCTCGGCGACGGTCATGTTGAGCACGTCGTCGATGTTTTTCCCGTGGAATCGCACGTCGAGGATGTCGCGCTTGAAGCGGTGGCCGTGGCAGGCGTCGCACTCCAGTTCGAGGTCGGCCATGAATTGCATTTCCACGGTGATGACGCCTGCGCCCTTACACTCGTCGCAGCGTCCGCCGTCGGTGTTGAACGAGAAGAATTGCGGCGAGAAGCCCATCTGCTTGGCCAGCGGCTGCTCGGCGAAGAGCTGTCGGATGGCGTCGTATGCCTTCACGTAGGTGGCCGGATTGGAGCGTGTGCTCTTGCCGATGGGGTTCTGATCGACCATTTCCACGTGTTTCACCTGCTTCCAGTCGCCCTCGATGGCGGAATACTCGCCCGGCAGCTCGGCCACTTCGTCGAGATGGCGCTTGAGGGCAGGGTAGAGGATGCCTTTCACGAGCGACGACTTGCCCGAACCGCTCACGCCCGTAACCACCGTGAGCACGTTCAGCGGGAACCTCGCGTTGATGCCCTTCAGGTTGTTCATGCGGCAACCTTTCAGTTCGATAGCCATGTTCCACGGCCGGCGCGAGCTTGGCACGTCGATTTTCTCTGTCCCGCTGAGGTACTGCACCGTGTGCGACTTGGGATGCGGCCTGTCGAGTTCCTTACTCGAGCCTGCGAACACCACTTCGCCGCCCAGTCGTCCGGCATCAGGGCCAATGTCGATGATGTAGTCGGCGGCACGCATGATTTCCTCGTCGTGCTCGACCACGATGACCGTGTTTCCGAGCGATTGCAGCTCGCGGAGCACGTGGATGAGCCGCTGCGTGTCGCGGCTGTGGAGGCCGATGCTCGGCTCGTCGAGGATGTAGAGCGAACCCACGAGCGACGAGCCCAGCGACGTGGTGAGGTTGATGCGCTGGCTTTCGCCGCCCGAGAGCGTGTTCGAGGCGCGGTTGAGCGTGAGATAGCCCACGCCCACCTCCACGAGAAAGCCCAGTCGGTTGTTGATTTCCGTGAGTAGGCGTTTGCTCACGCTGGCCTCGTGTTCGTCGAGTTGCAGCTGCTCGAACCATTGTTTCAGGTTCGTGACGGGCATTTCCACGAGGTCGGAGATGCTCATTCCCCCGATTTTCACCCACGAAGCCTCTTTCTTCAGGCGCGTGCCGTGACATTCGGGGCAGACGGTCTTGCCGCGATAGCGACTCAGCATCACGCGATACTGAATCTTGTACTGATTCTCGCGAACCATCTGAAAGAAGGAGTCGATGGAGACTTTTTCGTATTTGTCGAGGTCTTTGTCGGAAGGCAGGCCGTGCCAGAGCATTCCTTTCTCCTCGCGCGAAAGCTCGTGATAGGGCTTGAAAATCGGGAAATTGTCGCGGGCGGCGCGTCGGCAGAATTCGTCTTTCCACATTCCCATTTTCTCGCCGTGCCAGCACTGCACGCAACCGTCATAAACGCTCAGCGACGTGTTTGGAATGACCAGTTTCTCGTCGATGCCGATGACGCGACCGAAGCCCTCGCAGGTGGGACAGGCTCCCGCTGGCGAGTTGAACGAAAACGTGTTGTCCGTGGGCTCTTCAAAGGTCATTCCGTCGGCCTCGAAGCGCGTCGAGAAGTCGTAGCTGATGCCCGAGGGCAGAAAAACGAGCCGACAGCTGCCGTCGCCTTCGTACATCGCCGTTTCTGCCGAATCGAACAGTCGCGAGATGGCCGCCTGGCTGTGGTCCACCTTCATGCGGTCGATGAGGAGCCAGAGGTCGGAGGGGTGTTGGGTGTTGGGTGTTGGGTGTTGGGTGTTGGGTGTTGGGTGTTTGGTGTTGAGGTAGTCCTCGATGCTCACGGCCTCGTTGTTGAGCCAAAGTCGGGCGTAACCCTGCTTCATCTCCACTTCGAGTTGTTTTTCCAACGACCGCCCCTCGCTCACCTTGATGGGTGCGAGCACCACGAAGCGCGTGCCCTCGGCATATTGCCGCGTCGATTCAACGATGTCATCGACGGTCTGCTTCTTCACCTCCTGTCCCGAAATGGGCGAGTAGGTGCGTCCGATGCGGGCGAAGAGCAGGCGCAGGTATTCGTAGATTTCCGTTGAGGTGCCGACCGTGGAGCGCGGGTTTCGCGCGATGGTCTTCTGCTCGATAGCAATGGCGGGCGGCAGTCCTTTGATGAAGTCGCACTCGGGCTTGCTCATTCGTCCGAGAAATTGCCGCGCGTATGACGACAGCGACTCCACGTAGCGACGCTGCCCCTCGGCGTAGAGCGTGTCGAAGGCCAGCGACGACTTTCCCGAACCAGAGACGCCCGTCACCACAATCAGCTTGTCGCGTGGAATCTTCAGGCTGATGTTTTTCAGGTTGTTGACCCGCGCGCCCTTGATTTCGATGTATTCTGCCATTATTTTGTTAAGAAATGCTGTTTTAATTTGAAAATTCTTGCAAATTTACGCTTTTTTGAGCATATTTGCAAATAATGTCGTACTTTTGTACGCAAATTTACGCTTGATACCATGCGCCGACATCGTTCCATCCGCCTGATTTTCCTCATGCTGCTCGTGTCGCTTGCAGCCTGCCAGAAGCCTCAGCGCACGGAGACCACGCCGTGGGGCAGCACCGTAGGCGCCCCCGACGCACTCGAAACCGCGCCTTCGGCCTCGACGGGCTTCACCTTGCGCGACATCATGGCCAATGGCGAACTGATTATGCTCACGCTCAGCGGTCCCGAAACCTACTACGACTACCACGGTCGCGGTATGGGGCTGCAGTATCTGCTCTGCGAGCGCTTCGCCCACAAACTGGGCGTTTCGCTGCGCGTGGAGGTTTGTCAGGACACGACGGAAATGGTGCAGCGGCTGCAAAAAGGCGAGGGCGACGTCATCGCCTTTCCACTTCAAAAAACCGACTCCGGCTTGATTTATTGCGGTTACGCGAAAGATTCGCTGAACAGCAGCCAGTGGGCCGTGCGCGAGGGCAACACTGAGCTCGCCGACACGCTCAACGGCTGGTTCCGGCCCGAGCTGGTGGCGGAAATCAAGAAAGAGGAGTCGCTGATGCTCTCGAACCGAGGCGTGACGCGCAAGGTCTATTCGCCGATGCTGAATCGCTCGGGCGGCGTGATTTCGCGCTACGACCACCTCTTCCAGAAACACGCCCCGACCGCCCGCTGGGACTGGCGACTGCTCGCCGCGCAGTGTTATCAGGAATCAACCTTCGACCCCAAGGCCCGCTCGTGGGTGGGAGCCTGCGGACTGATGCAGATTATGCCTGCCACGGCCACGGAAATGGGGCTGCCCCACTCGCAAATCTACGAACCCGAGGCCAACATCGCCACGGCCACGCGCTACATCAAGAAGCTCACCAACCATTTCAACGACATTGTTGATGGCAACGAGCGTCGCTATTTCGTTTTGGCGGCCTACAACGGCGGCTTCTTCCACATTCGCGACGCCATGCGCCTGGCCCAGAAACACGGCAAGAACCCCCACCGATGGGACGACGTGGCAGAGTTTGTGCTCGCCTTGAGCAAGCCGGAATACTACAACGACCCCGTCGTGAAAAACGGCTATATGCGCGGCTCGGAAACCTACAACTACGTGCGCAAGATTCGCAGTCGCTACGCCGAATACAGAGGCTTCGCACGAGCGGGCGACAGCAACATCGGTACTGTTTCGACACCCCATCGTGCGAAGCGTAAGAATAAATATAAGGTGATGTAGTCGGGTTTTCAGACCACCCCTTCGGAAAAAGCCTACCAGTTTCTCTCCCTGACTACCGCCAGAGCCTTCACCCAGTCGGTGTCGAGCGAGAAGCGCGTCAGGTAGTTTTCGTTGTTGTAGTACGAGAGAATCAGCTCCTTGTCCATGTCGTTGAAGAGCGGATGGTTGATGCTGGCATTGCGGAACACGGTGATCACGATGTCGCGCTCTTCCTTTTTCTTTGCCGCAGCCAGTCGCTCAAAATAGAACTCTATGAACTCGTACATGGCAAACGACTGCTCATTGAGCATCGTCACCGTGCGGTTGAAGAAGTCCAGGTCGGTGGAGTCGCGGAGCACGTCGTCGCGCACCTGCATGGCCATATAGCTCAACTCGTCGTACTTGAACGTGGCAATCTTGCGCGTCTCCAAATCCTTCGACTTGTCTTCTGCCACGGTCTTCGCGTCTTGCAGCAGCAGTTTGAATACGTCTTGCGCGTTAGCCGATGCTGTCAGAAGCAGCACGACGGCCGTCATCAGAATCTTCTTCATTTTTCTCTATTCCTTTATTGGTTAAAACTTGAATTCGTCTGAAAAATCGCCGCAAAATTACGAATTATCCCCGTAACCCACAAATGATTAGCGAATATTAACCATCTACTCTATTTATTTAAAAAATCATAATCGATTTTGCCGTGTGGCGATAAATGCTTACTTTTGTCGATAATTTTTTAAAAGACAGGAAACGTGAAACACAAAATATTTGCTTTGACATTGGCCGTGATGACCTCGTTCAGTGGTGCGGCACAGAAGATTTCCCTCGGTTCGTGCTCCATCACGGAAGACGGTCTGAGGGGAGAATACAAGGGAGAAATGCTCAACGGGAAACCCTATGGCAAGGGCACAACCGTCTATCACAACGGAAATCGCTACGAGGGTGAATACGTGCGCGGAAAACGTGAGGGAAACGGCGTCTATACCTTTGCCGACGGCGAGAAATACGACGGACAGTGGGTGCTCGGCCATCAACACGGGCGCGGCACGTTCTATTTCCTCAACAATAATAAATATGTGGGACTCTGGGATCGCGACTATCAGCAGGGACACGGCGTGATGTACTATTACAACGGTGACGTGTACGACGGAAACTGGTATCACGACAAGCGCCAGGGCAGGGGAAAATACACCTTCTCCGACGGTTCCTACTACGATGGCAACTGGCGCAACGACGAGAAAAACGGAAAAGGCTACTTCTACTGGAGCGACGGCAGTTCCTACGATGGAATGTGGGATCGAAACATGCGCTCGGGAAAAGGTTTTTACATGTATGCCCACGGCGACACCTATCAGGGCGATTGGCGTGAGGACAACCAGCACGGACGCGGCATCTACAAGTTCCAGAACGGCGATGTCTATGAGGGCGGCTACGTCGAGGGAAACCGCACGGGCGACGGCGTTTTCCGCTTTGCCAACGGCGACAAATATACCGGCCATTTCCTCAACGGCGACAAACACGGCCAGGGCACGCTCGTCTGGAGCAATGGCGACACCTACACCGGCCAGTGGAAAAACGACCTTCAGAACGGCACGGGCAAGCTGCGCAAGAAGAATGGCGACCTCTACGAGGGCTCGTTCCTGAACGGGCGGCTCGACGGCGAAGTCCACATTGCTTTTGCCGACGGTAGCAAGTTCAAGGGCTTTTATAAAAATGGCAAGCGCAACGGCAGTGCCGTGGAAATCAATAAAGACCGCACACGTTTCGAAGGCTCGTATCTTGACGATCGCCGCGATGGGAAATTCGTCGAAAAAGACGGAAACGGCAAGGTGATAGCCTCGGGAACGTACCGAAATGGAACGAGAATAAACGACTGATAATTAAATAGATACAGAATATGATTATAGATAAACTCGAAAACCTCGAGAAGTACTATGCCTTGAATCCGCTTTTCAAGGAAGTGGCCGATTTCCTCAAGGCCAACGACATGAATACCCTCTCGACCGGCATCCACAAAATCAAGGGCGACGACGTGTATGTGAACATTCAGGGAGCCAAGGGCAGGACGCGCGACGAGGCTGTTGTGGAGTATCATCGGCAGATGGTGGACATCCAGATTCCCTTCAGCGGCACTGAAACCTACGGCTACATTCCCGTGGCCGACCTGCCGCCCGCAGAATTCGACGAGGCCGGCGACTGCGCCCTCGTGCCCGAAGCCGCGCCGCAGAGCTATGTCACCTGCTCGCCCGGCATGTTTGCCATCTTCTTTCCGCAAGACGGCCACGCACCGCTCATCACCGACGAGTCTGTGTTGCGAAAAGCGATTTTTAAGGTTAAAGGGTTAAAGGGTGAAGAGTTAAAGGGTTAAAGGGTGAAAAGGTGAAAAAAATGGAAAAAAAATATCTGGGAATCGTACAAAACGACCCTTATTTAGAGCCCTACGAGCAGGCTATTCGTGGCCGTCACGACCACGCGCAGTGGAAAATCTCGCAACTGACGCAAAACGGCAGGAAAACGCTGTCTGAATTTGCCTCGGGACACCTCTATTTCGGCCTGCACAAGACGACTGAAGGCTGGGTGTTTCGCGAGTGGGCACCGAATGCGACGGAGATTTTCCTCGTGGGCGACTTCAGCGACTGGCAGGAACTCGAGGAATTTCGTGCGAAGCGCATCGAAGGTACGGGAAACTGGGAGCTGCTGCTGCCCGAAAATGCCCTCCAACATGGTCAGCACTACAAGATGAAAGTGCGGTGGAATGGGGGAGAGGGCGAGCGCATTCCGGCCTGGGCGCAGCGCGTGGTGCAAGACGACTTTACCAAGATTTTCACGGCGCAGGTGTGGAATCCGGAAACGCCGTATCGCTGGAAAAAGAAGACCTTCAAACCCGATACGAAGCCGCTGCTCATCTACGAATGCCACATCGGAATGGGGCAGGACGCCGAAAAAGTGGGCACCTATGTCGAATTCCGCGAAAAAGTGCTGCCGCGTGTCGCTGCCGACGGCTACAACTGCATCCAAATCATGGCCATTCAGGAGCATCCTTACTATGGCTCTTTCGGCTATCACGTGAGTTCGTTTTTCGCGCCATCGAGCCGTTTCGGAACGCCCGAGGAGCTGAAACAACTCATCGACGAGGCGCACCAGCAGGGCATCGCCGTCATCATGGACATCGTGCATAGCCACGCCGTGAAAAACGAGTTCGAGGGACTCGGCAACCTCGCCGGCGACCCCAACCAGTATTTCTATGCCGGCGACCGCCACGAGCATCCCGCCTGGGACTCGCTCTGCTTCGACTACGGCAAGGACGAGGTCGTCCATTTTCTGCTCTCGAACTGCAAATACTGGCTCGAGGAGTATCATTTCGACGGATTCCGCTTCGACGG
>DFHC01000020.1:242-11551 GCA_002372575.1 bacterium UBA3734 | reverse complement strand
GCATTGGCTGTCACGTAGTCGAGATAGATGAGGGCGTTCTTGGGGGTGGAGTAGAGGACGAAGCGATGGTTGAGTGTGCCTTCGTTCGTGTTCAGTTCTCCGTTCATCACATAACTGTTGCCTTCTAAGAGGTAGTTACCTTTCACCACAGGGGTGGCATCGGTCCGTTTACCTTGCACTTCGTACCAGCCAAGGATGTTTCCTGTGTTGTTGGCACGGTAGGGCACCACAATCTTGTTCTTGTCGGGTGAGTTGGCAGCGAAGTAGCCAGTGTAGGATTTCAACCCTTCACTCCATGAGAAACAGGTGAAGCGGTCGTTGGTGGATGCACGGATGATGTTTTGGCAAGGGATGAGTCTTGCCTTGCTGTAGGTCTTGTTGAAGTGGTCCCATTGGGTGGGGGTGAGGCTGGCAGTGGACAGCACATCGTGCATTAGGTAGGTCATCATCACACGGTGTGCTTCTACGCCCATACGACGGGCACCCACATCGGGACGGAGTAGCCATGAACCGTCGGAGGTGGTCTTCTGGCGTGCTTGGATGTACTTGTATGCCATATTTTCCAGCATCAGCGCATGAGGGTCTTGGAGGAAGCAGGCAAGGGTGGAGTAGGAGGTGATTTGGTCGTACAGGAAGAGGCTCCAGTCATTGCCGTTGGGCATTGCCAGTTCGCCGTCGGGCAGGGCAAGCCAGTTGAGAATGCTGTCCTGCACCTCTTGGTTATGGTGCATCAAGGCATTGGTCTTCCATGTCTCGGTGCCATGAAGTCCTTGCTGAAACAGTTTGAGGGCAAGGGCTGCCTCACCCAACTCTTGTTGGACGACATTCTGGTAGGAAGTGTGGAAGAGGTTATGGTTCTGGAGCGAATAGTCGTCATAGAGGTTCTGCCCTTTGTAGAGGTCGGCAATGGTCTTGGTGTCATACCAAGCGTCGATGACGGTGGTGTTTGTCTGGTCGGAAGGATGGGAATAACTGTTGATGGCAAACTCGCGCAATCGCTCGAACCATTTGGGTGCCAACGCATCGTCGGGGAAAAGTCCCAAGGTGACCGCCAACACATCAGCCTCCCAGCCATTTTCTTCGGCTTTGGTGTCGCCTGCATAACCCGTGGGGATGGTGCGTTCCAATTCGTAGTTGCACTCAGCCTTCAGCAGGGCGTAGATGTAGCCTCTCTGCGTGTCGCTGAGCTTGTCCCATTGGAAGAAGGCGGAATAAGCCACCGACATTGCCCACAGAGAGGACTCCCACACGTGGTCGGCATTGGAAACGGAACCCCAATAGTTGTTGCCCTTGCACACCTTGAGGCGGTTGGCTTTGTGGGTGGAATAAGCAAAGACCAGCGACTTTCTCGCCATGTCCTCCATCTTTTCCCATGTGACACCAGCGGGCAAGGCGACGTTGGCAGGCTTTCCATACTTGACGAGGAAGGCGCATATCATGCTGAGGTCGGCATTGGGACGTACACCCCGCTCGTCATTTGCCATCGTGTTCTCACCCTTGAAGCATCCACAAACCTCACCTTTTTCATTGGGGTATTCGCACTCCTGAAAGTCATTGACCATGTATTGGGAAAAGTTTGCCAGCATCTGCAAGAGGTCTTGCTTCATGGTGCTTTCCGAAACAAATTCAGAAGTGATGACACCTTCCGTATAAGACACAACATCCTCTTGAGCATGGACGGTGAATGCCCATGCCAAGAGGATGCATATGAGAGTTTGTTTCATGTGTGATTACTTGAGACGCGCAAGGGTCTCCTTGATGCGCTTCATCGACTCCACGATGTTTTCATCGCTGGTGGCGTAACTCATGCGGAAGCACTCGGGAGAGCCAAAGGCATCACCGCCCACTGTTGCCACATGACCCACTTCGAGCAGGTACATGGCGAAGTCGGTGGAGTTATTGATGACGCGGTCGCCATCTTTCTTGCCGAAGTAACTGGAGCACTTGGGGAAGAGGTAGAAGGCTCCTTGCGGGTCGTTCACTTCGAGACCAGGGATCTCCTTGGCGAGTTTCACGATGAGGTTCTTGCGACGTTCGAATGCCTGACGCATGTCCTCCACACACTGTTGTGGACCAGCGAAAGCAGCCTCGGCGGCCTTCTGAGAAACAGAGCAGGGACCAGAGGTGTACTGACCTTGCAGTTTGTTGCAGCCCTTCACAATCCACTCGGGAGCAGCGATGAAACCGATGCGCCAACCGGTCATGGCGTAGGCTTTCGACACGCCGTTGATGATGATGGTGCGCTCCTTCATGCCCGGGAACTGCGCGATGGACGCGTGGTGCCCTATATAATTAATGTGTTCGTAAATCTCGTCGGCCAACACGTAAAGGTTCTCGTGCTTCAAGATGATTTCGGCGAGGCTCTTGAGTTCTTCCTTGCTATAAACGCTGCCCGTGGGGTTGCTCGGCGAGCAGAGAATCAGCATACGCGTTTTCGACGTGATGGCCTTTTCGAGTTGTTCGGGCGTGATTTTGAAGTTCTGCTCGAAACCGGCGTTCACGAACACGGGCTCGCCGCCAGCCAAGAGCACCATCTGAGGATAGCTCACCCAGTAGGGCGTGGGAATGATGACTTCCTCGCCATCATCGACGAGTGCCATCACGGCGTTGCACACGCTCTGCTTCGCACCGTTCGAGACGATGATTTCGTCGGTCGTGTAGTCGAGGCCGTTCTCGTTTTTGAGCTTCGCCACGATAGCCTCGCGCAGGTCGGCATAGCCGGGCACGGGCGAGTAGCGCGACCAGTTGTCATCGACGGCCTTTTTCGCCGCCGCCTTGATGTGGTCGGGCGTGTTGAAGTCGGGCTCGCCCACGCTCATGTTGATTACGTCGATTCCCTGTGCCTTCATTTCGGCACTTTTCTGCGACATCGCCAGCGTGGCCGACGGTGCCAGTCGATTGAGTCTGTTAGATAGTTTGTTCATGTCGTTTTTGTTGTTTAGATTTAGTGATATTGGTTGATTTTTACGTTCTTACAAGGTTTCGTCCTGCATCTATGCGCAGGAAAATGAATAGCAGGATGGTGAAGCCCCAAAGATTGGAGCCGCCATAGCTGAAAAATGGTAGCGGGATGCCAATAACGGGCGTGAGTCCGAGCACCATACCCACGTTGATGAACACGTGGAAGAGGAAGACGCCGACCACGCAATAGCCATAGATGCGCCCGAACTTAAAAGGTTGTCGCTCGGCAAGATGGATGAGCCTGAGAATGAGCATCAGAAAGAGCACGAGCACGCCTGCCGTTCCGAAAAATCCCTCTTCCTCGCCAACGGTACAGAAAATGAAGTCGGTGTCTTGCTCGGGCACGAATTTCAGCTTCGTCTGCGTGCCATTCAGGAAGCCTTTTCCCATCAGTCCGCCCGACCCGATGGCAATCTGGCTCTGGTGGACGTTGTAGCCTGCGCCTCGATAGTCTTCCTCCAGCCCCAGCAGCACGTTGATTCTCACGCGCTGGTGTGGCATCAGGAAGTCATTGAGCACATAGTCGGCCGAATAGAACAGCACGACGGAGCTAACGGCGAAGGCGGCAATCAGGTAATAGCGTTTCAGACGCGTCTGCAGCCCTTGGTAAATCAAATAGCCGAGCAGAATAACTGTAAGCGCGAGCTGCACCCAGACGATGTCGAACGGAATGACAAATTTTGAGAACAGCAAGGCCACCAGCGTGACGGCAGCAACACAAGCCGACAGAACGTAGGCTCGCTGCTTGTTTTCGCAATAGATGCCGACCATTACGATGGAAAACAGCTGAACGAGCAGCAAAACCATGAATTTTCCAAGCGAGGTGGGCGTCTGCCACAGCGGTACGGCCTCGTATTTGATGCCAACGACGAAGTAGATGACCATCGCCACGGCGGTGAACAGAATGCTGCCCGTCATGCCCTCGCGGTAAAACATCAGGAAAAACGACAGATAGACGAGGGCCGAGCCTGTCTCCTTCTGGCCGACAATCATCAGCATGGGCACAAGCACGATGGCACAGGCCACAGCGAAGTGTTTCCACTGCCGGATGTCGATGCCATAGGTGCTCATGAACTTCGCAACAGCCAAAGCCGTGGCAAACTTGGCAAACTCGGCGGGCTGCACACGCAGCGGACCCAATTCGAGCCACGAGCGCGAGCCCTTGACTTCGTGGGGATTGAAGATGGTGGCAAGCAAAACAACGAGCAAGACGCCATAGATGAGCCATGCGGCTCCGTCGTACAGGCGGTCGTCGAGCAGCAGGATGACAAGCGCGAGCACAATACTCGTGCCAATCCAAACAATTTGCATACCCGAACGCGAAGAAAGGCTGAAGATGTCGGTGTCGCCATAAGTGTAGGATGCTCCACACACACTGATCCACCCGAAAATGAGCAGTGCGACATAGATGGCAATGGTCAGCCAGTCGAGCGACCCGAGCACCGTTGGATTTTTCTCTTCGTTTCTCTTCATTATTCCGTCATTTTTATCGGTCGTGCGTTCCGTAGAAGATGCGTTTCTTCTGGAAGACGGCAGCCCTTGCCTCACTCGCGGGCGAGAGCTTCCCGTTGATGTATTTCTCCATAATCAGCGCACCAAGCGGCACACCGTAGTCGGCACCCCATCCGCCGTTCTCCACATAGACGGCCACGGCGATTTTCGGGTCGTCCATCGGCGCGAAGCCCATAAAGACAGAGTGGTCGTGGCCTCGGTTCTGTGCCGTTCCGGTCTTTCCGCAGATGGCGAAGTCGCTGCGGTTGGCCGAGCGGCAGGTTCCTCCCGTCACCGCCGAGCGCATTCCGGCCACAACGTATTCGTAGGCACTGCGCGGGGCCATCGTATAGTGGCGTCGAGTGAAAGTGGTGTCGAGCGGCTCGTCCTGTACTTTCTTCACCACGTGGGGCACGTAGTAGTAGCCTCTATTGGCGATGGTGGCCGCGAGGTTGGCTATTTGCAACGGCGTGGCGTTCACCTCGCCCTGCCCTATCGAGATGGAGATGATGGTCAGGCCGTTCCATGAGCCTTTGTAGGCCTTGTCGTAGAATTGTGCATTGGGAATTAGGCCGCGCTTCTCGCCAGGCAGGTCGATGCCGAGCTTATAGCCGAAGCCCATCGATACCATGTAGTCGCGCCACGTGTTCATCGCCTCCTGCGGATTCTTGTATTTCTTTCGGTTACCAATCATGTAGTAGAGTCCCCAGCAGAAATAGCCGTTGCACGAGGTGGAGATGGCGGGAACGAGCGGCAGCGGCGAGCCATGACCGTGGCAGCCCACGCGAAGACCACGATACAGAAAACCGCGCGAACAGGGGTAGGCAGTCATGTGGCTAATGACTCCCTCGGAGAGGAAGGTCAGCGCCTGCGTCGTCTTGAAGGTTGAGCCCGGGGGATATTGTCCCATGATGGAACGATTGAGCAGCGGTTTCCATGCGTTTTTCTGCAGTTCAATGTGCTTTTTT
This sequence comes from bacterium UBA3734, assembly GCA_002372575.1. Classification (GTDB taxonomy): domain Bacteria; phylum Bacteroidota; class Bacteroidia; order Bacteroidales; family Bacteroidaceae; genus Prevotella. The sequence continues at coordinate 6,131 of DFHC01000020.1, read as the reverse complement.
CCGCGTTGTCGGCCCACCATGACACGTGGGTCGTACGACGGCGAACTCACCATGCAGAGCACCTCGCCCGTCGAGGGTTCGATGGCCACGATGGAGCCAATTTTTCCCTCCAGAAGCCGCTCGCCAAGAGCCTGCAACTCCAAATCGATGGAAAGGGTTAGGTTTTTGCCGGGTTCGGGTCGCTGGTCGTATTTTCCCTCTTGATAGCGGCCTTGGATGCGTCCGCGAGCGTCGCGCAACAGAATCTGGATGCCTTTCTGGCCGCGCAACTGCTTTTCGTAGTAGCGTTCCACGCCGAGTTTTCCGATGTAGTCGCCCGGCTGGTAGTAGTCGTCTTCCTCGATGTCGGCAGGCGAAACCTCGGCCACATCACCGAGCACGTGGGCGGCATAGGGGTATTTGTACTCGCGCATGCTGCGCTTCTGGACATAGAAGCCCGGAAAGCGAAACATTTTCTCTTGAAAAACGCTAAATTCCTTGTCCGAAACCTGGCTCATGAAAACTTGCTGGGTATAGCGCGAGTAGCCTGGATTTTTCGAGCGGTCCTTGATGTCGTTCATGCGCTGTATGAAGTATTCCTTCGTGATGCCGATGGCCTCGCAAAACTCCATAGTGTCGAGGCGGCCGCTCTCTTCGTTCATGATGACCATGATGTCGTAAACCGGCTGGTTATAGACCAACTGCTCACCATTGCGGTCGGTGATGACACCGCGCGAGGGGAACTCCACTTTTTTCAGGAAAGCGTTGGAATCGGCATTTTTCTTGTAGTCGTCGCTGAGCAGCTGGAGCATGAAAAGGCGGATGATGTAAACCACGACTATCAACGTGGCCACACCACCAATCACATAACGCCGGTTTTCAAGAAAATGATCTTTCATATCACTTCACACTCCACACTCCTCACTCCTCACTTCACACTTCACACTCCCCCACTATTCATCTGATTGCGGAAAAACTCTATCGTCAGCAGCAAGATGCTCGTAATTGCGAAACTCCCGCCCACGTTTTCCAACCAGAGGATCCAATTGTTGAAATTGAAGGCTTCGAGGGCGAAAAACACCAGACAATAGACAAAAACGATGATGAGCGCATACCAAACAAACGGCCCCACACCCAGCGAGCGCATCGACGGTGCCAAGTCGAGGTCGTCGGCATTCTTACGAGGCAGGAGAAGCTCGAGCAGATAAGGCTGCAGCAGTCCCACGAACGTCATCGAGGCGGCTGCCAGGCCAGGTGTGTTTGAAAAGATGTCGATACACAAACCCATGGCGAAACTGGCCACGAGCACACCCCAACGCGGAAAATCGCGCCTGAAAAGCATAACGACATAGACGTACAGCAGCGGTGTGGCGCAGTTGAACAAATGGATGCGATTCAACACCAGCACCTGTGCCAACAGCAATAGGACGAACGCCCCGAACCCTTTCAATATTCCGATGCCCATTTCTTCCTTGTCTAATTGATTGTCTTCATCTGAGTGCCTTGATTGAGTCTTGTGCCTCGCGGATAATCTGCAGTCGCTCTTTCATTCGCGCATCGCTGATGACGCACACGTCGCGTAGTCGTCCGAAATCGGTGCTCAGCTTCACCTGTGCCAGATAGGACAGGCCGTCGGCAGAATTGAATTTCTTGCTGACGGTACCCACCATGATGCCCTCGGGGAAAATGCTCGAATAGCCGCTCGTCACCACGCTGTCGCCCTTGTGGAACACGGCGTGGCGCGGAATGTCATCGACGTAGGCCAAGTTGCTTTCCTTGCCGTACCAGTTCAAATAGCCGAAGTAACCGCGACCTACGATGGTGCAACTGATGTTGGAGTGCGAGTTCAAGATGGGAATGACGACGGCATAGTGAGCGGAAGTCGTATAGACGATTCCCACTACTCCCGTTCCGCTGACCACGCCCATGTCTCTCTGCACGCCGTCGGCCTCGCCCTTGTCGATAGTGATGAGGTTGTTGAGCTTGTTCACCTCGTTGGTGATGACCTTTGCCGGAATCAGCCTATACTGCTCCAGCATTTTCAGCTGACTGCTTCGCAATTGGCTTGAGTCGGCCGACAGGGCCGCCAGCTGCTCTGAGAGTTGCGTGGCCTGATGCTCTAAAAAAGCGTTTCGCAGGGTGAGTTCCTCGTTTACCTTCGTCAAGGAAAAAAAGGACTCCACCTGCGAACTCCACGCATAAATCTTTCCCGATACGGCGTTGGCCGTGGAAAACCATACGCTGCCCTGATAGCTGTTATACTGGAACAGCAACGCCACACTGAGTCCCTCTAACAAGAGAAAGACGAACCAGTGATGGTATTTTTTCAGGAATGCGAATAATGCGCCCACCGCCTACTTCTTCGGTTAAACGACAACTGCTTCTTATCGCATCAGGAACGAGAACCTGCCGATGTTTTTCAGCGCGATGCCGGCACCCTTGGCCACGCAGTGGAGCGGGTCGTCGGCCACGATGAACTGGATGTTGATCTTGTCGGTCAGACGCTTGGCCAGTCCGCGCAGCAAGGCTCCGCCACCAGTCAGATAGATACCGTTTTTCACGATGTCGGCATACAGTTCGGGCGGCGTGTTTTCGAGTGCCTGAAGCACAGCCGTCTCGATGCGAGCCACCGTGCGGTCGAGGCAATGGGCAATTTCCTGGTAGCAGACGGGAACCTCCATCGGCAGGGCGGAAATCTTGTTCGGTCCGATGACGAGGAAATCTTCCGGACCCTCTTCGCCAAGGTCGGTCAGTGCCGAACCCACGTTGATTTTGATGCGCTCGGCCATGCGCTCCGACACCTTCACGTTGTGCTGGCGGCTCATGTATTCCTGAATGTCGGTCGTGAGGTCGTCGCCAGCCACTTTGATCGAGTTGTTCGACACGATTCCGCCCAGCGAAATCACGGCTATCTCCGTCGTACCGCCACCGATATCGACAATCATGTTGCCCATGGGAGCCTCGACGTCGAGGCCGATACCCACAGCAGCTGCCATCGGCTCAAAAATCAAGTACACGTCGCGACCCTCAGCGTGTTCGGCAGAGTCGCGAACGGCACGCAACTCCACTTCCGTGGAACCCGACGGCACGCCGATGACCATGCGCAGCGACGACGACGGGAAGAGCCGCGAGCCGCTATGCACCATCTTAATCATTCCGCGCATCATCTGCTCGCAGGCCGTGAAGTCGGCAATCACGCCGTCTTTCAACGGGCGCACCGTGCGGATGCTCGGATTTTCTTTCTCATACATCAATTTGGCTTTCTCGCCCACGGCAATCATCTTGTCGGTGCGGCGGTCGAGTGCCACGACAGAGGGTTCATCGACCACAATCTTATCATCGCTGATGATGATGGTGTTGGCCGTACCCAAGTCCATTGCAATTTCCCTTACAAAACTGAAAAATCCCATAGTTTTAATGACAATTTGAAGCCTCCCCAGCCCCTCCAGAGGGAGGGGAGAACAGTTTACGATTTATTTTTAATTCCTAATTTTTAATTTCTAATTTTCGAGAGCCACCCGTTTATCGCCGTGTCGTAATGACTGGAAACGCCAAAGGCACGTGCGGCCAGCTCACGCCGCTGTTCGAGCGTTGTTTCAGCACCTTGGCGATTCAAAATATCAAGCAAAACGGCGTATTCGGCCTTGCTCGGCACAATCACCACATCCTTGAAATTCTTCGCAGCAGCGCGGATGAGCGAGATGCCGCCAATGTCGATTTTCTCGATGATGTCGGCCTCCGACGCGCCACTTGCCACTGTCTGCTCGAAAGGATAAAGATCGACGATCACCAAGTCGATTTCCGAAATTTCGTACTGCCTCATCTGCTCGCGGTCGCCCTCATCGTCGCGACGAGCCAGGATGCCGCCGAACACCTTCGGATGCAGCGTTTTCACGCGACCGCCCAATATCGAGGGGTAGCCCGTCAGCGACTCCACAGCTTCGCATTCGTAGCCTTGCTGCTCTATGAACTGCCACGTGCCGCCCGTCGAGAGGAAACGCACGCCCTCTGCGTGGAGCCTGCGGAGCAATTCGTCCAAACCATCCTTGTGGAAAACCGACACGAGGGCCGTCTTGATTCTCTTTTTTTCCGCCATGTGTTGTGTAATTTCTTGCGTGTGTGCGATTAAATATGTGAAATGGACTGCAAAGTTACGAAATTTTCGGGTAAATAAACCACAAAAAAACGATTTTTTTTGCAGCAAAATTTTTATGACAAACATGTCGGCGCGTCACTTCGCCCGAAACGTCTTCAAATGACGCACGGAATCCTCATAGACAAGCGTATATTCCTCATCGAGAACATCCTGAATACCAGGCTGTTTCCCGTCTTCATACGACAGCAAAATCCATTTCACGTGGCTCTCACGGAATGTTTTCCGCAGAAAATCGCGCCACATCGGGATAAAGTCGATTCCGCGGTCTTGAATAGCGAACAGACGCACGGCGGGGCGCACGCCCATGTCGAAATAGACGTTGGCCGTACAGTTGTAGGCCACGAACGACTTGGGGTCAATAGCTGGCGACTCCCGCAGATAGGCGCGGATGTTGTTCAGTTCCTCGTTCTCCCAATGGTACATCCGATGGGCAAAAAGCGCCTTGCTGCCGAAGCCCACCAACAGCATTGCCGCCACCAACAGCCGCATCCAGCGGAATGCTCGGATTTCTGTCATTGCAATGGCGAAAAGCGGATAGACGGTCATGCCATAATGCGCGAACCCATTGCCCAAACAAAACCACGCAAACGGTGCAGCAGCAGCGCAAAACCACAAAACGGCCCTCGTGCTCACCTCCTTACGACGCATCACCAGCCAAACCGCTACGGCCATCAGGAGCATGCTGTTCAGGTAGCTGAGGACGAAATAGTGGAGGGGCGTGGAATACTCGGCCTTCATCGGATTCTTAGTGTATTCAAGGGGGAAAACGAAAGTGGCATCCCACATGTCGCTGAGTATGCCGTGATGGTGGAAATAAGCGAAAAAAGGCAGCGTGGTGAGCGCGAATCCAGCAAAAAACGCCACGACATTCGCCCCGAAATTGCGAAATTCCCTACGCCAAAGCAGTACCACGGCCACCACTGCCACTGCGGCACACACGCTAAGCGCATTGGTCAGTCGCGACATCAGGCCAAGTCCCAGCGCCGCACCATAGAGCAGTGCGTAAGCCCACGGGTGGCGGGCATCGCCAAGCGCCTCAAGCCGCTCAATCCACCTCAGAAGTCCATAGAACGACCACGCCAAAAGCGGCAACAGGTATTCCTCCGTCAGATTACCACCGTCATAGACGTAGGAAAGACCCGCCAGCGACAGCAGCGTGAGCCCAAAAGCAGCAGGCTCCGAAAACTTGACTCGAAGCAAACGGAAAACGCCAAGCAAAGTTAGAAATAAATTGACAATTTGAAGCAAAAAAACGCCCATGCGGCTTCCCGTAACTGCATAACCGACAGCATTCACGAGAAACACAAACGGCCCTTTCATATCCCAGAAATCGCGGTATGGAACAGCCCCTTCGACCCAGCATTTTCCAACAAGCTGAAAAATTGGAGAGTCGGGCGTGTCACTGAATTCATGGTAAATCGGCGAAGTCGTATAGGAAAAAATCATGACAAAAACAACTGCCGACAACAGCAGGAGAATCATCCTGAAACTTACATCAGCGAATGGAATCTTGTATTTTCCTGTCATTTTTTTCCTAAGTTTTTTAGCGCATGAGAAACTGATAAAATAAAAAGTCCTTGCGTTTGCAAGGATTCTTTCGTAGCGGGAGAGGGACCCGAACCCTCGACCTCCGGATTATGAATCCGACGCTCTAACCAACTGAGCTATCCCGCCTCCATGTTGCAGCGCATTTTCCGCAGAAAAACGGACTCAAGAGTGAATCCCTTCCCGAAAATGCGGTGCAAAGGTAATAC
>DFHC01000020.1:0-191 GCA_002372575.1 bacterium UBA3734 | reverse complement strand
TGCAAAGGTAATACAAAGTTTTCATTCCGCCAAAAAATATGCCGTTTTTTTTTGTATTTGAGAAAAAAACCGTATTTTTGCAAGCAAAGAATCGAAATCATCAAAAAAAACAACATGAAAAAGCAACGAATACATATCGAACACGAACTGAAATCGAACTCGCCAACCATCATCTGGCAGCTCATCGGAAC
>DFHC01000145.1:10535-11656 GCA_002372575.1 bacterium UBA3734 | reverse complement strand
TTCGTGCTTACGTTCTTGGGTTGCGGAGCCGCTGTGGCTCTGGGTTGTGACGCTGGAAACACGGCGGCCATCGTTGGCACGGCCATTGCTTTCGGTCTGTCGGTTGTGGCCATGGCCTATACGATTGGCGGCATTTCGGGTTGCCACATCAATCCGGCCATCACGCTCGGCGTGTTCCTCAATGGTGGAATTTCGGCCAAGGATTGCGGCATGTATATGCTGTTCCAGGTGATTGGCGCCATTTTGGCTGCTGCTGTTTTGGCTGGCATCGTGGCCACCGACCCGAGTCTGGTCATCACCACGGCTACGGGTGCCAATGGCTGCACGTATGGCGTGGCCAACGGACTTTTCGTTGAAATCGTGCTCACCTGCCTCTTCGTGCTCGTGGTGCTTGGCGCTACGTCGAAGACCAACGGTGCCACGAACAACTTCGCCGGCCTGGCCATCGGTCTGACGCTCATTCTGATTCACCTCGTGGGCATCCACTTCACGGGCACGAGCGTGAATCCCGCCCGTTCGATTGGTCCCGCCCTGTTCGAGGGTGGTCAGGCTCTGGCCGACCTGTGGGTGTTCATCGTAGGCCCGCTCGTGGGTGGTGCTTTGGCAGCTGTCATCTGGAAGATGATTCAGCCCGCAGAGCAGTAATGAAATTTTCGGGGGTACGGAGGTGCGGGAGGCTGACCACCGTACCATCGAATCGTCGAGGATGTGTCCCCGAAACATAAATGCAATGACGAAAAAAGGGAGCGAAACTTTTGCGGTTTCGCTCTTTTTTCGTAACTTTGCAGCCTGAAAACGATTTTTTCTTATAAAACGGTAAAAAGATTATGGTAAGTTACAAAGAACTGGGACTCGTGAACACCCGTGAAATGTTCGCACGCGCCATCAAGGGCGGTTATGCCATTCCGGCATTCAATTTCAACAACATGGAGCAGCTGCAGGCCATCATCAAGGCTTCGAGCGACTTGCGCAGCCCCGTCATCTTGCAGGTGTCGAAGGGTGCCCGCAACTATGCCAACCAGACGCTGCTGCGCTACATGGCGCAGGGTGCCGTGGAATATGCCAAGGAGCTGGGATGCGAGCATCCCGAAATCTGCCTGCACCTCGACCACGGCGACAGC
>DFHC01000145.1:10263-10430 GCA_002372575.1 bacterium UBA3734 | reverse complement strand
GATGATCGACGGCTCGGCGCTGCCTTACGAAGAGAATGTGGAGCTGACGAAGCGCGTGGTGGAATACGCCCATCAGTACGACGTCACCGTGGAAGGTGAGCTCGGCGTGTTGGCCGGTGTGGAAGACGAAGTGGTGGCCGAGGAAAGCCACTATACGAAGCCCGAAG
>DFHC01000145.1:0-10098 GCA_002372575.1 bacterium UBA3734 | reverse complement strand
GAGCAGTGCACGCGCGACCCGAAGACGGGCAGGCTCGTGCCGCCGCCCCTGGCCTTCGACGTGCTCGACGCCATCATGGAAAAGCTCCCGGGCTTCCCCATCGTGCTGCATGGTTCGTCGAGCGTGCCGCAGGAGTATGTCGATATCATCAACCAGTATGGTGGAAAGCTGCCCGACGCCGTGGGCATTCCCGAGGAGCAACTCCGCAAGGCAGCCGCCAGCGCCGTCTGCAAAATCAACATCGACTCCGACTCGCGTCTGGCCTTCACCGCCGCCGTGCGCAAGGTGTTTGCCGAGAAGCCGGGCGAGTTCGACCCGCGCAAGTATTGCGGTCCGGCCCGCGACCTGATGATTGAGCTCTACAGCCACAAAATCAAGGAAGTGCTCGGCAGCGACAACAAGCTCATCCAGTGCTAAAACCACAGGTTTTGGCCCCTTGAAACCGTGCCCTGTGTGCAATTTTGCACATGGGGCACAATTTAACTTAAAAAATCTTTTGTTGGCTAATAAAGATTAAAAATCAAGTGCAAATTAAAGATTTTGCATAAAAATGTTCTGTATATGAGAAAAAAGCCGTACCTTTGCAGCCAATTGCGGTAAAATGCCCTGAATTTAGTGCAAAACAGTTTAAAAACCACGGGAAAAAGGGCAAAAAACTCGCATAAATTGCAAAGTTTTCATTCAGGATTGAAAAAATATTACAAAAAATAAATTAAGTTAAAAAAGTAGTACAGAAACAAAGAGCTTATGAAGATGATGACAAATCTGAAAAAAGTTTACGTGAAGCCGCATTCGGACTTCGTTTTGGTTTGTAACAACAAACACATTCTCGACGCACACACCACAAGGATGTCGTATGTCGATTTTGGCGATGATACTGGAGGAACTGTCACTCCTGGCGACGGCGAGGACGGTGATGCCAAGGAAATGCACTGGGACGACTCGTGGAATGACTTTAGCATGGAGAACAACGGGGAAAACTACTGGTAAGTTTTTTAGTTTTTGAAAAAAGGAAAATCAAACGAAAAAAGAAAATACGATGAAGAAAATTCAACTCAAGAAAGCTGTGCTTCTGGCAGCATTGTGTGCGATGATGGCAATAGATGCCAGAGCACAGGGAAGCACACCCTACGTCAGCCCCTACGGACTGCGTGAACTCGTTGACGGATATTATGAAACCAAGGATGGATATTCGGGGACATTCCTCAAATACACCGACAACAACACGCTTGGCAAGCCGCGCCGCGTGGATGCTATTGATACGCTCTCAATCGGTATGCTCGACGGCCACCATTGGATGGGAAAGGCGATTGAATCGGGCAAGGATATGAAGGGCGTGTACCTCGTGAACAAAAAGACGGGCAAATACCTCGTGCTGGGCGAATCGTGGGGAACCACACCCATGCAGGACTACACAGGCACCAGGTTCAATTTCAAGTCGGGTTATTATTGCCGGGCCGACAGGTTAGGAAAACCTGGCGGTGGGCAGAATCCCTATCAGGTGGAAGGCCAGGACCCTGTGCTGGGAACGAAGGCCCAGCGCGAAGGCAAGGGCTACCAGATTCGACTGGCTCACAACGAAGAGCGCGTGATGGGGCGTGTGCAAACATCAGCAGGAGCGCGCGGCGCGTTTGAGCAACGTCCGTATATGGTGGCCCGCTCCAAAGACAGAAAAGAATACGTCCAGCACCCCGATGACTGGGGATCCCCCAATAACGACGACGGACACTTCGTGTTTTACCTCCATCCCGTCAAGAAGGAAGCCGACGGCAAGCAATACTACGTCATCTACACCCACCGTCAGACCGCAGCACCGGTACATGACAGCTTCTACTACAAAAACGATGGAACTGTGAAGGATAAAGACAGTTATGAAAAGTGGACGAGGGTTCCGGAATTTGGCAATCGCGACAGCTATCTATGCTTGGAATCCACGCCCTCTAATGAAGGCGATTACGAAATGGTTTCCTACAAGAAGTTTGCCGGTAAAATGATGAGCACCAAAGAAGACAATTATTACTATGAAGAATATGATCGCTCAGCCGGCGGAAGTAAGCCAAGAAATCCATCTTCTGTGTCCATTGAGAAGATGAGCAGTACTTTTTGCGCTCCTTGGGGAGATGAGATTAGCTATACAGATCAGGGCAAATCCGAGGTGACCTTGGCAGACGGCTTGGCAGAGGTTAGCGGCGAAGATGCCTGCCTTTGGAAAATCGTGACCTACGAAGAGCGCAGGAATCACCGCGTGGTGGCCAACATCGACAACCCCGTGGACGTATCGTTCTACATTGAAAACCACAAATTCTACCCCAACTACCAGCCCTACGAAACGGGAGGCTCGAACGGAAATGCGGTGAACATGGGATGGAAATGGGCCAACAGTGCCACTGCCACAGGTGCGATTTCCCACACCCACCCCTACACCAGTGGCGTTGGAACAGAGTTCCACAAAATCGGTACCCACTACTACGACCGTTGGGGTTGGGGAGAGACAACCGCTGGAGAAGACAACAGTTTCTTGAAAGCTAAGTCCAACGAGCGCTTTATGACGCAGGGCGAAGAGTCGAACTACGTGGGCTCCATCTACAACGGCACGGCAGCCCTCCGTCAGGAAATCAAGGGTCTGCGCCCGGGGCGCTACATCGTGTATTGCCGCGCGTTCTACGCTCCGTTCGACATGACGAAGTTTGACAACAAGGACATCAGCGGCTCATTTGCCAGAGCAGAGAATCCCACCCCGACTTACAATGGCGTTGCGATTACCAAGACACAACAGGACGTGATTGACGCGCAGCCGCTCAGCAACAAGTCGTATTTCTTTGCCGTTTCAAAACCAGCAGGAGCAGGAACTGATGACGTGGTGCGCAAGCGCGACCTGCCCAGCATCTTCTGCGGCATGATGCCCGTGGACCAGAGCCACCTCGATAAAATTTCAAAGCAGGACTATATAGACCTTGAAGAAAATTATCCACTGTTTCCTTTCACTGCTTTCGGAGACGCCCTCTATCCGGAAGATTGTGCCATAGATCACTATAAAGATATTTACGGCACTCCTGACGACCCTGATGACGATGTGTATGATTACACGGAATGGAATCCCAGGTGGAATGACCAAATCGGTGTCATCAAAGGCCATACAAACAGAGATGCATACAAGTTGATGACAGACTCCACGGTGTTTGCCATGGTGAAATATAATAATCAGAACTACTTTGTTCCGCGCAATCTGACCGGTGCCGCCCGCTTCTTCACGGCCATCGACCGCAAGAAGCACGAAAACGCCTTCAACTACCGCATCGGACTGCCCGTGGAGGTGGGCGATGACGGAATACTCACCATCGGTGTCGAACACGACGCTACCTCCGGCACGGAAGAGTGGGTTTGCTTCGACAACTTCGAGCTGGTCTATTACGGCGACCAGAACCACTGGGAGTTTATCGTTGACGAAAACGACAAGGAAAACAACACGCGCTACCACGATCTGTTCGACTGGGAGACGACCACCCAGGCCCCCTATCGGTCCACAACGATGGTCATCAAGCGCGGACTGGACCCGGAAAAGTATGTGCCCATCGTGCTACCTGTCAGCTTGACTAAAAAGCAGGTGAAGGAATCCTTCGGCAAAGATGTGAAGATTTCCACCCCGAGCCACATCACTTACAAAACCATCCACTTCGCAGCAGTTTCCACCTCTGGTGCCGACAACGATGTCTGCATGAATGCTTACCAGCCCTACATCGTGAAGCCGAGCATTCCCGCACAGGTTGGAAAGGAAGAAAAGTGGACGCGCACGCGCTTCGTGGGTGAGAATCCGTTTGGATGGACTGCCGACCAATGGGCAAACTACGCAAATGATGAAAAGAAAAGGGAGCGAATCTATATCCCTAAGGCCGGCAGAAACAATCGATATGCTGGTGATAACGTAGAGGATAAGAACCGGCGTGAGATGAAGGGTCCCATCTATTTTGTTGACAGTGTGCGCATCGAGAAGGAAACTCACTACACACAGAATAAGGAAACGTCTACTGATAGTAAAAAACCCTATTATGACGTATACTATAATGCTGCAAGTCAGTGGCCCGCACTTCCCACATTCATTCCCACGCAGCAGAGGAGAATGAAAATCAAGGGTAGCACCGATGGCAAAGAATACGAGTTGCAGGCCGTTAGTTACTACGATGCTCTTGGCAACGTTCCCCCGTACTCCTACTTCATGTCGGGTGGCAACCTGAAGTTTAATGGCGCAACAGGCTCTACGCAATCGAAAGGCTTCAGCTTCTACCTGCGAATCATGGAATTCGACAAGACGGGCAGTGCTAAGGTCTTCATGGGTAACGTCGCCGACTTTGTCTGGGAAGAAGTGACGAATGAGGCCACTGGTATCTCCGATGCCGGTCAGGCAGACCAGAACCCCGCCAGCGACCTGTACTACGATCTGCAGGGCCGTGCCGTAGGCAGCTATCCCACTAAGCCAGGTATCTATATTTACCGTGGCAAGAAGATTGCGGTGAAATAACCCTTCGCCGTTAGCAAGCAAGAAAATGCGCCCCATGCAAGGGGCGCATTTTTTTGTGCAAAAAAGATGGTAGTTTCAAAAGAAATTCTGACTTTTGTATTCGTTTTTTGTGTCACTAATGACGTTGAAATCGAATGCCTACCTCTCCACGGCCACTTCCTTGATGCTCTCAAGTCCTCCCGTAATCGGGTTGAGCACGATTTGCGAGGTTTGCTTCTTGCCGAAGAGGGCTCCACTGAGGTTTTCGACGGTGCCGAACTGTGGGGCGTGGAAGTCGAGTTTGTGGATGGGGGCGTTGTCGCTGAGCAGCGTGGCGGTGGCCTTCACGGGCATGTTCACGTTGAGGCCGATGTCGTCTTTGTCTTTCTTTTTGGGCTCCTCGGGCTGCTGCGGTTTGGCTTCGGCGGTGATGCGGAGGTAGTAGGGTGCGCCCGAGAGGTCGTCGGCATCGACGAGTCCGAAGTGGCGCGAGAAGCGGAAGAGCAGGTGCCGGTCGGTGGTTTCCGAGGGGATGAATTCGAGCGTGAGCTGTGTGGTGTCGCGCTCGGTGATGCCCTCGAACACCTGTCGCAGTGCACGTTCCTGCGTGTCGAGTCCTTGCATCATGAGTTGCAGCTGTTGTCCGTCTTTGGGCATGAATTCGGCCTGTCCGCGCTGCAGTTGGTTGCGGCTGTCGCGGATGTCGTAGATTTCCTGTGCGATGAGCTGTGCCATTCGTGCGGTGCTTCCTGCGGTGAGGATGTCTTCGTTCATGTAGTCCTTGGCGTTGAGCGGCTTCGGCTTCGGTGCTGCGACGAAGGGCTCGGGCTTTGCGACGGTTTTCCCCTGCGCGTTGATGGCGAGGAGGATGCCGTCGTCGGTGCGGGCGACGTCGCTGATGGTGTATCGCTTGTCGATTTGGAGCGTGAAGCGTTTGGCCGTGTCGGGAACGGCGTAGGTACTCATCTGCGTGTTCACGAGGCGATAGGTGGTGGAGGCTTCGAGCGAGACGTCGTTTTTCTTCATGTAGCGCTGGGCGTAGGCGGCAAATTCGCCTGGCTTATAGGTGGTTTTCTCGACCAGTAGCGTGACGCGCAATGCGGTTTTCGGCAGGTAGTAGGACGTGCCTTCGACGGTTTGGGCCGAGGCGGTGAGCGCGAAGAGGTTGAGAAGTGAAAGGGTGAAGAATAATGGTTTCATTTTTATGTGTTGTTTTGTTGTTTCGAGGAGGGAGGAGGGAGATTTGTCTGAACTCCTGCAACTTCTGAACTCCTGTAACTCCTTTTCTGTTAATTCTTAATTTGCATAAATGCCTTTGGCAGATAGTTGACGAGGTCGCCTGCGATGAGGCTTTCCTGTCCGATGTCGCGCACGGCGATATCGCCGGCCAGTCCGTGCAGATACATTCCGATGGTGCAGGCGTCGCGCTGGTCGTAGCCGCGAGCCAGAAGCCCCGTGATGATGCCGGCGAGCACATCGCCGCAGCCGGCGGTGGCCATGCCGGCATTGCCCGTGGGGTTGATGATCACGTGGCCGTCGGGCAGGCAGAGGGCCGAGAAGTGGCCTTTCAGAATGATGTAGGCTCCGAGTCGTTCGGCCATGTCGCGTGCCTTGGCGAGGCGGTCGTAGCAGCCGTTGCTGGCGTTGCCCGAGAGTCGGTCGAACTCCGTGGGGTGGGGCGTCATGATGATGCCTTTCGGCAGTTGTTGCATCCATGCACGGTGGTTGGCGAGGATGTTAAGTGCGTCGGCATCGAGAACGATGGGGCACTGCGAGCGGCGAATCTGCGAGATGAGTGCGATGGCCGTATGCTCCTGCGTGCCGATGCCTGGCCCGATGCCGATGGCGTCGAAGGGCTGCGTATCGACGGGTTCGGAGAAGTGCGTGTCTTCGTGGTCCATCTGCAGCACGGCTTCGGGTACGGTCATCTGCATGACGGCATAGTTGCGCTTCGGTGTGCGCACGGTCACCTTTCCCACGCCCGCCCGCAGGCAGGCTTTCGTGGCGAGGATGGCGGCACCGCTCATGCCGTAGCTTCCGGCCACGATGAGTGCGTGGCCCATCTGTCCTTTGTGGGCGAATTCTTCGCGTGGGCGCAGTCGTTGGCGTATGTCTTGCTCCTCGGCGATGACGAACTGTGCGTCGGTGCGGGCGATGTATTCCTGCGAGAGGCGGATGTCGAGCACGCGCACGTCGCCGATATAGGGCTGGTTGTCGGCCAGCAGCATGGCGAGTTTCGGGTGTCCGAAGGTGAGCGTGAGCGTTGCCCTGACGATGTTGGCATGCACGTTGTAGGTGTTGTCCTCGGTCATGAGTCCAGACGGTAGGTCGATGCTCACCACCTGACACGGCGACTGGTTGATATATTTCGCCAGCGAGGCGAATCCGCCTGAGAGCGGCTTGTTGAGTCCGGAGCCAAACAGCCCGTCGATGACGAGTGTGTCGGCATCGAGACGCGGCGGGTCGAAATCGAGTGTCACTTCCGTGAAATTCTTCACGCGGTGGCCGTCGCTGAGCCGTTTTTTATTGATATTGCACTCGTCAGACAACTTATTGTGGATGTTGAAGAGATAGACCGAGACGTTGTAGCCCTGTTCGCCGAGCATTCGCGCCACGGCCAGTGCGTCGCCGCCGTTGTTGCCTGGTCCGGCAAACACGACGACGGGGAAACGCGTGTCCCAGCGTTCCATGATGACGCGCACGACGGCCTTCGCAGCCCGTTCCATCAGGTCGATGGAGCGGATGGGCTCGTGCTCGATGGTGTAGGTGTCGAGTTCGTGAATTTGCGTTCCTGTAAATATCTTCATACCTCAGCAATATGTTCAATCCGTGCAAAGGTACGAAAAAGTGAGCGAAAAAAAAAATTTTATTTGATTTTCCAATTATTTTTCTTATTTTTGTGGGGCAAAATAACAGAATTAAAGGAAATCATGATGAGAAAAATTGGGAAGGCAAGTCGTTTGGTACTTGCAGTTTGCTTGTGGATGAGTGTTTTTTCGGCTCAGGCCCAGACGACGCGCGGAATCGGCGTGTATCCGGGGGCTCCCGAGGAGTATTTCGGGCCGCAGTTGGTGGGCGATACGACTTTTCGGAATCTGGCCCGAGGGCGGATGGTGAGGCAGTCGTCGTCGTTCGACTTCAACATGACGGCGCAGCTGCTGACGGATGGGATTGTAGAACGAGGAGCGAGGATCGAGAAGGGAAGCGAAATGGTTTTTCTTGAGGTTTCGACACCCGACGGCCAACTGCCGCAGCGACAGCGCGAAAGCACGCTCGACGGCAACGACTGGACGCAGAGTTTTGTAATGGGCAGCGACACGTGGCTGCAATACGTATGGCACGGCACGCAGATCGAGGCTGACAAAATCCAGCTGATTGGCACGTTGGCCTATCGCGAGGCGGAGGCTACGGGCGGCTATCGCATCCGCGTGATGGTCTCGGACAACGGCAAGCGGTGGCAGCAGGTGGCCGAAACGACGGGCTCCACCCTGCCGGGAAAGGCTTCGAGAACCCGCGTGCAGTCTGACCCGAACAAAAATGCCGCCAGCGACGACCTGCTGCCCACGCGCCAGTTGGACATTGCATTACCATTCTCGAAAGCCTTGAAATTCAAGCAGTTGCGCGTGGAGTTGCAGGCGAAAGGCGTTGCCTATTGGACTTTCACCGAGAATCCGATTACGTTGGGCGGTCGGCGCGTGGAGAATTTGTTGCCGTCGTCGGGCTTCACGAGTGCATGGATGCAACAGAGCGACCGCGACGAATGGGCCTGCATCGACCTTGGTGCGCCGTCGGAAATCGACGAAATCAAGTTGCATTGGATTGAAAAACCGAAGAATTTCGAGGTGCAAGTGTCGGAAGACGGCAAAAATTTTACACAATTCACAATTCACAATTCTCAATTAACAAATAAGAATCGGCTTGCCGATCAATCAACATTCAAAATTCAACATTCAAAATTCGCTCGCTTCGTCCGCGTTTTCATCCCGAAAACAGGTCGCCCGCAGCGGTTTGCCCTCTCGGAAGTCGAGGTGATGGGGCGCGGCGGACTCGTCGCGAAACCCCACGAGGAAGTAGGCTGGAATGCCCATCTCCCAACACCCATCACCCAACACCCCCAAAAATACTTCCTCGACGGCGGCGACTGGCGACTGCAGCGAGCATCGGAGGTGGCGGCTCGGGGCGCGGAAATCGCATCGCCGGACTTCGACGCCTCGTCGTGGACAGTGGCCACGGTGCCGGCCACGGTGCTTATGTCTTACGTGAACGCGGGCGCACTGCCCAACCCCAACTACGACGACAATTTGCTCACGGTCAGCGAGTCGTTTTTCAACAGCAATTTCTGGTATCGTCGCGAGTTCCGAGTGCCGCAAGAGATGCGCGGACAGCGTGTATTCCTGAATTTCGACGGCATCAACTGGAAGGCCGACATTTGGCTCAACGGACAGAAAATCGACCGCATCGAAGGTGCGTTTATGCGCGGAAAAACCGATGTGACACGTTATCTGAACGAGGGTGTGAACGTGTTGGCAGTGGAGATTGAAAAATGCGCGAATCCAGGTGGTGCGAAACTCAAAAACGAGCAGACAACCGACTTCAACGGCGGTGTGCTCGGTGCCGACAACCCGACATTCCACGCGACGGTGGGTTGGGACTGGATTTCCACGATTCGAGGCCGCGACATCGGCATCTGGAACGATGTCTATCTGACTTCGACCGCCAACGATGTGACGCTGAGCGACCCATTTGTAAACAGCAAAGTGACTATCAACGGCGGCGACACACTGGCGACGATGCTACCGAGCGTCATCGTGAAAAACTTTTCTGAAAACGCTTTGGAAGGCACGCTGCAGGGCTGGATTGGCGACATCAAATTTGAAAAAAACGTCGCCCTCGCCGCCAATGAAGAGCGCGAAATCAACTTCCATCCCAACGATTTTCCGCAACTTCGCGACCAGAAAATGAAACTTTGGTGGCCGAATGGCTATGGCGAGTCGTATCTCTACGACGCAGGGTTCTCGTTTTCGACCCCTCTCCAAGAGGTAAACGAAAATCTCCCCTCTCTTTTTGGAGAGGGGCAGGGGGAGAGGCTCTCAACTGTCAATGGTCAGTCGATTGTAAATTATAAGGCCGGTATCCGCGAAATGACCTACGCCGAAGTCGATACGCGTCTGCAAATTTTCGTGAACGGACAGCGATTCGTGCCACTCGGCGGCAACTGGGGCTTTTCGGAGAACAACCTTTGCTATCGCGGTCGCGAATACGACGCGGCGGTGCGCTACCATCGCGAAATGAACCTGAATTGCATCCGAAATTGGGTCGGACAGACGGGCGACCGCGAATTCTACGAGGCTTGCGACCGCCACGGCATCATGGTTTGGCAAGATTTCTGGCTCGCCAACCCCGTCGATGGCCCCAATCCTGACGATGAGAAGATGTTCCTGCAGAACGCCCGAGACTACGTGCTCCGCATCCGCCAGCATCCGAGCATCATGCTCTATTGCGGCAGAAACGAAGGCTATCCGCCGAAAACCATCGACGACGGCCTGCGCCAGCTCGTCAGCGAACTCACGGGCAGCACCCCCACCACCCATCACCCATCACCC
>DFHC01000102.1:894-40840 GCA_002372575.1 bacterium UBA3734 | reverse complement strand
TCTTCAATCAATGATTTAGCCATGTAGCATTATAGTTTTATAATGCGCCGAGCCACCAAACAAAACGATTCCTGCAAGGTACCGATTAAGCGAGAGAAGAACGATGCTTGCATCAGTTCTTCCAAGCGTGAGGTAACTCGCCCGTAGGGCAAGTACCCGTAAGGACACAAAAAACGTGGACGAATCCCCGTTTGATGTTCCAGGTACTTGCAGGAAACCTATACAACGAAAACGGAAAAACGCCCACTATGACAGTAGGCGCGTCCATTATATCGTTGTATGTTCTTTCTACCTGCAAGTTTCGGAACATCTTGAATAATAGCCAACGCTAAAGTTTTACCCTCAAAAATTCATACCGCCACCCTGCGCTCGGGGATTCTTGCCACTCTCGGGAGAGAGAAGAACAAGTGCCGTCTACGGCTGCTTGCCAGTACTTGCGGACAAAGGTACGAATAAACGGGCAAAATGCAAAATAAATCTGATTATTTTTTATTCCGTGACGGCCAAACCGCCCTCGCTGGTCTCTTTGTAGAGCGACGGCAGGTCGTGACCCGTTTTCTTCATGACGCGCACCACGCGGTCGAACGTGACGCGGTGGCGACCGTCGCTGAAGGCGGCGTAGAGCTGCGAGTCGAGGGCGCGCGTGGCGGCAAAGGCATTGCGTTCGATGCAGGGAATCTGCACGAGGCCGCACATCGGGTCGCAGGTCATGCCGAGGTGGTGCTCCAAGCCCATTTCGGCGGCGTACTCAATCTGCGACGGGGAGCCGCCAAACAGCTGACAGGCTGCGGCGGAGGCCATCGCACAGGCCACGCCCACCTCGCCCTGACATCCCACGTCGGCACCCGAAATGGAGGCGTTCTGCTTCACCACGTTGCCGATGATTCCGGCAGTGGCGATGGCGTGGAGAATGCGTTTTTCAGAGAAGAGATGGCCGCGCGAAAGATGGTAGAGCACAGCGGGCAGCACGCCGCTCGATCCGCACGTTGGCGCCGTGGCTACGATGCCGCCCGAGGCATTTTCCTCGCTGACGGCCAGCGCGTATGCGAAGACCATGCCGCGACTCTGCAAATGGGCCTTGTAGCCCGAGGCTTTCACGTAGTAGGTGGGGGCTTTTCGCGCAAGTCCGAGCGGACTGGGCAGCACGCCCTCGTTGTCGAGACCACGCTCTACGGCGGCCTGCATCGTGTTCCAAACCTCGCGCAAATAGTCCCAAATGCCGCTGTCTTCGCATTTTTCGACGTATTCCCAATAGGCGCGTCCGTAGCGGTCGCACCACTCCATGATTTCTTGCAGCGTCTGCATCGAATAGACCTCGTCGCCGCCATGATGGAGCGTGTCGTTCTCGCCCTCAGAGAGTTCTCCGCCGCCCACGCTATAGACCGTCCACTCGTCTGTGCGGTTGCCATTGACGTCGATGGCTACGAATTTCATGCCGTTGGGGTGGAAGGGTAGTCGCTCGCGGGCGTTCCAGATGATTTCCACGGGTGCAGCCTGCTCCAGGGTCTCGCTGATGGCCACGTCGGTCATGTGACCCTTGCCCGTGGCGGCGAGCGAGCCGAAGAGCGTCACCTCGAAGCGCGAGGCCTCGGGGTGACGCTGTAGGAAAATTTGGGCGGCCTTCTGCGGTCCCATCGTGTGGGAACTCGACGGCCCTTTTCCTATTCTGTAGAGTTCTCTGAGTGATTTCATTCTTGAAGGGGAGTGAAAGGGAATGAAGGGGGAGTGAAAGGGGAATTTATTTGAGCTTCTTTACTGCTTTTGCGAGTGCCTTGCGGGCAGCTTTTTCGCCTTTCTTTTCGAGGGTTTCCCAATAGACCTTGCCAGTGGATTTCAGCTTTTCGGTGAAGGCTTTTCCGCTGGCGTTGGTGGCAGCCTCGACTTCGGGCGATGCCCATGCGTGGCGATAACCCTTCACGTCGTTCCAGTGACCACGGGTGAAGTCGGGCACTTCAACGGGCATGTTGCCCTTGTCCATCGACACGGCGCCCAGCTCAGCCAGACAGCACCATTCGGCGAGGTCATACACGTCCATGTCGAGCGGCAGACCGTTGCGCAGGCAATAGACGAAACGGGCATCCATGATGAAGTCCATGCCGCCGTGGCCGCCCACTTCCTTGGCCTCTTCGCCGTATTTCTTGACGATGGGCGAGGTGTATTTCTTCAGCAGGGCCTCCATGTCTTTCTTGCTCATGTAGCTATGGGCCGAGAGGTTCTCGTGGTCGGGCTTCACGCCGGCTTCCTGCATTTCCTTGCCCGAAAGTGCGTAGCCCTCGGTGGGATATTTGTTGGCGAAGCCCTTCGTGCCCGTGAGCTGATACATGCGGTTGTAGGGCTGCGGCGTCATCACGTTGTGGTGGATTTCAATGACCTTGCCGTTCTCCGTGGAGATGAGCGTGGTGGTGTGGTCGCCGTTGCGGAAGTCCTCGTCCTTGCCTGTGCGGTCTTTCACGAGCTGCCGGCCATTGAACGACTTCGTATCCATGGCCACGAGCGTCTTCATGCGGTCGCCGCGGTGAATGTCGAGCACCTGAGCCACGGGACCGAGGCCGTGCGTGGCATACACGTCGCCACGGAATTTCTTGTTGTAGTCGAGACGCCAGCCGAGCTTGTCGTCGTCGCCTGTCTTCCAGTAGTAGTCCCAGAACTGCGAGAGCTCATGGCGATAGGCTCCCTGCACGTAGATGACCTCGCCAAAGAGTCCCTGCTGCGCCATGTGCAGCGAGTTCAGCTCGAAGAAGTCGTAGCAGCAGTTTTCGAGAATCATGCAGTGCAGTCGCTTCTGTTCCGACATGTTGATGAGCTGCCAGATTTCGTTCATATTCATGGCCGAGGGCACCTCGATGGCCACGTGCTTGCCGTTTTCCATCGCCTCGCGAGCCACGAGGAAGTGGTGGATCCAGTCGGTGGCGATATAGACCACGTCGATGTCTGTGCGCTTGCAGAGTTCCTTGTAGCCGTTTTCGCCCGAATAGATGTCGGCAGGCGGCATCGAAGCCTTCTTCAGGTATTTCTGGCAGGCTTCGGCTCGCTTGGCTTCGTAGTCGCAGAGAGCCTTGATTTCGATGCCCGGGATGTGGGTCCAGCGCTCCACGGCACCCGGTCCGCGCATACCCAGTCCGACGAAAGCCACGCGCACCACGTCCATCTTCGGCGTCACCATGCCAAGGGCCGTCTGCTGTCCGGCGGGCATGGCAGGCACTTCGGTCACGACCGTGCCGTTTACTACTTTGCAGGGCCAGTCGAACTTGCCGGCCTCGGGCTTCTGCGCCCACATTGCTACTGGCAGCATCAGGGCTGCGAGAAGAATTGAAAAGAATGTTTTCCGTTTCATAATTACTATGTTTTTTGATTGATTCGTGATTGTGTATTTTGCCCTGCAAAATTACAACAAAAATTCGACTTTCCGTTCTTCTGCACGGAAAATCTTTACAAAAAAGCTGAAAATGACTAACTTCGGGTGAAATCGGGGAAACGGACGGGTGCGTTTCCGTTTTCGATGGAGAGGCGCGATAGTTCGCTGACGGCGCACCATTCTGCCACGTCATAGACGTCGATGTCGAGCGGAAGACCGTGGTGCAGGCAATGCACGAGACGACGATCCATGCGCTGGCTCATGAGGTTGTGGGGCGTAAAATCGCTGCTTTCCACCGAGCGGCGCGTGCCTACGACGTGGTAGCGGCGCGTGTAGTCGTGCGGACTGACCACGTTGTGCTGCAAGAGAATCGTCTTGCCCAGCCGTGTGCGCATGAGCGTCGTGGTGTGTTCGCCATTGCGGAAATCGCTGCGTTGGAAAGGCACCGTGTCCATGCTCACGAGTGTTTCAATCTGGTCGCTGCGGTGGATGTCGAGTAGCTGGCAGGCAGGACCCATTCCGTGAGTGGGGTAGAGGTCGCCGCGCAGTTGTCGGTTGGCCTCAATGCGCCACGGAGTCCAGCGGTCGCCAATGGGATGGATATAGCCGCCCTCTACGTGAACGATGGTGCCCATGTCGCCACGTCGTGCAGCAGCGAGAGTGGAAAGGTGGAAACTGTCGTAGCAGCAGTTTTCGAGCATGGTGCAGTGACAGCGGGTGCGCTCGGCGGTGTCCACGAGTGCCCAACACTCGGCGAGCGTCATGGCTGCCGGCACTTCGATGGCTACATGCTTGCCGCAGTTCATCGCTTCGAGGGCAATGGGCGTGTGCGAGGCCCAATCAGTGCAGATATAGACGAGATCGACACTTTCTGAACGACATAAATCGTGGTGATGGGTGATGGGTGAAGGGTGATGAGGACAATTTTCCGCGACTGCTTGCATCCGCCCTTCGTTCACGTCGCAAACGAGCGTAATCCGCACGTTTTCCATCTCCTGAAACCGTGCCACGGCTTTTTGTCCGCGCTCGCCGAGTCCCACGATTCCCACGCGCACAACGTCAATCGGAGCCGTGCGCAGACGGACAACATGTTGCTGCCCGAGTGGTCTTGTAGGGGTGTCTGTGAGAATGGCGCGTTGCATTTTTTTTCGGTTTCTGACTGCAAAATTACGTATAAAAAGTGTATTATGCTCATTTTTTACGTGAAAATAAATGATTTGTACTAAAAAATCCTTATCTTTGTGGTCGAATATCAAAAAATCGTCTATATGAAGAAAATCCTTCTTGCTGCCCTCGCCGTGTGCGTGTCGATGGCGGCTGTTGCAAAAGACATCAAGATTGAGAGTTTCCGCTACGCCGGCCCTTACAGCCTGCGCTCGCCGCTGATGATTGACAGCGTGGGCGTGGATACGAAGCGCTTCGAGGTGGATAACTTGCTGAACACGCCGCTGAAACTGAGTCTGGTAAAGGACGCGCGCGTGGTCAGCGACTCCGTTTTCCGCCGTTCTGACGGCTGGGCGCTGCATCTCCTGGGCTTTCAAGTGAGAAATTCGGCCTATGCAAAGACGAAAATCAGCGTCAAGGGACTGAAAAAACACCAACTTTACGCCGACGGCACGAAAATCAGCGGTTCGGAGGTGAATCTGAGCCCGGGAACGCACGAATTCGTGGTGAAATACCTGACGACCGAGGCCGGCAGCGACACGCTGAAAATCACGCTCACCACCGACACCGACGTGCAGGCTGCGGCAACCGTGGGCAACGGCAAGCAGGTGCTTACAATCAACAATATGTACAGCGGACAGCGCATCGGCGGCGTGAGCCTGAGCCCCGACGGACGCTACTGCATCGCAACCTACACCGAGACCCTCAGCACGGGCAAGTCTTCGACGCGCTATCGGCTGACGGAGGTGAAAACGGGTCGCACCATCGAGGAAACCACGCAGCGCATCGCGTGGATGCCGCGCTCCAACCGCTACTATTTCACGCAAGACGGCGAGGGAGGACGGCGCATCGTCACCGTGAATCCCGCCACGGGAGCCACCGCCACGCTGGTCGAGGGACTGAGCAGCGACCCCTTCACCATCGCTCCCACGGAAGACTACCTCATCCTCACGCATCGCACGGAGGGGCCGAAGGGCGACAAAGACGTACACCAATACGTGGAACCCGACGACCGTCAGCCCGGCTGGCGAAACCGCTACAATCTGCTGCGCTACGACCTCGCGACGGGCATCACGCAACCGCTCACCTTCGGCTATCACGACGCCTCGCTGATGGACATCTCCGACGACGGCCGCTACCTGATTCTGATGACTTCGAAAAGTCGCCTCACGGCGCGGCCCACCACGCTCTATTCCGTGCTTCGCCTCGACCTTGAGACGATGAAGGCCGACACGCTCGTCTGCGACGACGGCTTCCTGAACGGCGCGAGCCTGAGTCCCGACGGGCGAACACTCGCCGTGAAGGGCTCGCCCGAGGCATTCGGCGGCATCGGCAAGAACCTGCCCGAGGGGCGCATCCCCAGCAAATACGACCTCCAACTCTTCCTGCTCGACGTCGCCACGCGCAAAGTGACACCGCTCACGCGCTATTTCAACCCGAGCATCGAGAATTTCAACTGGAGCCGAGCCGACGGGAAACTCTATTTCACGGCCCTCGACCGCGACTGCATCCACGTATTCGCCGCCGATGCCAAAACCCACAAAATCACGCCGCTCAACCTGCCCGAGGATTGCATCCGACGCTTCTCGCTCGCCGGCGCGCAGCCGCTGATGGCGTGGACGGGACTGAGCTCGATGAATACCACGCGTAGCTACCTCACCAACCTGAAAACACTCAAGACCACGCTCGTCGATGACCAGCACGCCCGACTCTACGCCAATCTGGCCGTGGGCGAGAGCAAGTCGTGGGACTTCGTCAGCACGCGTGGCGACACCATCTGCGGACGCTATTGCCTGCCGCCCACGTTCGACCCCGCGAAGAAATATCCGCTGCTCGTATATTATTATGGAGGCTGCTCGCCCACGTCGCGCAGCTTCGAGGGTAGCTACTCGCCGCAACTCTTCGCCGCGCAGGGCTACGTCGTCTTCGTCATCAATCCCAGTGGAGCCGCCGGATTCGGACAGGAATATGCCTCGCGCCACGTGAACACCGCCGGCGACTTCGTGGCCGACGACATCATCGAGGGCACGCGCTGCTTCGCCGAGGAACATCCCTTCATCGACAGCAAGCGCATCGGATGCTTCGGAGCCAGCTACGGCGGCTTTATGACGCAATACCTGCAGACCAAAACCGACCTCTTCGCCGCTGCCATCAGCCATGCCGGCATCAGCGACCACACCAGCTACTGGGGCGAGGGCTATTGGGGCTATAACTACAGCGAGGTGTCGATGGCCGAGAGCTATCCCTGGACGCGAAAAGACCTCTACGTGGACCACAGCCCGCTCTACAACGCCGACAAAATCCATACGCCCATCCTCTTCCTCCACGGAACGGCAGATACGAACGTGCCCGTGGGTGAGTCGATTCAGATGTACACCGCACTGAAACTGCTCGGACGCGAGACGGCTTTCGTGGTCGTGGAGGGCGAAAACCACTGGATTCAAGACTATAAGAAACGTGAAAAGTGGCACAACACGATGTTCGCCTGGTTCCAGAAATGGCTCAAGGGCGACGCCTCGTGGTGGGATGCCCTCTACCCCGAAAAAAACCTGTAAAATACCCCTTCACTCCCTTTTAAAAATGCATATCGCCATCGCAGGAAACATGGGAAGCGGCAAGACCACGCTCACCAACATGCTTGCCCGACACTACGGCTGGGAACCCCGCTTCGAAGCCGTGGACCACAATCCCTATCTCGAAGACTACTACGCCGACATCGCCCGCTGGTCGTTTGCGCTCGAGGTCTATTTCCTCAAGCAGCGCTTCCGCGACCTGCTCGACATCGCCAAGGCCCAGAACACCATCATCCAAGACCGCTCCATCTACGAGGGCGTCTATGTCTTCACGGCCAACAACCACGCCATGGGCAACCTCAACGACCGCGACTTCCAGACCTATATGGAGCTCTTCGAGTCGATGCTCTACGTCGTGAAAAACCCCGACCTCATGGTCTATCTGCGTGCCTCGGTGCCCCACCTCGTGGAGAACATCCAGAAGCGCGGACGCGACTACGAGCAGAGCCTGCCCCTCGACTATCTGCGCAACCTCAACGAGCGCTACGAAGACTTCATCTTCAACAAATACAATGGCCGGCTGCTCGTCATCGACGCCGACCCCATCGACTTCGAACACAATCCGAAAGACTTCTACGGCATCATCGACAAAATCGACCGAACCCTCTTCGGACTCTTCCCCGAATAACCCCTTCACCCCCCCTTCACTCCCCCTTAAAACCCTTTAAAACCCCAAGAATATGCACATCGCAATAGCTGGAAACATCGGAAGTGGCAAGACCACGCTCACAACGCTCCTTGCCAAACGCTATGGCTGGACCCCGAGGTTCGAGCCCGTGGACAACAACCCCTATCTCAGCGATTTCTACGCCGACATGGCGCGCTGGTCGTTCAACACGCAAATCTACTTCCTCAACAAACGCTTCAAGGAGGTGGTGGAAATCTCGCGCTCGCCCGAAACCATCATCCAAGACCGCACCATCTTCGAGGACGCGCGCATCTTCGCGCCCAACCTCCACGCGCAGGGCATGATGTCGGATCGCGACTTCCAGAACTACACCGACCTCTTCGACCTGATGATTTCGCTCGTGAAACTGCCCGACCTGATGATCTACATCCGCTCCTCGATTCCCACGCTCGTGGCGCAAATCCAGAAGCGCGGACGCGACTTCGAGCAGGGCATCCGCATCGACTACCTCGAAGGTCTTGGCCGGCGCTATGAGGAGTGGATCGAAGGCTACAAGGGCAACCTCATCATCGTGGATGGCGACGAGGTGAAGTTTGGCGAATCGGCGGAAGACTTGCAGAAGGTCACCGACATGATCGACGCCAAGCTCTTCGGACTGTTCCCGATGGAGTGAGGGGCAAAATTTGTAAAAATGTAGCCATTTTTTAAAAAAAACTCGGATTAGAACGCGATTTTCCAAAAAAAATGATTAACTTTGCCCCAAATTTCATGGATAATCGCGCACGCGCGTATATAAAATATGTACAAAAATAAATAACTAAAATCGTAAACTGTATGAATTACCGCTTTTTAAAACTGTCCAGAAAAGCCCTTTTGGGGCTGTGTCTGGCAGTGGCTTGTGGTGGATTCTTATCGTGTCATGACCGCTACGACCTCGACGAGCCGGGCAACTATCCGAGTTGGTTGGGCGAAAGCGTCTATGAGCAGCTGAAGAATCCCAACCCAGAAGTGCTCACGGGTACTTTCAACAACTACGTGCGGCTCATCGACGACCTCGGCTATGCCGAGACCCTGTCGCGAACCGGCTCCAAGACCGTCTTCCCCGCCAACGACGAGGCTTTCGAGCGCTTTTTTAAGAACAACTCCTGGGGCGTGACCAAGTATGAAGACCTGACCGAGTCGATGAAGAAACTGCTGCTCAACACCT
Organism: bacterium UBA3734; assembly: GCA_002372575.1. Taxonomy (GTDB): domain Bacteria; phylum Bacteroidota; class Bacteroidia; order Bacteroidales; family Bacteroidaceae; genus Prevotella. The sequence continues at coordinate 31,913 of DFHC01000102.1, read as the reverse complement.
CGATGCTCAACAACGCCATCCTCGTGGAAATGCTCTCCAACGCGATGGTGTCGGGCGAGCTCCAGCAGGGCATCATCCTCAAGCATCGCATCGACGGCGAACGCTACGACTCTGTCACCCACATCGCCAACGCCTCGGGAATGCCTCAGAACAACGTCTATTGGGAGAAATTCTACGACAAGGGCATCCACCTCGTGATGGACGCCACCGACCCGATGATGGTACACTTCACCGCCGAGCAGATGATTGGCAACAACATCACCACGCGCGGCGACGGCAGCGACTTCGAGGTTATCACAGGCTCGAAATACAACGACGACGAGAAGTCGGCCTACGTCTTCCGCAACAGGATTGTCAATGCCGATGTGACCTGTAAGAACGGCTACATCCACCAGCTGGAAGACGTGCTCCTGCCGCCGGGAAACCTTGCCGAGGTGATTCGCAACAACGGCAACAGCAACTACTTCAGCCGTATGCTCGACCGCTTCTGCGCCCCCTTCTACGATGGAAGCCTGACGGGTCGTTACAACGACTATGCACAAGCCTACGGCAAGCAGCACATCGACTCCATCTACCAGATGCGCTACTTCAGCCAGCGCTCGCAGGGGTCAAAGGCCCTGAGCTTCGACCCAAACGCCACGGAAGTGCCCAACCTGCTCAGCTACGACCCGGGATGGAACGCATACACCAATGGTATGGGTGGCAACGAGCTTTCTGACCTTGCTGCCATGTTTGTTCCGACTGACGAAGCCATTAAGAAATACTTCCTGCCGGGCGGTAGCGGAGCCTTCCTCATCGACCAGTTCGGCGATAAGGAAAACACAGAAAGCAACCTTGCCGAGAATATCGACTCGATTCCGGGCAACATCATCGTGGCCTTCATCAACAACCTGATGAAATCATCGTTTGTTAATACCGTACCGAGCAAATTCGGCGACATCATGGACGACGCCTCCGACCCGATGGGACTCACCCTCGACGTCATCAACCGCAATGAAAACGGCCAGTACGACGTGAAAATTGCCAATAACGGCGTGGCCTATATGCTCAACACCGTGTTTGCGCCGAACCAGTATGTCGCAGTGTCGGCACCAGCCTTCCTGAGTACCAACAAAACACCTATGCGCATCATGAACACCGCCATTCAAGACGGTTCGAGCACAATGGGCACGCCCCTCGGCTACAGCATGAACTACTACGCCTACCTCCTCGCCATGAGCGCCAACTACGGCCTGTTCATCCCCACCGACGAGGCATTCGGCAAGTTCTATATCGACCCCACCATGCTCAAGAGCCCGGAACCTCGTGCCCTGCGCTTCTACTACGACGGCAAGAGGAGTCCCTACGTGTTCTGCTCGGCATGGAAATACGACCCGACGGCGGGCACAGTGGGCACAGAACCCACCGACTCCATCGCGCGTCTGACGAAAGACAAATTCAGGTCGCAACTGCGCGACATCCTGAACTACCACACCGTCGTCATGAACGACGGCGAGGTGATGGGCACCAACCGCTACTACAAGACGAAGCACGGCGGCGCAGTCCTCTATGAGAACGGCACTGTGATGAGCGGCGGCCAGATTGACGAAGGTCTGCCCGTGTCGAACATCGAGGCCACTTACCACCAGAAAAATGGTACGGCTTTCGCCATCGACAACCTGATTCAGGCTCCACAGAAGTCTGTTTACAAGGTGCTCAGAGAGAACGAAGCCTTCTCGGAGTTCGTCCGCCTGCTCGACGGCTTCGGCAACGATGAGCTCTTCTGGTTCGCCTCCGACCGCATGAGAGAGCGCAACAACCTCACGAAGAAAACCCGCCGCGACGGCTATCTGATTTTCGTGGAAGAAGGCGGTCACTACGGTCTTGACTACGACGTGAAGTTCTTCAACTCGTACAACTACACCGTGTATGTGCCCGACAACGAAGCCATGCAGCGGGCCTACGACCTCGGACTGCCGAAGTGGGAAGACATTCAGGAAATCTACGATGCCCATGCCGAGGAGTGGAGCCAATCGCCCACCAATCCATCGCCTGCATTGCAAGAAGCACGCAACAAGGTGTTGGCGATGATTGAGGAAATCAACACCTTCGTGCGCTACAACTTCCAAGACAACTCGGTCTATGCCGACAACGTGGTGGATGCCGGTGTCTATGGCACAGCCTGCTCCGACTCGCTCGGTATCCGCGAAAAACTCACCGTCAGCGGTGGTGGAAACACGCTCACCGTAACCGACAACCGCGGCAACCACATCAGCGTGAATGCCAACTCAGGGAAAGTTGTGAACCAAATGGCCCGCGACTACGTGTTCAGCCACAAGGCCGACGCTGTCGATAGAAACGGAAAACCGCAAGAGAAGTCCATCACGACCTCTTCGTTTGCCGTCATCCACCAAATCAGCTCGCCGCTGAATCCTCACCGCAACACCGACCGCTACGACGGGCTCTGGAGCGGGTCGCAAGCCAAGAAGAGCCTATCGGCCTTCAGAAGGTTGTATGACACTCGTTTGTATCAGAAATATTAAAAAAAGAGCCAGAATATGGAAACAAAGAATATCAAATATCTCTTAGTAGCCGTTTGCGCCTTTTTCTGCACGGCAGCAATGGCTCAGGGCACACGCATCTCGGGTACGGTCAGCGACTTGGAAGGTCCAATCATGATGTGTAACGTCGTGGAAATCGATGGCAACAACCGTATCGTGTCGAATGCCCAGACCGACATCAATGGTAACTTCTCGATGGAGGTCGTCAATACGAGAAACAAACTCCAGATTTCCTACGTGGGATACAAGAAAGTGACTATTCCCATCGGCGACAAGACCTCGTTCAACATCATGCTGGAAGAGGAAACCACGCTGAAGGAAGTGGTGGTGAAGGCCAAGGCCACCTACCGACAGGGCGGTCTGGTGATTCCCGAAAACGAAGTCTCCTCGGCCAAGCAGACCTTCAACATGAGCGAGGTGGAAGGACTTTCGTTCACCTCTGCCGACGAGGCCCTGCAAGGAAAAATTGCCGGTCTTGACATCGTGGCCAACTCGGGTAACCTCGGTTCGGGAACGTCGATGCGCCTGCGCGGTGTCACGTCGATCAATGGTTCTTCGGAGCCGCTGATTGTGGTCGATGGCAACATCTTCGACAACCCCGACGAGTCGTTCGACTTCGCTTCGGCCAACGAGGAAACCTACGCCGCACTGCTCTCGGTGAACCCCTCGGACATCGACAAAATCGACGTCTTGAAAGACGCTGCCGCCACGGCCATCTGGGGTTCGCGCGGTGCCAACGGTGTCATCTCGATTACCACGAAGCGCGGTTCGCGCGGTGCTACCCGCGTCGATTACTCGCTGCGTGTGCAGGCCAACTGGCAGCCGAAGGGCTACAACCTGCTCAACGGTGATGAATACACGATGATGCTGAAGGAAATGTACTACAACCCGCAGCAGAACGCCGCCGCCACCAACGACATCAACGAAATCAATTACAACTCCTCGTGGGCTGAGTTCGAGAACTGGAACAACAACACCGACTGGGTGAAAGCCGTACAGCAGGTGGGATGGAGCCAATACCACTACCTGACCATCACGGGTGGTGGCGAAAAGGCCAACTTCCGCATTTCCGCTGGCTATGACCACCAGCGGGGTACAATCATCAAGCAGACGCTCAACCGCTTCTCCACGAAACTCGCTCTCGACTACTTCGTCAGCGACCGCATCGTGTTCCGCACGACTTTCCCGCTGACCTACACCTATAATAATAAGAACTATACGGGTATTCTTGGTATCGCCCAGAAGATGGCGCCGAACATGAGCATCTACCGGCAGAACGCCGACGGCACCGATACCGACGAATTCTACATCATGCTGCCCCCGGGCAACAGCCGCACGATGCCCAACCGCTCGTCGGAGCAGCTGAAGTCGGTGCGCGACCTCGGAAACCCTGTGGCCATCGCCAGCCAAGCGTGGATTCACGACAAGACCTATCGTATCTCGCCTGAGTTCAAAATCGACTACTATCTCTTGGGTAAGGACGAGGAAAAGACACGCCTCGACTACACCGGACTGGTCTATATGGACATCTTCTCGGAGAGCCAGCCCAAGTTCTACCCGGGCTCGCTGACCACCGACGGATGGCAGAACGACAACTACAACCGCAACGAGGTCTATGACTACAACTCACAGGCCATTACCACCCGCCACACGCTGACCTTCACCCCGCACTTCCGCAACAAAGACTGGTACCTGACCATGCTCGGACGCTGGGAAATGTCAATTGGCCAAAACAACAGCCAAACCATCAGCGTGGTGAACGTGCCGAACGGCATCGAGGCTCCCTCGGTCGATGGACGTCACCCGACGATGAGCTCGGGCAACGGCGAATGGCGTTCGATGTCGGCCTCGTTCCAGCACCACATGTCCTACAAGTCGCGCTACATGCTGGGTTTCTCGCTCCGCGCTGACGGTACCACGAAGTTTGGTGACGCCAAGAAGTGGGGTTACTTCCCCAGTGTCTCGGCTCGTTGGAACATCAGCGAAGAGCCGTTCATGAATTGGAGCGACTCGTGGCTCTCGATGCTGTCGTTCCGTCCCTCGTGGGGTATCGTGGGTCGTCAGCCTGGCAGTGAATACCTGCAATATGCCCGCTACGCTTCGAGTGGCACCTACGGAGTTTCCGGCGATGCCATCACCTATCTCGAAGGCCTGCAGCTCAACCGCTTGCAGTGGGAGCGTACCATGCAGTATAACATCGGTGGTGACTTCGGTTTCTTCAACGACCTTATCACTGGTGACTTCAACTACTACTTCAAGCGCACGAAGAACCTGCTGATGAGCGGCGTCCGCATTCCCTCGACCACCGGTTTCAACTCGCTCGCATGGACCAACGTCGGCGAGATGACCAACGAAGGTTGGGAATTGAACATCAACGCCAACAAATTCCTGAAAATCGGCAAGTTCGAGGTGAGCGCCAACTTCAACATCGCCCAGAACCGCAACGAAATCGTACAGATGGACGAGAGCGTGCTCGAATCGATCAACTCGGAATGGGCAGCCGATAAGCGCGGCCAATACTTGAACCGCATCCAGACGGGCAACCCGCTCGGCTCCATCTACGGACTGCGCTACAAGGGAGTCTATCAGTATTCCTACGCCTATCTGCTCAACATGAAGAACAGCCACGGCTGGACAGGCGACCAGTTCCGCGACTACATCAACAACGAGTTCCTCGCCAGCGGCAAGACCGCTCCGATTGCCATCGGTGCCGACGGAAAGGTGCTCATGGACTCGCACGGAAACCCCATCCAGCAGGTGTATAACTACCGCGACGGCTCGTCCATGTACAAGTTCCAGGGTGGTGATGCCATCTACGAAGACATCAACAACGACGGCCAGATCAACGCCCTCGACATCGTTTATCTGGGTAACTCCAACCCGAAAATCAGTGGTGGCTTCGGTCTCAGCTTCTTCTACGACAACTGGACGCTGAAAACCAGCTTCACCTACCGCTTTGGCCACAAGGTCGTGAACAATGCGCGCATGAACCTCGAACAGATGTTCAACGCCAACAACCAAAGCTCGGCAGTGAACTGGCGCTGGCGCAAGAACGGCGACGAGACGACCATCCCGCGCGCCATGTTCAACTCGGGTTACAACTTCCTCGGCAGCGACCGCTACGTGGAAGATGCCTCTTTCGTTCGCATGAGCTATGTGCAGCTCTCGTACAGGTTCAAGAAAAAGACCCTTCAGGCACTCGGCCTGCGCAACCTGTCGGTGAGCCTCTCAGGGCAGAACCTGCTCGTATTCACAAAGTATAGCGGAACCGACCCCGAGCACAGTGCTGGCGCGTGGGGCATCGCCTACGACGGCTCGCAGACGCCGCGAAGCAAGTCGGTGACGATGAACATCAACGTCGGATTCTGATACAATAAACCATAAACGTGAAACAATAAGCATTTTTATTGAGAATATGGAAAAGAAAGCAATGATAAGGATTTCTGCCAAAGCAATAGCGGTGATTGGCTGTTGCCTGTTGGCTATCGGATTCACCAGCTGCAACGACTTCCTGACCATTTACCCCACCGACAAGACCATCGGCGAAGACTTCTGGAAGTCGAAGGAAGACGTGAAGAGCATGGTGACAGGAGCCTACGCCGGCATGGTCTCGGAAGGCGTGCAGGAGAAAGCCATCGTCTGGGGCGGATTCCGCTCCGACGAGCTGGTGCAGTACATGAACAACACGAACTCCGACCTGCAGAACATCAATGCCGTGAACCTGCTGCCCACCAACGGCTACAACAACTGGGGCGACTTTTACTGGGTCATTAACCGCTGCAACATCGTGCTCAACCACATCGACGAGGTGCTCGAAGTTGACCCCGCCTTCACGCAGGGCGACCGCGACGAAACCCGCGCACAGATGCTCGCACTGCGCTCGCTCTGCTACTTCTACCTCGTGCGCACCTTCCGCGACGTGCCCTACACGACACAGTCTTACGAAGACGACGACCAGGAAATGCTCGTTCCGCAGACCACGCCCGACAGCGTGCTCAGCTTCTGCCTCCGCGACCTCGAAGAGGCCGAGCGCTACGTCATGCGCTCGGGAGCCTACGGAGTGGGCAACTGGCGCAACAAAGGCTACTTCACCACCGATGCCGTGCGCTCGCTCATGGCCGACATATACCTCTGGCGCGCCTCGATGACACACGATGCCGCCGACTACCAGAAGTGTGTGGAATATGCCGACAAGGTCATCCAAGCCAAGCACGAATACTACCAGAGCATCAACCAAGGCCGCCCAAGCCTGGTCGAAGAAGACATCTATCACCTGAGCGACGGAATGACGATGTTCCCCATGCTGTTCGTCATTGGAAACGCACACGAAAGCATCCTCGAATGGCAGTACAACAGCAATAACACCGGTATCGGAAAATACTACGTCAACGAGAGCGACAACGTCAACCACGGCGTTCTGATGGCCTCGAAAGTATTCACCCAGTATGAAGGTGCCGCAAACACCGACCAGGGGCAGATGGCCTTCCATTCGAGAAACGATTACCGCTTCTGGCAGTCGGTCTATGATGCCAACAACGGCGAAGCCATCAATGGTCTTGATGTCCGCAAAATGGTGGACACGAGCTTCGGCATCGTCCAGAATCCGGGTAGCGGCAGCGGATCAAGCAAGGAAAAGCCCAGCAGGGTGTCGCGCACCAACCGCAACTGGATTGTCTATCGCCTCACCGACGTGATGCTCATGAAGGCCGAGGCCCTCGTGCAGCTCGCCGGCGAAGATGGCGACGATGAAAACCTCAAGCGCGCCTTCCATCTAGTGCAGAAAGTCAACAAGCGTTCGATGTATCGACTCGCCACCGACACCCTGCAGCAGAGCTCCTTCCGCAGCAAGGAACAGATGGAATTCCTCGTGCTGGCCGAGCGCGGACGCGAACTCTGCTTCGAGGGCAAGCGCTGGTACGACCTGATGCGCTACTGCTACCGCCACATGCAAGGCATCGATATCAGGACGAAGATGGCCGACCGTACCGAGTGGCCCGCCCTCTACGACGGAATGCTCAAACTGGTCATCAGGAAATACGTGAACGGCGGCGACGCCGTCTCATACAAAATGAAGAGCGAACCCTTCCTCTACTGGCCTGTTCAGGAACGCGAAATCAAAGTCAACAAGCTCTTGAGGCAGAATCCCGTGTTCATACAGGAGGAAACTACGGTTAAACGGTAAATCACTTTAAAACGACTATAGATTATGAAATACAATCTTAGAAAGCATATCGGAAAGCTCTTCCTCGTCGTGGCAGCAGTCATGATGGTCGGGCTGAATAGTTGTAAGGAGGACATCGACGACTCGAACCTCTACACCTTCACGGGTGAGACCATCGAGGACTACATCGCCAACCGCCCCGAGCAATTCAGTAACTTCAACTACATTCTGTCGCGCATCGGCTACGACAAGATTCTCTCGGCCTACGGCACCTACACCTGCTTCGCGCCGACCAACGACGCCGTGACGGACTATGTCGATAGCCTCTACAACGACATGAGCAAGGACGGACTGCCCCACAACGGCATGACCGGCCCCGGACTGGAAGGCCTCACCGACTCGCTCTGCACCGACATCGTCCTGTTCCACCTGCTCTACAGCGAGGTGATGGGTGTCGATATGAACAGCGGAATGACCATCAACACGATGCTCGGACGCGACATCAACACATCCATCGACCCCGAGTCAGGACGTCTCGTGCTCAACGAGCATTCCTTCATCACGCTGATGGACAATGAACTTGAAAATGGCGTGCTCCACGAAATCAACCACGTGCTTACGCGCTCGAACAACCTCATCGCAGGTGAGCTGGGCAAGCACGAGGAATTCACCATTTTCAACCAGGCACTCGTGGCCACCACGCTCGCCGACTCGCTCTCTGCACTCGAGCGTAGAAACGTCATCCTGCCCAAGCAGTACAGGTGCAACAAGTCGAAAGACAGCCGCATCTACACGCCAGGCAGAACGGCTGCGGAAGACGAACTCGGAACGTGCAAACTCGGATTCACCATCTTCGCCGAGACCGACGAGGTGCTGAAAGCCAACGGCATCAACAACATTGACGACCTCGCAGCCTTCGCAAACCAAGTCTATGCCAACTGCGCCAAGGCCGAAACAGGCTGGTACGACTACTATCGCAACAACGGCATCGAAGTGAGCACAGGAACCGACTATTCCAACCCTCACAACGCGCTGAACATGTTCATGCGGTACCACATCCTGCAATACATGGTGTCTTACGACAACTTCTTCTTCACCGACCGCGAAGGCGTTTCCAACCATGCAGCCGCCCCCATCTACGAGTATATGGAGACGATGCTGCCCTACACGCTGATGAAAATCTCGCGCATCAACGGTGTGCCGCGCATCAACCGCTGGGTGACCAACAGCACACTGACCGACCGCGAGGCAGAACTGGCTTCGCCAGCCATCGCCACGGTGATGAAAGACGGTATTCTGGTCGAGAAAGCCAATATTCAGGCACTCAACGGCTACATCCACCCCATCGGCGGAATGCTGGTCTATGACAACGACGTGCCCCGAGGCACGCTCAACGAGCGTATGCGCTTCGACATCACTTCGTTCCTGCATGAAATGATGAGCAACGGACTGCGCAGAATGAACCCGAAAGACGTGAAAGCCCGTGCCGGCGGCACGTTCGACACCTTCGGAGGCGACGGAAATATGCGTATTCCCGAGAATTTCTGTAAAAACATCAGAGTATATAACGGCGACAACTCCGAAATCTACTACCTCGGAGGCCAGGACACCCCGTGGTGTAACTACCAGCGCGACGAGCTCAACTGCAACGGAGCCTACGACTTCGCCCTGCGCCTGCCGCCGATTCCCGACGGCACCTACGAGCTCCGACTCGGTTTCACCTGCAACGAGCTTCGTGGCATGATGCAGTGCTACATCGGACGCACATCGGCCATCACGTCAATGCGCGCCCTCGACATTCCGCTCGACATGCGCCACAAACCCTACAACCTCGACGAAACCAACTCCAACTATGTCAGCAGCGACGGAACGGTGATTCCCGACGAAGTGACTGGCTGGCTGCCCTACTACCGCTACACCACCGACAACGGCGTGGAAAGCGATGCCAACATGCGTAGCCTCGGATGGATGCGCGGCCCGATGGCCTACAACTACATCGGACAGTCGAAGAACGCACGCCGCTATCCCGGCAGCCTGCGCCGAATCCTCACCAAGCAGCAGTTCGAGCAAGGCGAATACTGGATACGTTTCAAGACGGTACTCCCCGATAATACCTCTTCGGAATTCTATCTCGACTACATCGAGCTTTGTCCCGAGAACGTCTATAACAATCCGATGTATTTGGAGGATATGTTCTAAAGAATTAAGAAATAAGAGTTAAGAATTATGATAACCAATAAGAATATGAAAAAGGTAAATATAAGGCTGGTTTTCGCCTCCCTGCTCTTCGTTTCCCTATTCCTCACCGCCTGTAAGGATTGGGACGAGCACTACGATGCAGAAACAGCCGTAGAAGGTTCGGCCACGGCAACCATCTGGGAGAACATCACGGCCAACAGCAACCTCTCGCAGTTTGCCGCACTGGTGCAGAAAGCCGGCTATGCAGATTTGCTGAAATCGACGCAAACACTTACCGTCTGGGCTCCGCTCAACGACACGTTCGACTACGAAGCACTGATGGCAGAGAGCAACGAAACGCTACGGAAAGAATTCGTGCAGAACCACATCGCACGCAACAACTATCCCGCGTCGGGTCGCGTCGCAAATTCCATTTCGATGCTCAACCTCAAGCACCTGCTCTTCGAGGGCAACGGCAGCTATACGATGGACGGAATCGCCGTGGCACAGCCCAACGTGGCCAGCCTCAACGGCGTGCTCCACACCATCAACGGCAAGCTGCAGTTCCGCTCGAACATCCTCGAGTCGCTCAACAACAAGGAATTCCCCATCGACTCCATCAGCGACTTCATCCACAGCTACGACGTGTTGCGCCTCGACGAGTCGAAGAGCACGCCCGGCCCCGTGGTCGATGGCCACCTCACTTATCTCGACTCCGTCTTCGAAGACTACAATATACTCTGTCCGTACTATGCCTACATCAACCGCGAAGACAGCAACTACTCAATGGTGGTGCCCAGCAACGAGGCATGGACCAAGGCGATGAACTACATCAAGAAGTGCTACAACTACGTGGACTTCTCCTACTTCGACAAACCCTCATCGAAGACCACCAACCCGACGCAGGAGCGCGTGACGCTCTCGCCCAATCCCGAATACTGGAGAGACTCCGTCAGCCACGACAAGCTGCTCACAGGACTGTTCTACAACAACAACATCTACGACAACAAGAAGCTGATGAAATGGGCCGAGGGCGAACAGGCCCCAATCGACTCGCTGACGACCACCTGGTACGATATCATCTATAACAAGGATGCCGAGGAAATGCTGAAGCACACCACACCCGTGAAGAAGAGTAACGGCACCATGTTCGTCACCGGCGACTCGCTCCACTTGCACCCCTGGCTCATCTGGAACCCGATTATTAACGTTGAGGCGGAGTATGGCAACAACCTCGCCACCGTGGAAAATGGAACGGAGAGAACCGAGAGAGTCACGGCAGGGACCCAGAACCCGCTCGTCCCAGGCACGGTATCAAGGCAGGGCTACATCGTGGTCTCGCCGAATACCAATATGTCGAATGTGGAACTCAACTTCTACTTGAGAGGTGCGCGCTCCACGACCTACGTCCTCTACGGCGTGTTCGTGCCGGCCAACATCACCAACCGATTCATTCCGCAGGAAGACATCAAGCCCAACCAAGTGCAAGTGCAGATTGGTATGAACAGAGCAAACGGTTCGTTGCCTGCCAACCCGACTACAATCACGAGAACGGAAAAATACTACGACGATGAAGGAAATGAGAAGACGAGAACCGTCAACCTCTTCACCAACGACCCGACGAAGGTCGATACCGTTTGCTTCGGTGAAATCACCTTCCCGATATGCTATTACGGCATGACCGGCTCGCCCTTCCTTCGTGTGCTGAGTCGTGTGCCCGTCGGAAACGCAGAGTTCGACCGCACCGTGCGCATCGACCGCTTCTTCCTGCTCCCCAAGGAGTTGGACGACTATTTGAAGGAGCATCCCGACTACAAGGTCAATTTTTTCTAATATAAAAACTCCATGACAATGAAAAGACATATCATTCTTAGCTTCGGAATCCTCCTCGCCACCGCCCTCAGCCTGCCTGTGGCGGCGCAAGACGATTTTGATGACGACGACGCGCAGAGAACTGCCGTCAAGAAGAAAGTACAGACGAAACTTCCCAGCTATCCCATGATGGAAGTGAAGGGCATCGTTGTCGATGCTGTGTCGAAGGAGCCGCTGTCGGGTATCCAAGTTCAGACACTCAACAACCGCCTCTATGCTGCCATGACCAACGAGCAGGGCGAATTCACCATCAAGGTGCCGACCTTCGCCACCTCGCTCTTCGTCTATGCACCGAGCTACCTCAGTCAGCAAGTGGGCATTGGCGACGGCACAAAGATACTGCGCATCACCATGCTGTCCGACAAGTTCCGTTCGATGTACGAAAACGGCACCAACGTGACCGCACAGGCTGAGGCCATCATCAACAACACCACAGCCCTCTCCGTGGAAAACGAAATCGAGAACAACATCGGAGCCGACATCCACGCCATCAACCGCTCAGGCGGTCCGGGCTACGGCGCAGCCATGTTCATCCGCGGACTGAACTCGCTCAATGCGAATGCCATGCCGCTCATCGTGGTCGATGGCATCGTGCGCGACATGCAGGAAACCCGCAACACGCTCCACTACGGCGACTACACCAACCTGCTGCTCAACATCAATCCCTCTGACATCGAAAAAGTGCAGGTGCTCAAGAATGCCACGGCACTCTACGGAGCCAAGGGTGGCAATGGCGTGGTGCTCATCACCACCAAGCGCGGACACTCGATGGCCACGCGTATTGATGCCAACATCGGTGCCGGCGTGACGCTGCTCGGCAAGCTTCCCGAAATGATGAACGCCTCGCAGTATCGGCTCTACGCCTCGGAAATGCTGGGAACCTATCCCAACATCGGTCGCTACACGGACGAGTTCAAGTTCCTCAACGACGACCCCAGCAAGTATTACTACAGCGAATACCACAACGAAACCGACTGGACGAAAGAAGTCTATCACACAGCCGTCACGCAGAACTACAGCATCAATGTGCAGGGTGGCGACAACGTGGGTATGTATAACCTCTCGCTCGGCTACACCAACGCACAGAGCACGGCCCGCAAGAACAATTTCAACCGCCTGAACGTGCGCTTCAACACCGATATTGAGGTTATTCGCAAACTCATGACCCGTTTCGATATGTCCTACACGAAGCTCAACCGCAACGTGTTCGACAACGGCGCACCTGAGGACTTCGGCGTGGCACCCGTCTCGTCGCCCACGCTGCTCGCACTCATCAAGGCTCCGTTCCTGAATCCCTACACGTTCAACAACGTGACAGGAAAGCTCACCTCGCGTCTCTCAGATGCCGACAACTTCCTGACCAGCCTTGATCGCGACCTGACGCTTGGCAACCCGACGGCACTGCTCGAATACGGTAATGCCATCAACAAGAACCGCGTCGAGACCATGGTGTTCAACACCGTCATCGCCCCGCGTTTCGAGTTCACGCCCAACCTCACGCTGTCGGAGACCTTCAGCTACACGCTCGACCGCACCTCGCAGCGCTATTATCGTCCGAAAGGCGGTATGCCCATGTTCCTCATCGATGGAATCGGACGCGTGGAATCGCTTGTCAGCACCATGTTCTCGAAGCAGACCAGCGTGGTTAGCGACACGCGCCTGCAGTTCACCAAACAGCTGGGTGCTCACTACATCAACGCCTACGGAGGCTTCCGCTATGCCTCGTTCTCCTTCGACGACAACACGCCGGAAGGCCAGAATGACTCGGGTACCAACGACAAGCAGCCCAACATCAGGGCTGGTATGGCCTACATCAATGTGCGTGGTATTGCTGACGCATGGAAGAACATGACGTGGTATGCCAACCTCGACTACAACTACCGCAACCGCTACTTCGCACAGGTGACACTCGCAGCCGAGAGCAGCAGCCGATTCGGAAAGAATTCCCCAGGCCTGAAGTTCGTAGGCCTGAAGTGGGGCATCTTCCCCAGCGTGCAGCTCGGTTGGGCCATGACCAACGAGGCTTGGTTCCCGAAGACCAATGCACTGAACTACTTGCTCGTGAAGGCCGGATTCGACATCTCGGGCAACGACGACATCAGCAACTATGCCGCCCGCACGTCGTTTGGCGTAGTGAAATACCTGAACAATATGACGGCAGGTCAGCTGAACAACATCGGTAACGACGAAATCACCTACGAGAAAACCCGTCGCATCAACCTCGGACTGCAGTCCTACTGGCTCAACAACCGCGTCGGCGTGGCCTTCGACTACTACATCAACAAGACGTCGAACCTGCTCACGCTGAAGAGCTTTGACAACCCCGTCGCAGGTATCAATAACTATTGGTCGAATGGCGGCTCGCTCCAGAACACAGGTTTCGAGCTCACCGTCACGGGCAAGCCTGTCGTCACGAGAAACTTCAACGTCGAAGTGGGTGCGTCGATGGGTCACTACGTGAACAAAATCAAGTCGCTGCCCAACAACGACATGATCTACATCAACGGAAAACTTGCCGGACAGGGCTACACCTCGTCGATCTACGGCAACAACAACATCGCCACCATCGTCGGCTACGAAGCTGGCAGCTTCTATGGCTACAAGTACCTCGGAGTATTCGCCGACGACGCACAGGCAGCTGCCGCAGGCAACAACGGCTACCTCTACATGGTTGACAACACGGGTGCCCACCAGACATTCCGCGCCGGCGATGCCCACTTCGCCGACCTCAACGGCGACGGCGTCATCTCGGAAGCCGACAAAACCATCATCGGCAACCCGAACCCCGACATCTACGGCAACATCTTTGCCAACATCTCGTGGAAAAACCTCACGCTCACGGTGGGCTTCAACTACTCGCTCGGCAACGACGTATTCAACTACCAGCGCAGCGTGCTCGAAGGCGGAAACAACTTCTATAACCAGACCACGGCCATGACCAACCGCTGGCGCTACGAAGGTCAGGTGACCGACATGCCGCGTGCCAGCTTTGGCGACCCGATGGGCAACAGCCGCTTCAGCACACGATGGATTGAGGACGGCAGCTACCTGCGCCTGAAGACCCTGCGCCTGAACTACAAGTTCCCCGTCAGCCTCTCGTGGCTGCAAGGATTGCAGATCTGGGCCGAGGCTAACAACCTCTTCACCGTCACGCGCTACCTCGGCAGCGACCCCGAATTCTCTGTGTCTAACGCCGTGCTCTATCAGGGTATCGACGCAGGCAACGTGCCGCTCAGCCGTAGCATCTCTATGGGATTGAAGATTAACCTCTAATGGTCAAACAATAATTAATAATTAATAATTAAGAATTATGATTACATATATCAAAGATAAAGTGACGATGAGGGTATTCAGCCTGCTCATTGCGGCAACGGCACTGACTCCTTTCATGACCTCCTGTCAGGATATGCTCGAAACGGAGTCGAACCTGCAGATTTTCGACCCTGCACTCGACCAGAAGACCGACTCGATGTTCTACACGCTCGGCATCCTGAAAGGTGTGCAGCAGGCCATCGACCAGTATGTGCTCTTCAACGAGATGCGCGGCGACCTCACGGCCGTCAATCAGTACACCTCGACCGACCTGCGCGAACTGGCCAACTTCTCGGCTGGTGTAGGGAATAAGTACGACTCGGCCTACGTATTCTACCGCGTCATCAACAACTGCAACTACTACATTGCCCACCGCGACACCAACCTGCTGACGGGTTCGCGCAAGGTGGCCATACCCGAGTATGTGCAGGCCTACAGTATCCGCGCATGGGCCTATCTGCAGTTGGCAAAGATGTACGGTGAAGTACCCTTCTTCACTGAGCCCATCACCAACATCAGCGAAGCCAACGCCATTCGCGAGAAGAAGGACATCAGGGGCATTTGCGAGGCACTCGCCCCGCAGCTCCGTGCCTATGCTGACAACACCGCCTTGGCCGCCGTGCCCGTCTATCAGAGCGACTTGGTGGATATCGGCAACTTCAACAACGGCAGAAACAAGCGAATTTCAGCAAGGAAAATCATGTTCCCCGTAGGGCTCGTCCTTGGCGACCTCTATTTAGAGGCCGGAGAATACGAAAATGCCGCGAAAAGCTACTTCAAGTATCTGCTCGACAACCGCGTGATTGCGTATCCGTTCAAGGCTGATCTGGAAATTACGAACGACCTCCTGCAAAACCTGCCGAGCGACTTCTTCGAGGCGATTCAGTCAGACACGAGGGGATTCCTGTCGTGGGACAACACCTTCACCGACAACAACCCGACCGACGTCATCACCTACGTGCCGATGGCCGTCAACAAGCTGCGCGGACAGACCACCGACCTGCCCCGCCTGTTCGGCTACGACCTCTATTCCACCGAGGCTGCGTCGTCCTATTCCTCCGATTTGTACTTCCTCGAGCGCGAAATCGATGCCTCGAAGAGCTACTTCGACTTGGTGAACGCCCAGAAGTACTACTACGGCACATCGCCATCCATCAAATCGGTTGACGTGCTCGGCGACCTGCGCCGTAACAACACGCTCCGCCACGTCTTGAAAGACGACTCCACCTTCTACGAGATGCAGAAGTTCGAGAGGGGAAATGTCATCATCTATCGCGGTGCAGCCATCTACCTGCGACTGGCCGAGGCCATCAACCGCATGGGCTATCCCGATGCCGCCTTCGCCATCCTGAAAGACGGCTTCAACCACGAACTTGAGCTTGTTTCCACCTACCTCCGTCCGGAAACCTACGAGTTCCTGAGCACGACGATTCCCTTCTATTCGGATGAAAATAAGGCCTACTTCGTGAATTGCGAGGGCATCCATTCATACGGTTCGGGCGTAACCGCCGGCGTATTCTCGCCCTACGAGTTCAACAGCGTTGCCTACGCGAAGTATCTGGAGCTTCAGAAGCAGTTCGGCGAAGAGCGCTTCCCCAACAACATCATCCAGGATCGCGAAGAGCTCGACGATGAGGGCAATCCGATTCTCGACGACGAGGGCAATCCCATCATGAGAAGCGTTTATGTATGGCCGATGGATGTGATAATCAACGTGATGGAAGACCTGATTTGCGACGAATATGCGCTCGAACTGGCGTTTGAAGGCCATCGCTTCGGCGACCTCTGCCGTCTGGCCCGCCATAAGAACGCCGCCGGCACCTACGGCAGCGACTTCGGCAACCAATGGCTTGCCCGCAAGCTCGCCGCAAAGAATCCAGCCGCCGACCTGACGAACCCGCAGAACTGGTATCTGAAAATGAACAAGTAAGTTCCCGGAACAATATGAACGTAGAACCCCGAAAGTCAGTATGACCTTCGGGGTTTTCTTTGTGGGGAGGATTTCCTCGCTCCTCGTTATTTCATGTACGTGTAGCGATAATCGGTCGGCGAGACGAGCGTTTCCTTGATGACGCGCGGAACCATCCAGCGAATCAGGTTGAACTCGCCACCGGCCTTGTCGTTCGTACCGCTGGCGCGAGCGCCGCCGAAGGGCTGCATACCCACCACGGCGCCGGTCGGCTTGTCGTTGATGTAGAAATTGCCGGCAGCATAGCGCAGCTGACAGGTAATCTTCTCCACGGCCAGGCGGTCGCGACCGAACACGGCGCCCGTGAGCCCGTAGGGCGAGGTCGTGTTGCAGAGCTCGACGGTTTCCTCCACCTTCTTGTCGTCGTAGGGATAGACGGTGAGAATCGGGCCGAAAATCTCCTCTTCCATCGACTTGAAGTGCGGATTGGTGGTCTCGATGACGGTCGGCTCCACGAACCAGCCCTTCTTCTTGTCGCACTTGCCGCCCAAGACGATTTTCGCGTCTTTGGCCTTCCCGGCGAAGTCGATGTACGACTTGCACTTTTTGAACGAAGCCTCGTCGATGACGGCATTGATGAAGTTTTTGGCGTCCATCACGTCGCCCATTTTCACCTCTTTCGCCATCTTCTTGATGTCGGCCAGCACGTCTTTCCAGAGGCTCTTCGGAATGTACATACGCGAAGCTGCCGAACATTTCTGGCCCTGGAACTCAAACGCGCCGCAGAAAGCAGCCGTGGCCACGGCCTTCGGGTCGGCAGAGGGATGCACGAAAATGAAGTCCTTGCCGCCGGTTTCGCCCACGAGGCGCGGGTAGCTGACGTACTTGCCGAGGTTCTCGCCAGCCTGACGCCACAGCGCGTTGAACGTGTCGGTGGAACCCGTGAAGTGGATGCCGGCGAAATGCTTCGACTGGGTGGCCACCTCGCCGATGAGCGCACCGCTACCGGGCAGGAAGTTCACCACGCCGTCGGGCAGTCCAGCCTCTTTGTAGAGCTGCATCAGGTAGTAGTTCGAGAGCAGCGCCGTCGTAGAGGGCTTCCACAGCGCCACGTTGCCCATCAAGACGGGCGTCATGCAGAGGTTCGAGGCAATCGACGTGAAGTTGAACGGCGTCACGGCGAGCACGAAGCCCTCAAGCGGGCGATACTCGGTGTGGTTAATCTGTCCCACGCCGTCTTTGGGCTGCATCGCATAGATTTTCGCTGCGTAGTGCACGTTGTAGCGGAAGAAGTCGATGGTTTCGCAGGCCGAGTCGATTTCAGCCTGATAGATGTTCTTGCTCTGTCCGAGCATCGTGGCGGCGTTGAGAATGGGGCGATATTTCGTGGCAAGCAGCTCGGCCATCTTTATCACGATGGCAGCGCGCGTTGTCCACGGCGTCTGGCTCCACTCTTTCCAAGCCTCCATGGCGGCCTCTACGGCCATTTTCACTTCCTTTTTGCCCACCTTGTGGTAAGTGGCGAGCACGTGTTTGTGGTCGTGCGGACAGGTCACCTGGCCAGTGTCGCCGGTGCGGATTTCCTTTCCACCGATGATGATGGGAATGTCAACAACGAGTTTGCTCTGGCGTTCCAGCTCCTTTTCGAGAGCCACGCGCTCTGGCGAACCTGCCAGATAGGCCTTCACCGGTTCGTTGGCCGGCACGGGGAATGTAATCAACGAATTGTTCATAAATGTGATAGGTTAGAAGTAATTAATGAAAATAATTTGCAAATTTACAATAAAAAGCGCAAAAAACAGCAAGAAATGACATTTTTTTTGTGTTTAACTTTTTTTTTGATACTAAATGCGACGGAAAAGTAAAATATGTGTAATTTTGCGGTCGAAAAAATTGAAAGTCAACAAAACGAAACGTTTTCAACACTATTTTTTCTAAATTTTTTACAAAAATTAATGTATGCAAAATCGTAGTTTGATTTCCATCTCAGACCTGACCAAGGAAGAGACCCTGTCGCTGCTGCGACGGGCAAAAGAGTTTGAACAGAACCCCAACCAGCGCATTCTCGAAGGCAAGGTGGTGGGTTCGCTGTTCTTTGAACCTTCGACACGCACACGCCTCAGTTTTGAGACGGCTGTCAACCGCCTCGGCGGTCGCGTCATCGGATTTAGCGATGCCAGCACAAGCAGCCAATCGAAAGGCGAAACTCTCAAAGACACCATCGTTATGGTGGCCAACTATGCCGACCTGATCGTGATGCGTCATCCCTTGGAAGGTGCCGCCCGCTACGCCAGCGAAATCTCAAGCGTTCCCATCATCAACGCCGGAGATGGAAGCAACCAGCACCCCACGCAGACCATGCTCGACCTCTACACCATCTACCAGACGCAGGGCACGCTCGAAAACCTCACCATCACGATGGTGGGCGACCTGAAATACGGTCGCACGGTGCACTCGCTCCTGGAGGCCATGCATCATTTCAACCCGCGCTTCAAGTTCGTGGCTTGCAACGAGTTGCGTATGCCCGAGCAGTACAAGCAATACTGCAAGCAGTGGGGAATCGACTACGAGGAAACGACCGAATTCAACGAAGACATCATCAATCAGACCGACATTCTCTACATGACGCGCGTACAGCGCGAGCGCTTCAGCGACTTGATGGAGTACGAGCGCGTGAAGAATGTCTATACGCTTACGGCCAGCATGCTCACGGGTTGCAAGCCCAACATGCGCGTGCTGCACCCGCTGCCCCGCGTCACCGAGATTGCACAAGATGTTGACGATACGCCGCAGGCCTACTACTTCGAGCAGGCTCGCAACGGCCTCTACACCCGCCAGGCACTCATCTGCCGTGCACTGGGAATCTAAAAAGCCTCTCCCCTAACCCCTCCCCAAACAGGGAGGGAACAGGAAAATGGAGAAATGACACAAATTAAAACGATTAACAAGAAAAAAATGAACAGCAATAAGAAAGAAATGGCCGTTGCAGCACTGAAGAACGGCATCGTCATCGACCATATTCCCTGCGCATCGCTCTTCAAGGTGGTGAACCTGCTGGGTATCGAGAAGATGGAAAACAACGTCACCATCGGCAATAACTTCGACAGCGGCAGCATGGGAAAGAAAGGCTTCATCAAGATTGCCGACGTGGAGCTGCCCGAGGAAACGCTCAACCGCATCGCCGTCATCGCGCCGAATGCCGTCATCAACATCATTCGCGACTACGAGGTGGTGAACAAGCATTCCGTGGTGCTGCCCGAAAACCTCATCGACATCGTAAAGTGCAACAACCCCAAGTGCATCAGCAACAATGAGCCCATGCGCACGCACTTCCACGTCATCGACCGCGCCACCACCACGCTGCGCTGCCACTACTGCGAGCGACTCGTGGCCCACGACCAAATCAGCCTGAAATAACTATTTATCTAATTCACTTTTATTACTAACCTAAACTTTTTATTAAAAAACTATGCCAAAAAGTTTGTCAGGGAGAAGTTTCTTGAAATTGCTCGACTTCTCCACCGAAGAGATTCAGTATCTGCTGGAGCTCTCTAAGGATTTCAAAAACCTGAAGCGTACAAACACGCCTCACAAGTATCTCGCAGGTAAGAACATCGTGCTGTTGTTCGAAAAGACCTCCACGCGCACGCGCTGCTCGTTTGAAGTGGCCGGCAACGACCTCGGAATGGGTGTCACGTACCTCGACCCGGGTTCCTCGCAGATGGGTAAGAAAGAGTCGCTCGAAGACACGGCCAAGGTGCTCGGACGCATGTACGACGGCATCGAATACCGCGGCTTCGACCAGCAAATCGTGGAAGACCTTGCAAAGCACGCAGGTGTGCCCGTGTGGAACGGCCTCACCACCGACTTCCATCCCACGCAGATGCTGGCCGACGTGCTCACCATCCAAGAGAACTTCGGTTACTACAAAGGCCTCACGCTCGTGTTCATGGGCGACGCCCGCAACAACGTGGCCAACTCGCTGATGGTTGTATCGGCCAAGCTCGGCATCAACTTCGTGGCTTGCGGCCCGAAGGCCAACATGCCCGAGAAGAGCCTTGTCGATACCTGCAAGAAGATTGCCAAGGAAAACGGATGCACCATCACGCTCACCGACGACGTGAAGAAGGGCACGAAGAACGCCGACGTGATTTACACCGACATCTGGGTGTCGATGGGTGAGCCCGACGACATCTGGGAAAAGCGCATCAAGCTGCTGAAGCCCTATCAGGTGAACGACGCCGTGATGAAGAATGCCAACCCGAACGCCATCTTCCTGCACTGCCTGCCGTCGTTCCACGACCTGGAGACCACCATCGGCAAGGACATCTACAAGAAGTTCGGCCTGAAGGAAATGGAAGTCACCGACAAGGTGTTCCGCTCGAAGCAGTCGAAGGTGTTTGATGAGGCTGAAAACCGAATGCACACGATTAAAGCCGTGATGTACGCGACGTTAAAATAAATGATTTGCCAAAGGTAACGAGGAGTTGGCCAACAGCAAATTTGGCTGACTCCTTTTCCTTTTTTCGGCATAATTGTCAAATCGTAAAATTGTCAAATCGCAAAATGAACAAACGTCTTGTAATAGCTCTTGGAGGCAACGCCCTCGGAAACAATCCGAAAGAGCAATTGGAACTCGTTAAGAATACAGCAGCTACTATCGTGGACCTCGTGGAAGAGGGCTACGACGTGGTCATCGGCCATGGAAACGGCCCGCAGGTGGGCATGGTGAACCTCGCGTTTGAATACGCCCACAACAACGACGGAAAGACGCCCGCAATGCCTTTCCCCGAGTGTGGCGCCATGACGCAGGGCTACATTGGTTATCACCTGCAGCAGGCCGTGCAGCGCGAACTCGCCGCCCGTGGCATCAACAAACCCTGTGCGGCCATCGTCACGCAGGTGGTTGTCGATCCGAACGACGCAGCCTTCCAGCATCCCACGAAGCCCGTCGGAATGTTCTACTCGAAGGAAGATGCCGAGCGCATCGCCGCTGAAACGGGCTACACCTTCGTCGAGGATGCCGGTCGTGGCTATCGCCGCGTGGTTCCCTCGCCCATTCCCGCGAAAATCGTGGAACTGCCCGTCGTGGAGCAGCTGGTGGACATGCACAATGTCGTCATCACCGTTGGCGGCGGTGGCATTCCCGTCATGGAGAAGGCCGCCGGCGACTATGAGGGCGTGGCAGCCGTCATCGACAAGGACCGCGCCAGTGCGAAGCTCGCGCTCGACCTGAAGGCCGATATGCTCGTCATTCTGACGGCCGTCGAAAAGGTGGCCATCAACTTCAACAAGCCCGACCAGAAGAATCTCGACCAGATGACGCTGGCCGAGGCTCGCCAGTACATTGCCGAGGGCCATTTCGCTCCGGGTTCCATGCTTCCGAAAGTGGAGTCGTGCATCAGTTTTGTGGAAAACACCGACGGCGGACGCGCACTCATCACCTCGCTCGAAAAGGCGAAAGAGGCATTGCAAGGAAAAACGGGCACGATGCTCGTGAAAGCGTAATCGCAGAATCCATCAAAAAAATCGGAACTCCTGAAAGTTCCGATTTTTTCTTCATGTTTCCAGTCTTCAAGCCATCTCCTCGAAGGTCTTCTTGATGATGGCCACGGCCTTCTTGATTTCCGTTTCGTTGATGCAGAGCGGCGGGGCGAAGCGGATGATGTCGTCGTGCGTGGGCTTGGCCAGCAGGCCGTTGTCGCGCATCTTCAGGCAGATGTCCCAAGCCGTCTTCTTGCCGATGGGCTTCGTCACGATGGCGTTGAGCAGACCGCGTCCGCGCACCTCCACGATAAACGGCGACTTGATTTTCTTGATTTCCGCACGGAAGAGTTTACCCATCTTCTCGGCGTTCTGCACGAGTTTTTCCTCTTTCACCACCGTCAGCGCGGCCATTGCCACCTTCGCAGCGAGCGGGAAACCGCCGAACGTGGAACCGTGCTCGCCCGGTTTGATGTTCAGCATGATGTCATCGTCGGCCAGACAAGCTGAAACGGGCAGCACACCGCCACCGAGGGCCTTGCCCAGAATCACGATGTCGGGACGGATGCCGTCGTGCTGCGAGCAGAGCATTTTTCCCGTGCGGGCGATACCCGTCTGCACCTCGTCGGCAATGAACAGCACGTTGTGCTTCTTGCAGAGGTCGTAGCACTTCTTCAGGTAGCCTTCGTCGGGCACGAACACGCCGGCCTCGCCCTGAATCGGCTCGGCGATGAAGGCGCAAACTTCCTTGCCGTCCTTCTTGAGCACTTTCTCGAGCGCTTTCGGGTCGTTGTAGGGAATGCGGATGAAGCCCGGCGTCAGGGGGCCGTAGTCGGCGTAGGAGCTCGGGTCGTCGCTCATGGTAATCACCGTCACCGTGCGACCGTGGAAGTTGCCGCCGCAGCAGATAATCTTGATTTTCTCGTTGGGAATGCCTTTTTTCACGGCTCCCCAGCGGCGGGCCAGCTTCAGGGCCGTTTCCACGCCCTCGGCACCTGTGTTCATCGGCAATACGCGGTCGTAGCCGAAGAAGTCGTGCATGAACTTTTCATACTCGCAGAGAGCATCGCTGTAGAACGCGCGCGAGGTCAGACACAGTACGTTGGCCTGGTCCTTCAGTGCCTTCACGATTTTCGGGTGACAATGTCCCTGATTTACTGCGGAATACGAAGAAAGAAAGTCGAAATACTTCTTTCCTTCCACGTCCCAGACGTAGATGCCTTTTCCCTTGTGGAGAACGACTGGAAGCGGGTGGTAGTTGTGTGCACCGTACTTCTCTTCCATTGCCATGAGCCTTTTCGAGGCCGTTGCAGTTTGTTTTGTTGCCATGTTTTAGGTTTTGAAAAATAGGTTTAGTAATAGTTTGATAGAAAATTGAATAAATTTTCGACAAAGATACAAAGTTTCCGCGAAATTCTTGCAAATATTTTAGGAAAAAATGCAATTTTCTTTTTTTTCGACTGGAATGGGGCAAAATTTCGTGTTAGATAAGTGTTAATTACCCCCCCCGAAAAAGTTAAAGATGTTTAAATAAAGGCTATTTGAGCAATACTATTTATCCTGTAAAGGAAAAAACAACTATCTTTGCAGACTTTTCCGCTTCCGTGTGTGTGCGTGCACGGGGTAAAAAGATGACAAATAAGAGAAATTCAATAAACCTTCAGACGAGAGAAACGTCAAATTAAGGATTGAAAGAGATAATAACAAAGGAATATGAAAATGGAGAAAAGAGCAAATTACGTGAAGCCTCTCACCGAGGTGTTCACGATGGAGAAAGCGCCGTTTGTGATGGTGTCTGGCAATGGTGATGCCGGCACTGGCACTTGGGGTGGCGATGCGAACTTAGAGGAAGCTAAAGGCTTCTTTTCTTGGAGCTACGAGGAGCGTGAAGGCATTCAGTCGGACAAGTTGACCACCGACTGGGAGTGATCGAAAAAACTGAAAAAACACGATAAAAAATGAACAAAATCATGACTAAAAAAGTATTCCACGGCGTTCATGCAACGCTTTTGCTGATTGCAGCCATGTTTTTTACGGCTTGTGCCGAGGACGTAGTCGTAGAGAAGGCAAACCAGAAAACGGATGCCGACTACGAGGGACTTACCTGTTTCGCAGCCGAAGCACCCGAGGCGACGCGCACGTCGATGTATCGCAACGGACGCTTTGCGTGGGTGAACCGTGGCGACTCGGTTGACCACGTCTGGGTGGTGAAAGACGGTACCCCCGTTCTGTCGAAGTTGATGACCATTACCTCCGACAGCAGCACGTTGGCCAAGTTCTATTTAGAAGGCGACTACACAGAGAATCAGTATTCCGTGCTCTATGCCGGAACGGTAGTTGGAGAAACCATGCCCACTGCTGTTCCCGATGTCACCATTCCTGCACAGCAAGTGCAGCGCACCGCCAATAACTCCGAACATTTCGGCGTTTCGGGCGATTGCGGAATTGCGACAGCCAAGAAAAACGGGTCGAAATATTCCTTCACGCTGGGTCACGAAATGGCCTATCTGATGTTTGAGCCGCGTGTGGATGAAACGAGCGACGTTACAAGCACCATTCTCAAGAGAATCACGATTAAAGAGAAAAATGGGAAAAATATTCGTGGTAAATTTGAGTTGAGTGGAACTGGTGCAACGCTGAAAGAAACAGGAGGTGACCAAATCGAGGTAATTTGTGGTGAAGACGTGTTGCCCGTTGATGGCGGAACAATGAAACACTCACAGGCGAAGAACTATGGTTTCGCCATCAACTACACCGACTATACACCCTACGGAAAAACCAAAGTGACCGACGGAGAAGACGTAGAGGAAAAAGCCAATAGCCGTGTATTCATGGTGATTAAGCCAACAGTGGCTGCTGATCCATACACATTGATTGTAACGTATGAATTTGCAACAGGAGCCACCCAGAATGCTGGCCATGATCATGAAGGCGAACAGTGGGATATGGGTTATATTTATACATGGACCACAACGGAACGTGAAGTAGAATTCGCGCCCGAAAAAAATAAATTCTACAGACTCCGCCACAAACTGAAAATTACCACCACCTCCACCGCTAGGAAGTATCCGTTCGAGGAATACTATATGTGGGGAGCACAAGACTGGTTCTGGAAAGCTGCAGAGACAGCAGGACAGCCCTATCCAGTTTATAACGACGAGCATCAAACCGAATATGCACCAACCGTAGGCTCTACAAGCTGGTTTAGCGATGTGTATGAAGATAACAAGATGATTGCCGTTGCTTCGTTCAGCAATTTCAAATGGCGAGACAGAGACGCAACTTCTTCAACATCAAAAGCCAGAATTAGATCTGGAAAACGCAGAAAAGTAGCTTCTGGTGGCGAGTGGGACAATGTCCTAACTGCCAATCAAATGAGTTTCTACGTGGTCTATGGTGACCCTTATTACGACAGCGAAACCAAATGGATTCTGGAAGGGTACAATGGTGTGGAAACCGTTTGTAGAGGTGGCGTTTGGATTAAGAAAAAGGAAAAAATACGAGAGTATCTGCAAACACTTTCGTATGCTTATCCCATTGTGTATCCTGCCACTGATGAAATAGACGAGAATAGTAATAATACAGAGAAGTCACCTAAATATTCAGCACCTTTCCCAAGTGCCGCCTATAAAAAGACTAGAAGTGTAAGCAACAAGGAAAGTGAGTACTTATCGATGATTGACGGACGCCAATACAATTTATATTACATGGCACCCCCGATGAACTATCGTATGCCTTATACAAACTGGGATGCCGCGAACAGCAAGTTCAGAGACGGAGTCCATAAGCCTTCAGACGATGGTAAAAATGACGACGACTACTTCTTCGTGCCCTGTCTTGGTCGTTTCGAGTATAGTAACGATCAGACTACATTGAATGGTGCTTTTGCATATCATTATAGAGATTATGTAGAAGGAGAAGAAGGAGAAGAAGGAGAAGAAGTTATCGTTGAAAAAGTTGTTCCATTTGATAATATTGAAGGAACAGGAGACCCGACGCTGACGCTGGTGGGTGCACAGGGATTTTATTGGACAAAAACACCTGTGACGTTTGCTCATGGCGATACCAAGTTCTACAAGTATGTTTATGACGAGTATTCGGAAGGTAGCAATACCACTCCAGCTACCCTACTTAGCGAATACAGTAATTTTGACAGATTTGCCTATGAAAGAGACGATGTCGAAAGTTATGATCCAGAAAAATTGTATTTTGATGTCACCACCCCAAACTCGCAATTGTTGGCAGCCTATCGTTATAAGATGTATAGTGAAACCGGCAACCACCGCTGGAATCATTACAACGACAATGCGTTCTACCTGAATCTGCACTACCACTACATCGCCTTGAGTTGGCAACAGCATTCCATTTATACTAAGACTGGTATGCGACTCGCTACTATCGGCTATGGTGGTGCTGAGGGAATGTTCGAGTAATCAATCCTCTCGATAGCGCAAGACATTTGTGCAGTCAAAAAAATGGAGCCGATGCCTCAAGTGGGCATCGGCTCCTCTTTTTGTGCCGTGGAAAACCTACGTGTCTGGTTCTACCACTCGTCTGTCCATTCCTCCAGTCCGAAGTCCTTCCGCTCATCTTCCCAGTTTTCCGTAAAATTCGGCATCGCATTAAGTAAAATTGGCTTATTTGTCTTAAAAATTGTATTTTTTAACGGCTCTTATTCCTGTTTTCTGATTCGTCCAATCACCTGAAGCAGTGCAGGCAGGAAAATGAACATGGAGCAGAGGAGCGACATCCAGACGGCTCGCTGGCTGTCTCCGAAAAGCTCGAGCAGGGTGCTATCGGCGGTCTGAGGAAGGAGTTTATAGACGACATAGACGATGGTGTTGTTCGTCCAGTGGAGCACGATGCCGGGCACGATGCTGCCGCTGCGCCAATAGAGCCAGCCGAGCAGCAGGCCGAGCAGGAAGGCATGGATGAACTGCGCCACGTTGCCATGGACAAGGCCGAAGAGCAGTGCCACAACGACGATGGCCACCCACGGCGACCACTGCTTGAGCAACGTGCGCAAAATGGCTCCGCGAAACACCATTTCCTCGGCCACGGGCACGAGGATTCCAATGACGAAATAGCCTGCGGGATGCTGCATGATTTGCTCGAACAGGCGTTGCGTGTGCTCGGGCACCTCAAAGCCCAGCTGTTCCATGAGGAATTCTGAGGGAATGACCGTGCCGAAGGTCATAATCGCCACCCACGCGAGCAGTGCCCACGGACGCGAGCGCAGATAGTTGCGCGAGAAAGGCGACCACCGTACCAATACGAAAAGCAAGATGGTGAGGACTGCCGACAGGGCAGAGATGAGTATTGGGGGCCATGCGCTGTCGGTCTGCCAGAGGGATTCCACGGCTAAGGTGACGGCGAGCTGGATGGCGATGAAGGCCACGAGATAGGTGAGGGCGTTGAGGATATTTTTCATTTTTCTTTATTTACATTTCTTTCCAGCACGGAACTACAGTCTTTTTCTATTTGTTGGCGCAGGGCCTCGGGCGAGCTGAATGTCTGCTCGGGGCGGATGCGACGGAGGAATTCGACGGTGAGGAGATGGTTGTAGAGGTTGCCCGAGAAGTTGAGCAGATGCACCTCGAGCGAGAGTTCGCCATTGCCGTAGGTGGGGCGTGTGCCGATGTTCATGATTCCGGGCAAAGAACTGTTCTCACTTCTGAACTCCTGAACTCCTGAACTTCTGAACTCCTGAACTTCTGAACTCCTGAACTCCTGAACCCTTGGGCCTTTCACTGCAACTTCATATACTCCCGTGGCGGGGATGATGGTTTCGACGGTTTGCGGCGCGAGGTTGGCTGTGGGAAAATTCAGCTTGCGTCCTTCGCCTCTGCCGTGGACCACACGCCCCGTGATGCTATAGCGACGCCCCAGAAGCAGGGCAGCAAGGGCTACGTCGCCCGTTTTGACGGCATTGCGGATGAATGTTGAATTTTGAGGGTTGAGGGTTGAATTTTGATGGTTGATGGTTGATGGTTGATGGGTGGTGGGTGAGGGTTGAGGGTTGAATTGGGGTAGTTTTACGACCTCCATGCTGAGTTCGCGGGCGTAGCGTTGGTAATCGTTGAAATCTTCGTGGACGCCTGGCGTGCGATGGCCGAAGCGGTTGTCGTAGCCCAGCATGAGCACTTCTACCTGAAATTGTTCCTTGAGAATGGTTTGCATGAATTCTTTGGCCGTGAGCCTTGCCATTTCGCGCGTGAATGGGAGCACCTCGCAGCGGTCGGCACCGGCGGCAAGGATGAGTGCTTTTTTCTCTTCGAGTGTGGTGAGCAGCGGCGTGGATTGGCCCGTCACCACCTCGCGCGGCGGTCGGTCGAAGGTGACGACGACGGCTTCCATGCCTCGCCGATGGGCTTCGTCGGCCACGTGGCGAATCACGAATTGGTGTCCTTGGTGAACACCGTCGAAGAATCCGATAGTAGCAGTCATTTTCAGGAGTTTCAGAAGTTCAGACAAATGTTATTGTTCATCGTCCAGTCATTGATGTTCTGGTTGTGGAACGTGGCGATGCCCAGTGCTGCTGCTGCCGCGATGTTGTCGGCATTGTCGTCGATGAAAAGCGTTTCGTGGGCCGCGATGCCGGCCTGTCGCAGCACTTCGGTGAAGATTTTCGGGTCGGGCTTGGCCAGTTGCATCTCGTACGATAGGAACACGCGGTCGAAACAGCCCTTGAGTTGCGGCTGGCAGAGTTGCCAGTGCATGTCGTTCGTATTGCTCAGTAGGAAAAGGCGTATGCCTCGTTCCCTGATTTCGGCGAGTCGCTGTCGCCGCTCTGCCGTGACGGGCGTGAGCAAGGCGTTCCATGCGCCGATGATTTCCTCGTCAGAGGCTGTCGAACCCGTCATCTGTCGGGCTTCCTCGCAAAATTCGTGGGTGGAAATGAGTCCCAGTTCCACACGATGAAAGAGGTCTTCCGTGCGATGCTCCTCGACGTATTTCGCCACATCGCCGCAGTCGATTGCATGAAAGGCGTTGATGCATCGCCGACTGTCGAAGCCGACGAGCACCCCGCCTAAATCGAAGATGATGTTTTTGTAGTTTGTCATCTGCAAGCCCAGTAGTTGCCGCCGGTGCAGGCCATTTTTACCTCGTAGAGTCCGGCCTCGTTGAGTGCAACGTCTTTCGCTCCCTCGGGCGTGTTCACTTTCACGGTGCCGTCTTCGTTGAAGCGGAACATTTCCTTCACTTCGCCGTTCATCACCTGCATCCACGCGTTGTTTTCGCGGTCGTAGAGGAAGGTCAGGAGCTGGCCGTCGGGCGTGGTGATTTCGTAGCCCTGCTCAAGCGTTTTCACGGCGTAGTAGCGACCGTCGCCACCGAGCACTTTCTGCGTTTTCCCTACGTTCGAGGCCATGGGATTGTCGCCCGTCCAGAACTCGATGGTGTTGAGCACGAGCGAATCGACGACTAACGTGATGCTACCGACGATGGGCATGAGTACGAAGCCCACGATGGCGTTGAGGAACTTGCTGTCGGTCATGGTGCGCTGCCATTCGGCGTACTTGTTGAACAGACTGTACGAGCCGATGCATGAATTCATTGCAAAGGTGCCTGCGAGCAGAAGTGTCAGGACTTTGAGATTGAATTTTTTCATTGTTTTTGAGATTTAATTATTGATTACTAATTGATGTATATTGCTAATTCCTTAAATAGAGTATCGCTTCGGGTCCCATGCAGCAGAGCAGGTCGAGGATGGAGAGGTCGGGCAGGAAGCCGTGGCGCGATTGATAGACTTGCCAATAAGAAGCCTCTCCCCCGACCCCTCTCCCACTGGAGAGGGGAGCGTTTTTGATTGTTCTTCCACAACTGAAAAGGCCATTGGCAGCCTCCCCCAGTTGGGGGAGGTGGGAGGGGGCTATCAGTTCCAACATTTTCTGCATAATCGCTGCGTTGTAGTCGATGAG
Organism: bacterium UBA3734; assembly: GCA_002372575.1. Classification (GTDB taxonomy): domain Bacteria; phylum Bacteroidota; class Bacteroidia; order Bacteroidales; family Bacteroidaceae; genus Prevotella. The sequence continues at coordinate 1,535 of DFHC01000102.1, read as the reverse complement.
CAGTTCCCAGTTGCGACGCTCGAAAAAGGGGCGCAGGTCGTCGGCATAGTAGTCGAAAAAGGGACTTTCGCCATAGGCCGTGCAGAGCGCGTTCCAGTGCTCCGTGCGCCATTTCCCGTGCTCGCTGATGCGCACGTCGCGTGTCATCAGCGGCTCGTTTCGAGAAAAATCGTTCCTCGCTCCTCGTTCCTCACTCCTCGATTTTTCCACTGGCACCGTCAGTTTCTGCACGCCGCTGACCGTGGCAATCAGGCAATGGTTGCGCGTGGTTTGCTTCACGTAGGGCTCGCCCTCGTCGATGGCCCACGAGTCGGCGCTGAGCAGCTGCCGATACCAGGAAATCGGGCCGAAGTAAGTAGTATGCAGGTAGCCCCCTAAGTTAGGGGGTTGGGGGTCCGGCAAATATCCTTGCGAACCCACAGACGGAACCTTCCTCATTAGTTCTTCTTTTATCAGGAATCATTTAGAGGGCTTGATGATTAGTTAAGACCCCCAACCCCCTATTTTAGGGGGCATTTTCACTTGATATTCTCCACCATTCGGAACAGGCGGCTCCAACGGATTCCCGAGAATCCGCCTCGGTCGGGGTCGCTGCTCCACCAGATGAAAATCGGCTTGCCCACGATGTGGTCCTCGGGCAC
>DFHC01000102.1:595-776 GCA_002372575.1 bacterium UBA3734 | reverse complement strand
CCAGTAGTAGTCCATTTTGAAGGTGTAGGACGTGGCGTGCTGGCCGTTGATGTAGATCTGGCCGTTTTTCACCTCGAGCGCGTTGTCTTCATACACCTTGATGGCGCGTTCGTAGAGGGCGATGTTGTCCATGGTGAGTTGTATGCTCTCGCCCTTTTTCGGAATCCACACGGGGCCGTAG
>DFHC01000102.1:274-501 GCA_002372575.1 bacterium UBA3734 | reverse complement strand
TTGCGCGGATAGACGCGGTCGTCGGGTCGAATCGCGGTGTTCAGCGCGATGCTCTCCACGATGTCCGTGCGCTTTTTCAGGGCGTCGGCGGCCTGCTTCGTGAGCGGAATCACGCCGTCGCGGTTCAGCTGGGCGAGTTGCTCCATCGAGATGCCGAGTTCCTGCATCAGCTCGTCGGGAATGTGCTCGCGGAGTTTTACGCGGTAGGTGTATTGCACGTTGTCGGG
>DFHC01000102.1:0-132 GCA_002372575.1 bacterium UBA3734 | reverse complement strand
GTTTTCGCGGCGGTCGGTGGGGCGGGAGTCGATGTCGCCATACTGCACGGGGTTGTTTTTCAGATAGTTACGTCCGAGCCGGTACACTTCCTCGTACATGTCGTGAATCTGCTGTTGGTTCATCGTCGAGAA
>DFHC01000034.1 GCA_002372575.1 bacterium UBA3734 | reverse complement strand
AACGAATGGAAGAACATCGACATCATCCATGTGCTCATCAACACAGTTGACCGCCTGCTCGGACGCAAAGAGGGCGAGGACATGGACCTCATCACCTTCGTCACCGACCGCGCCGGACACGACCTGCGCTATGCGATTGACTCGTCGAAACTGCAGCGTGAACTCGGATGGGAACCGTCACTGCAATTCGAAGAGGGCATCGAAAAGACCGTGCGCTGGTATCTGGACAACCAGGAATGGCTCGACAACGTAACGAGCGGTGACTATCAGAAGTATTACGAAAACATGTATAAAGACAGATGATAGGCAGGCTCATAGACTTCCCGAAAATCCACGACCCGCGCGGCAACCTGAGCGTGGCTGAGCAACAGAAAAACGTGCCCTTCGACATTGCGCGCGTCTATTGGACCTACGACATTCCGGGCGGCGGACGACGCGGCGGACACGCTCACAAGACCTGCGAGGAGGTGATTATCGCCGTGAGCGGCTCGTTCGACGTGACGCTCGACGACGGGCGCGGCGGCAAGGAAGTGCACCACCTGAACCATCCGTATCAGGGATTGTACGTGGGCACGGGTGTGTGGCGCACGCTCGAAGATTTCTCCTCGGGAGCGGTCTGCCTGGTGCTGGCCTCGGAGTTGTTCGACGAAGAGGAATACATCTACGACTACGACGAATTTACGCAAAGAGCACAGAATGTTTGAAATCAGACGATACACGGCAGCAGACAAGAATGCATGGGACAAATACGTTTCCACGGCGCGAAACGCCACGTTTCTGTTCCGTCGCGACTACATGGACTACCATGCCGACCGCTTCTGCGACCACTCACTGCTGTTCTACCGAAACGGCAGGCTCCACGCGCTGCTGCCAGCTCATCTCGTCGGCGACGTGCTCTGCTCGCATCTCGGACTGACCTACGGCGGACTCGTCGTGAATTTCAACGTCACCATTGCCGATGTCGTCGAACTTTTCAAGCAACTCAACCCGTTTCTGAGGACGTGCGGCATCAAAAAAGTCATTTATCGCCCCGTTCCGTGGATTTACCACCAGCATCCCTCGGAAGAAGACCTCTACGCCATCTTCTGGCAATGCGGTGCACGGCTGCAAAGCCGAAACATCGGCACCACCATCTTCGTGCAACAGCGACAACCGTGGCGGAAAGACCACCGACGCCGACTCCGACAGGCTCTGGACAAGGGTGTCCGCGTGGAGAGAAACGGTAGCATCGAGGCATTTTGGAAGGTTTTAGAAGAAAATCTCAAACAGAGATTCGATGCCAAACCCGTTCACTCGCTCGAGGAAATGCTGCTGCTCAAGTCGAAATTCCCCGAGGAAATCATCCAGTACAATGCCTATCTGGACGAGGAAATCATCGGCGGAATCACGTTCTACCTCACGCCACAAGTGCTGCACGGCCAATACAGTTCAACCAACGCCTTAGGCAAGGAAAACGGTGCCATGGAGGCCATCTACCAGCAGGTGATGTACGAGGATTTTCCGCACATCCCCTATCTCGATTTCGGTAGCTCGACAGAGGCTGGCGGCAGCATCATCAACGAGGGCTTGATTGCCCACAAAGAGGGATACGGTGGGCGCGGCGTGTGCTACGACACGTATGAATGGACACTTTAATAGGTTAAAGGGTTAAAGGGTTAAAAAGTTAAAGGGTTAAAAGTGAAAGGTTAATAAAGGAATATTAGGATGAATAAGAAGAAAAAGACGTCGAAAGCGGCGACAGGCCAAAAAGTGCAGAAATCGCCTGAATTGTCGGCAAAAAAGCAGCAATGGTTGTCGTGGATGATGCCCGTAGTGGCTGTGGTGGCTGCCGTCATCGCACTCGGAATCTACGAAAAAGACTTTCTTTACCGACTGCAAGAATTGAACCTGTTTCTCTACACACCGCTGTTTTTCAAGCAACAGATGGTGGTTTCGGGCGGTTTTTTAAGCTATCTGGGCACCTATTTCACGCAATTTTTCTACCATCCGTGGCTCGGAGTCGCGTGGCTGGGAGCATGGTGGCTGTTGTTGGCGTTTCTCCTCAAGAAATCCTTTAACATTCCGTCGAAATACGCTGTTGCACTGATTGTTCCCATTGCCCTACTGTTGATTGCAAACATCGACCTCGGCTACTGGCTTTTCTATCTGAAATTGCAAGGCCACTTCTTCGTGGCCACCATTGGAACCACCGTGGCCGTGACATTGGTTTGGCTCTATCGCGTGCTTCCGGCGCAATTCTTCTGTCGCACCATTTTCATCGCCCTGACAGTGATCGCAGGCTATCCGCTTTTCGGCTTCTACGCGCTGTTTGCTGCCCTGCTCATGGCCGTGATTGCGTGGCGCCTCGACAACTACCCCACCCTGCGCCGAGGCATCGACACCGCCGTGGCGACCATCGCTATTGTCGCCGTGCCGCTTGTCTATTATTGGACGTTCTACAACCAGACCCACATCACCAACATCTATTTCACCGCACTGCCGTTCTACAAGCGCGACAGGGTTTACTGGGCGTTCTACATTCCGCTGATTCTTCTGGCTATTTCGCTTGTGACGATGGCCGCCAGCTATCGGAAAAACCATCAAAACGACATCAAAAAACCCATTGTTTGGCTCCTGGCGCAACTCGCAATGCTCGTCGGCATCGTCGTGGGCGTATGGCACTTCTGGTACAAGGACGAGAATTTCCACACCGAGCTCTCGATGTATCACCACGCCAACGAAAAGCAATGGGAGGATATTCTCACCGACTATCGCAACCACGACGCCGCGCCCTCGCGCACCATGTGGATGATGAAGAACCTCGCCCTTGCGCGACTCGGCAGGCAGGGCGACGAGATGTATCGCTACCGCAACGGCGACACGCCCCCGAATGCCCCGTTCATCGCCCGAATGACGCAAAGCGGCGGAAAACTCATCTATTACAACTACGGACTTGTCAATTATTGCTTCCGATGGTGCATGGAAGATGGTGTGGAGTACGGATGGCGCACCGAACACCTGATTTTCATGCTCAAATGCTCGCTCATCAACGGCGAACTGAGCGTTGCAAAAAAATATATCGACCTGCTGAAAAAAACAAAATACTACGGCGACCTGGCCCGCCATTACGAGGCATACGTCGATAAGCCCGAGTTGATTCAGAAAGACGAGGAACTCGAGACCATCAAGCACCTGATGCCGCCCTTCAACGAAATCACCAGCGACCAGTCGCTCATCGAAATCTTCCTCATCAACCACTTCGCCCATCGCACCAGCGACGACCCGATTTTCCAGGAGCAAGCACTCATTTTCGCCCTGCAAACCAAGGACATCAAGACGTTCTGGAGCCAGTTCTACGTCTATGCCCAGAACATCGGCAAGAAGCGCGTGCCCATCCACATTCAGGAAGCCGCCTACCTCTACGGCCACCTCGAAGACAAGGTGGATATCAGCCGAATGCCCTTCGAGCAGTCGGTCATCGATACCTACAACGACTTCATGGCCACTGCAAAGCAGTTCAGCTACATGCCCGAGCCCGAGCTTAAGAAGGCGATGTATGCCCGTTTCGGAGGAACTTTCTACTACGACTATTTCTTCACACGAGGACAACATAGTTTTTGAGTTAAAGGGTTAAAAGTTAAAGAATTAAAGAGTTAAAGAGTTAAAGGGTTAAAAATATGATGCGAAAATTATTATATTCAATGCTATCCATTGCGATGCTCACGGCCTGTCATCGTGCCACGGTGCCCGCAGAATACGCCAAAAGCGAGCAACTGCCCGAAATCTATCCCGACTATATCGGCGTGACCGTCCCCGTGAATATCGCGCCGCTCACCTTTGAGCTGCTGCCGTCGCCTGCAAAAAAGGCCGATTTCACGCAGATGGTGGCTCGCTACAGCTTCGACGATGAGGAAATCGTGTGTGGTGGCGACGAGCTGAAAGCCTGTCCCGACATCGACGACTGGCGCCAACTCGCTGAAAAAGCCAAGGGCAAGGCCATTCAGGTTGAAGTCTATGCCGAAAACGACGGAAAATGGACACTCTTCAAGCCGTTCAACATCTACGTGTCGCCCGACAGCATCGACCCCTACATCAGCTACCGACTGATTTCGCCCTCGTACGTCACCTACGAAGAGCTCACGCTCAACCAGCGATGCCTCGAGAACTACGACGAGCGCGTCATCGTGAGCAATATGCTATGCAGCGACGAGGTCGATGGACAGTGCGTGAACTGCCACAACTATCAGCAGCAGAACCCCGAGCGCTTCCAGTTCCACGCCCGCCAGAAGCACGGCGGCACTTTCGTGGCCTACGATGGCGAATATAAGAAGGTGAACATGAAGAACGACTCGATTCTCTCCGCCGGTGTATATCCCTCGTGGCATCCGTGGCTGAAGCTCATCGCCTATTCCACGAACAAGACGATGCAGAGCTTCCACACGCTCGATATCAATAAAATCGAGGTGCTCGACTCTGAAAGCGACCTCATCGTCTATGACATCGACCGCAACGAAGTGATGAACATCGAGAACGACCCGCACGAGTTCGAGATTTTCCCCTTCTGGGCGCCCGACGGACGCTATCTCTACTACGGTAGCGCCCATTTTGAATACGAGGCCGACACAGTGAACACCTCGGAAACCGTTGCCCGCAGCAAGGAAATCAAATACAGCATCTATCGCAAGCGCTTCGACCCCGACACCCGCGAGTTCGGGCCCCGCGAAATGGTCGTCGATGCCGCAGGAATGGGAAAAAGTGCCACGCTGCCGCGCATTTCGCCCGACGGACGCTGGCTGATGGTGACGCTCGGCGAATGGGGCTGTTTCCACATTTGGCATCGCGATGCCGACCTCTGGATGCTCGACTTGCAGGCCTTCGACGGGTTTGCCGCGCAGTCGTCGCCCTCGGCCGAGTCACTCATCGCCGCTGGCATCTTGCGCCCTTGCGAAACCATCAATTCCGACAACGTGGAGAGCTACCACACGTGGTCGAGCACGGGTCGGTGGGTCATTTTCTCCTCGCGGCGCACCGACGGGGTCTATACGCGACCCTTCATCGCCCATATCGACGCCGACGGAAAGGCCTCGAAACCCTTCGAACTGCCCTCGTCCGACCCCGACTTCCACCGCCAGTTCCTCAAGAGCTACAACATTCCCGAATTCATGCTCGGCCCTGTCAAACTAACGCCGCAGGAAATTGCCAACGTGCTGAAAAACGACGATATTCCGCCCGTAACATACACGAATCACCTCAGTAAATAACACGTATGATTGTTTGCATCGCAGAGAAACCCAGCGTTGGTCGCGACATCGCGCGAATCATCGGCGCCACAACCGACCACAAGAACTACATGGAGGGCAACGGCTATCA
>DFHC01000030.1:5788-8310 GCA_002372575.1 bacterium UBA3734 | reverse complement strand
GAGGTCACCAAGTGGATGGACTATGGTAAAGACCACTATGCAACAGTTTCGTTTAGTAATGCTCCTGAGAATCGCCATGTGGTTATTGCTTGGATGTCAAACTGGCAGTATGCAAACCAGGTGCCCACTCATCAGTTCCGTAGTTCCAACAGTATTCCTCGTGATTTGGACCTGTTTGCCGATGGCGAAGAAACATATTGCGGCGTTGTTCCCTCAAAGGAAATGCAGGCCTTGCGCGGAAAGAAAGTGAAGAAACTGTCAGATGTTTGTGAACTTGTTATAGATATAAAGGGTTCTATGGAACTCACGCTGAGCAATATGAATGGCGAGAAGGTTACAATGTTCTATGATGCTCAAAAACAAACATTCTCTATGGATCGCACAAAGAGTGGTGATTGCAGTTTCAGCGAGGCTTTTGCAACAGTAACAACAGCACCAACGCATGGTGCCATGAAACAGTTACGTATATTCATCGACCGCTGTAGTATTGAAGCTTTTGCTGCCGATGGCAAGATGGCTATGACTAATCTGGTATTCCCTTCTATACCTTATACTATGTTAAAGGTAAAAGGCGGAAAGGCTACTATTTATGAGATTGTGAAATAGTAAAAAAGTCAAATAAATCTATGAGTAAAGTTAACAAATTAGCCCTGATTCCTGTAATGCTCTGCTTTTTCTGCATGGGTTTTGTAGATCTGGTGGGCATTGCTTCGAACTATGTGAAAGAAGACTTGGCGCTCAATGACTCGACAGCCAACATCTTTCCTTCTCTGGTGTTCTTCTGGTTCCTGATTTTCAGCGTTCCCACGGGGATGCTGATGAACCGCATCGGACGCAAGAAAACGGTGCTGCTGTCGCTCGTGGTGACTGCCGTGTCGCTCTTCATCCCGCTTTTCGGCAATTCCTTCGCTGTGATGCTCATCGCGTTCTCGCTGCTCGGCATTGGCAACACGCTGATGCAGACCTCGCTCAATCCGCTGGTTTCGACCGTGCTCGGCGATAAGAACCTCGCATCCACGCTCACCTTCGGGCAGTTCGTGAAGGCCATTGCCTCGTTCCTTGCGCCATATCTCGCCATGTGGGGTGCCACGCAGGTGATTCCCTCGTTCGGACTCGACTGGCGCGTGCTCTTCCTGATTTATTTCGTGGTGGGCATTCTGGCTACGCTGTTGCTGGGCTTCACGCCGATTCACGAAGAGCGCGCCGAGGGCAAGGCCTCGTCGTTTGTCGAGTGCTTCAAGCTGCTCGGAACGCCCATTGTGCTGCTGTCGTTCCTCGGCATCATGTGTCACGTGGGCATCGACGTGGGTACGAATACCACCGCCCCGAAAATCCTGATGGAACGCCTTGGAATGAGCCTGAACGAGGCGGCTTTTGCCACGTCGCTCTATTTCATTTTCCGCACCATCGGCTGCTTGACGGGCTCGTTCTTCCTGCGCGTGCTGAGCAACCGCACGTTCTTCATCGCCTCGGTGGTGATGATGGCGCTGTCGATGCTGCTGCTCTTCGTGGGCACTGAGAAATGGGTGCTCTACACTGCCATCGCACTCGTGGGCTACGGCAACTCCAACATCTTCTCCATCTGCTTCGCGCAGGCGCTCACCTCGATGCCAGAGAAGCAAAACGAGGTCAGCGGACTGATGATTATGGGTCTGTTCGGAGGCACTGTTTTCCCGCTGTTGATGGGCTTTATGAGCGACGCAATGGGACAGGCCGGCGCCGTGCTGGTGATGGCCGTGGGTGTCGTCTATCTGTTTACGTATATACCGAAGGTTTCAACGAAGTAGTTCAGGAGTTACAGGTGTTTCAGAAGTTCAGACATTCGTCCCCTTCACTCCCCTTTCACTCCCCTTAAAAACCCTTTAGAAAATATGAAACAATTAGTAGTAGGCCTCGGCGAAGCACTCTGGGACGTGCTGCCCGAAGGAAAGAAACTCGGCGGAGCACCAGCCAACTTCGCCTATCACGCAGGCCAGTTCCTCGGACAAGACAATGCGCTGGCCGTGAGTGCGCTCGGAGAGGACAAACTCGCCGAAGAAACCATCGTAGCCCTCGAAGAACACCAGTTGCGCTACCTGATGCCGCGCGTGCCTTATCCCACGGGCACCGTGCAGGTGACGCTCGACGAACAGGGCATTCCCACTTACGACATCCGCGAAAACGTGGCCTGGGACAACATTCCCTTCACGCCCGAAATCGAGGAGGCAGCCCGCAACTGCCGTGCCGTGTGCTTCGGTTCGCTGGCGCAGCGCAACGTCGTGTCGCGCGAAAACATCCATCGTTTCCTCGATGCCACACCGAAAGACTGCATGAAAATCTTCGACATCAACCTGCGGCAGAATTTCTACACGCGCGAGGTGATTCAAGAGTCGATGCAACGCTGTAACGTGCTGAAAATCAACGATGAAGAACTCGTTATTATCGGTCGGATGTTTGGCTATCCGGGTCTCGACATGGAAAACAAATGCTGGCTCATCCTTGGCAAATACAATCTGGATATGCTCGTGCTCACCTGCGGCACC
>DFHC01000030.1:0-5740 GCA_002372575.1 bacterium UBA3734 | reverse complement strand
GCTCACCTGCGGCACCAACGGTTCGTATGTGTTCGCCCCGGGCCAGATGTTCTTCCGCGAAACGCCCAAGGTGCAAGTGGCCGACACGGTGGGCGCCGGCGACTCGTTTACGGGCTCGTTCTGTTCGGCCATCCTCAGCGGAAAAAGCATCGCCGAAGCCCATGAGCTCGCAGTCGAGGTCTCGGCCTACGTCTGCACGCAAAACGGCGCCATGCCCGCGCTGCCTGCCGAGTTGCTTCATCGCCTGAGAGATTAGCATCATAACACACTATAACCATTTTTTCTCTTGAAAAAAGTCCCGTGGGCAGCGAATGCTTACGGGATTTTTTTTCGGAAAATCGCATTTCCAAAGCGCAAAAGTAAACTCCATTTGACTAAATAAACCTTAAAAAAGTCTTTATAAATGAATATTTTACATAATAAAGAACGTGTATTTGCGTTTTTCTGACTATATTTGCAGGCTGAAAATGCAAGTAAAGTAGAAATCGTAAATAGTGAAATAACCATGAATAAGGGTTTTGGCCTTTTAGTGATATCGATTCTGATGTTGTCGTCGTGTCTGAAAGACAACGAAGTGAACACGGTGTATTACGAAGACACGGCGCTCTCCTCATTCTCGTTGGGAACGCTGAAATGCACGGTGCACACGAAGAGTTCGACGGGCGAGGACAGTACCTACACCGCCAACGTCGTGGGAAGCAGCTTCGCTTTCTCCATCGACCAACAACGTGGACTAGTCTATAACCTCGACTCCTTGCCGCAGAACACCGACGTGTCGCGCGCCATTTGCACGGCGACGGTGAAAAACGCAGGGTCGATACTCATCAACCTGCACACGAAAGACGGCCAGCGCGACAGCCTTGTGCTCTATTCCAGTACCGACTCCATCGACTTCTCGAAGCCTGTGGAGTTCCGCGTTTATAACCAGTCGGGCTCGAGCTTCCGGAAATACATGGTCGAGGTGCGCGTCCACCAGCAGAACGGCGACGATTTCCACTGGTCGCAAGCCTCGCTGACAGACGACGAAATGGCGAGCCTCCTGGCCCTTCGCACGCAGCCTTCCAACGTGGGTGAAGTGGTTGGCGAAGACGCTCTCGACACCGATGCCGACTGGCTCCCGACAACCGACCTGAACCTCGTGAAACTGCCCTTGAAGACCAGCGACGATGCCTATCGGATGATTCTCGTGGGCAATCGCAGCGCGGAAAGCCACGCCGCCGACACCACCGCGATGGTGTGGAGCAAAATCGTGGATTCCGATGACGAAAATGCGTCGTGGTTCTTCTACACGCCCACGGCAGAAAACCGCAGCCAGCTGCCGCGGATGCGCGACTTGCAAGTGACGGCCTACGGCAACCTGCTGCTGGCCATCGGCGGACAAGGCCTCGGAGCCTGCATGCAGACGCCCTACACGGCTATCTACGTGAGCGAAGACTGTGGCCTCACGTGGCATCAGAAGGAGAATATCTCCCTCCCCGAAGGCATCGACGTCAATAGCCGCCATGCGCTGGTGGCCGACGCCGAGCAGAACCTCTGGCTCATCAACGAGACCACGAAGCAAGCGTGGCGCGGGTATCTGAACCGAATGAAGTGGAACCGATAAGCGGATGAAGATGACAAGGGAAAACAATTCTACAAGACGCCTTGCTCCCCGCCCCTTAGGGAGGGGTTGGGGATGGGTCTGCGTTTTATTGCTCTTCCTGCCGTCTTCCACCAACGCCCAGAGCGACCCTGAATATGCGATGGAAATCGGTGCCGGAGCCGGACTGACGGGCTATCTCGGCGACTTCAACGGCAATCTCACGAAAAACCTGCAACCGATGGCCACGGCAGTATTCAGAACGCTGTTCAATCCCCACTCGGGACTGAAATTCACGGCCTCGTGGGGCAAGTTGAAAGGGTCGTCGAAAGATGTGGAAACCTACTACCCCTCGATGACAGATGGCAACGAGTGGAACGGCGACCGCCTCTCTTACGCCTTCAACCACACGCTCGTGGACGCCAGTTGCGTGTTTGAATACAACTTCTGGCCCTACGGCACGGGGCGCGACTATCGCGGAGCAAAGCGGCTCACACCCTTCATTTTCGGAGGCATCGGCGCCACTTTCGTTTCGGGCGGCCCGAAAAACGTGTTCACGGGCAATGTGCCCCTCGGCATCGGCGTGAAATACAAACTGGCCAGTCGGCTGAACCTGGGCGTGGAGTGGGGCATCCACTTCTCGCTGAGCGACGAGCTCGACGGCGTGAAAGACCCCTACGGCGTGAAGTCGAGCGGAGCCTTCAAGAATACGGACTGTTACTCGGCACTGCTCGTGACGCTCACCTACAGCTTCAAGGAGCGTTGCGTGACGTGCTGGAAAGAATAAGGAAAGAATGAAGAAAATACCCGAACATATCGCCATCATCATGGACGGCAACGGACGCTGGGCCACCGAGAAGGGAATGCCCCGCAATGCCGGACATCAGGCCGGCGTGGAAACCGTGCGGCGAATCACCGCCGAATGTGTGCGGCTGGGCGTGAAATACCTCACGCTCTACACCTTCTCGACGGAAAACTGGAACCGTCCTGCCGACGAGGTGTCGGCCCTGATGGGACTCGTGCTGACCTCGCTCGAAGACGAGATTTTCATGAAGCACAACGTGCGATTCCGCGTCATCGGCGACATGAAGCGACTGCCCGACGACGTGCAGCAGAAACTGCGCGAAACCGAGGAACACACTGCCGGAAACGACACTATGACAATGGTGGTGGCGCTGAGCTACTCAAGCCGTTGGGAAATTGCCGAGGCCGTCAGGGAAATCGTGGCGGAAGTCCACGACTCGCTTGGAACGACAAAATTCCTGAAAACGGGTGGACTCTTCCCCAAAGACATCACCGAGGAAACCGTCGCCCAGCACTTGCAGACGCGCTTCATGCCCGACCCCGACCTGCTCATCCGCACGGGTGGCGAGTTGCGCATCTCGAACTATCTGCTCTGGCAAATCGCCTATTCCGAGCTCTATTTCTGCGACACCTACTGGCCCGACTTCGCCGAAGCCGACCTGCACAAGGCCATCGAAAGCTTCCAGAGCCGCCAGCGTCGTTTCGGAAAGACCGAGGCGCAGGTGGAAGGAAACGAAAAGTGAAAAACGAAAAATAACAGCTATGAGATATATCTTAGAAAGTAGAAAGAAAAGCGACACGTGGAAAGGAATCGTGCTCCTGGCATTGTTCACTTTTCACTCTTCACTTTTCACTTTGAGAGCCCAGGATGTCATCGAATACCCCGACATCACCTATGCTGGCACGCCGCGCACCTACGTCCTCGGAGGCATCAACATCTCGGGCATGGACGGCTACGAAGACTATGCCATTGCGGGCATCTCGGGTCTCACCGTAGGACAGGAAATTGAGGTGCCGGGCTCGCAAATCACCGATGCCGTGAAGCGCTATTGGCGCCACGGACTCTTCTCCGAGGTGTCGATTTCCGCCGATTCCATCGTGGGCAACCGCATCTATCTGCACGTGGCACTGGCCGGACGGCCGCGCGTGTCGCAAATCAACTACGTGGGCATCAAGAAGTCGGAGCGCGACGACCTTGAGAAGAAACTCGGCCTCACCAGCGGCATGAGCATCCATCCCAACGTGCTCGACCGCGCCAAGCTGCTCGCCAAGAAATATTTCGACGACAAGGGCTTCCAAAACGCTGAAATCGACGTGATGCAGCGCGACGACGTGGCAGAGAAAAACAAGGTGATTCTCGACATCGTCATCGACAAAAAGGAGAAAATGAAGGTGCGCAGCATCATCATCGAGGGCAACGACCAACTCCCCGACAAGAAAATCAAGGGCGGACTGTTCAAAAAAGGCGCGCTGGGGAAAGTGAACGAGGCCGGCAAGCTCGCCACCCTTTTCAAGGCCAAGAAATTCACGCCCGAGCGTTGGAAAGAGGCCAAGAAAAGCCTCTTGGATAAGTACAATGAAATGGGCTTCCGCGATGCCATGATTGTGGAAGACAGCGTGTGGACGGTGGACCCGAAGCATGTGAACGTGTATGTGAAGGTGGATGAGGGCCAGAAATATTTCCTTAGAAACATTTCGTGGGTGGGCAACACGGTTTATCCCACCGATGCCCTCGTGCGCGTGCTCGACATGAAGAAGGGCGACGTCTATAACCAGAAACTGCTGAATAGTCGCCTCCATTCCGACGAAGACGCCATCAGCAACGAATATTGGAACAACGGCTACCTCTTCTGCCAAATCCAACCCACTGAAATCAAGACCGAGGGCGACTCCATCGACCTCGAAGTGCGCATTTCCGAAGGCCCGCAGGCCTACATCAACCGCGTGCGCATCAACGGCAACGACCGCCTCTACGAGAACGTCATCCGCCGCGAGCTGCGCACCAAGCCCGGCGACCTCTTCTCAAGGGACGCACTGATGCGTTCGGCGCGTGAAATTGCCTCGTCGGGACATTTCGACCCCGAGAAAATGGAGCCTGATGTAAAGCCCAATGGCGAGAACGGCACGGTCGATATCAACTGGAATCTGGAGTCGAAATCGAACGACCAAGTCGAGTTCTCGCTCGGATGGGGACAGACGGGCATCATCGGACGCGTGGGTCTGAAGCTCAACAACTTCTCGATGGCCAACCTCTTCAACAAGAACAAGGAACACCGCGGCATCATGCCCATCGGCGACGGCGAAACGCTCGGCATCAATGCGCAGACCAACGGACGCTATTACCAGTCGTACAACGCGAGCTACTCCACCAACTGGTTCGGCAACAAGCGCCCCATCCAGTTCTCCGTGAGCGCGTTCTTTTCGAAGCAGACCGACGTGTCGAGCTCCTACTACAACAGCGGCTATATGAACAACTATATGAATATGCTCTATGGCTACGGCAACAACTATTATTACAACAACTACGAAAACTACTACGACCCCGACAAATACATCAAGCTCTACGGCGTAACGCTCGGATGGGGTAAGCGACTGCGCTGGCCCGACGACTATTTCTTCCTCTCGGCCCAGCTCTCCTTCACGCGCTACTCGCTCAAAAACTGGCAATATTTCGCCATCATGAGCAACGGAAACGCCAACAACATCAGCCTGAACCTCTCGCTCAGCCGCTCCTCTACCGACAACCCGCTCTTCCCGCGCAGCGGCTCGGAGTTCACGGCCTCGGTGCAGCTCACGCCGCCATGGTCGCTCTGGGACAAGAAAGACTACAAGAATCTGGCCAACAACCCCTATTCGGCCACCTATTCGCAAGAGCAACAAGAGAAATATCGCTGGATTGAATACCACAAATGGAAGTTCAAGGGACGCACCTTCACGGCACTCACGCGAGGCGCGAAGCCCTTGGTGCTGATGACGCGCGTGGAGTTCGGTCTCCTCGGAGCCTATAACCAGTACAAGAAATCGCCCTTCGAGACCTTCTACGTGGGTGGCGACGGCATGAGCGGCTACAGCTATGGCTACGCCGAGGAAACCATCGGACTGCGCGGCTATGAAAACGGCTCCATCTCGAACACCGCAGCCTTCGAGGCCGGCACGAGCAGCTACTACAACGCCTACGCCTACGACCGCTTCACGCTCGAACTGCGCTATCCCTTCATGCTCGGTAACACCACCATCTATGGACTGGCCTTCCTCGAAGGCGGTAACGCGTGGGCCGACGCGAAGAAATTCAATCCCTTCAACATGAAACGCTCGGCAGGCATCGGCGTGCGCATCTTCCTGCCGATGGTCGGTCTG
>DFHC01000137.1 GCA_002372575.1 bacterium UBA3734 | reverse complement strand
CATCGTTTTGCGCTGCATGCCATACTCCGTGTCCGACTCAAGCGATACGTTCACATTGGTACCCGCATCGATGATGCTCTGGTTGAGGATGGTCACCTCGCCCGCGCTGTAGTTCACGGTGTAGTCGCTGCCCTCGGTGAGCGTCATGCCGCCCGCCGTCACCATCACCGAACCCTGCGGCACGTTGTAGGCACCGAGCGAAATCACGTTGGCCGAAGTGCCGCGGAACTGTCCCGTCAGCACGTATTTGTTCTTCTCTGCAATCTGCTTCGCCACAGTCATCGTCGAGTCGTAGAGCTCGGTGAAGGCATAGCGCGAGGCTTTTTCAGCACTTACTCCCTTGGAAACCAAGTAGTTGTAGAGATAGCGACCGAATGGCTCGGCGGCGGGGAAGAAGACGCGCCCGTTTTGCACGGTGTAGCCCTCCACGTAGTCGAAACGCCCGTTGGGATGGGCCTTCATATTGTTGTCTAAGCGGTCGGCGCCGAGGGCCCGGATGAGGATTTCGTTCTTCACCTGCGGCTCGGGAATGTAGGTCAGATACACGCCGGCGGTGTCGCTCTGGAACTTCACGTCGAGGCGGAAGCGGTCTTTCTCGACCGTCGAGGCGAGGTTATAGACGTTTTTCATCATCAGTCCCCAGTTGCCTTGCACGGGGCTGTTCGACGTGTTTTTCAGCGACTTCACGAAGAGAGCCTGCTGCACGTCGGTGATGTCCGAGGCGAACTCGCCCACCTGATAGGTCTGGCCGCCGTAGGTGTATTCAAAGGCGACAGCGAGCACTTGGTCGGTCTGCAACGCCATGTTCAGC
The DNA here is from genome assembly GCA_002372575.1 of bacterium UBA3734. Lineage (GTDB taxonomy): Bacteria > Bacteroidota > Bacteroidia > Bacteroidales > Bacteroidaceae > Prevotella. The sequence goes on along the minus strand of DFHC01000137.1, from coordinate 3,164 downwards.
GAAATGTAGCCCAAGGCCGTGTTCACCGTGTATTCCGACGAGCTGAGCAGTCGCGCACTCTGCAGCTTTTCGTAGTCGTTGCCGCCCGTGAAATTGCCGATGCCGTCGAGCACGGTCGAGGTCTGGTCGATGTTGCGGGCGGCGCCGTAGGTGTTCACCATCTCCTGATACTCCGTGTTCGCGTTGTTCGACGGCACGTTCATGCCCATCGGCTGCCAGCGGGGGTTGGAAATCCTTGCGTTTTCACCTAAGTCGGTGAGTGCCACGATGTTGCGTGTGTTGTTCGTCGTACCCGTTTTGTTCGTCACCCACACCTCCACACGGTTGATTTTCACGCCCGTCATCAGGTTGGGCAGCGTTTTCATCGCCTCGTCGTAGCGGTCGCGGAAGTATTGCGAGAGGAAGAAATGGCGGTTTTCCTCGTAGTCGGCCACGTTGATTTCAAAGGGCGTGAGCTGCACGCCGCCACGCGACGAAACGCTCTTCGAGGCCGATTTTTTCTGCGAAACCACGGTCTGGAGCGAGAGTTTGCCAAACTGCCAGTCGGTGCGCAGTCCGAACAGGCTGCTGGCACCGCGCACAAGGCTCGAATTCGACGGGAACGACACGTTTCCGCCCTCCACCAGCTTGATGATTTCGTCTTCCTTGCCGTCGTATTTCAGTTTCAGGCTCTGCGTGTCGAAATTGAAGGTGGCGTCGGTGTTGTAGTTCAGGTTCATGTTCACCTTGTCGCCCACGCTTCCCTTCACGCTCAGGTTGATTTTCTCGTCGAAGTCCATCGTCGTGGTCTTGCGGTTGCGGACGGGCAGCGAGGGGTTGTCGATGTTTTTCATCGTCAGGCCGAATTTCAGCTCCGCTGTGCCCTGCGTCTTCACGCGCACGCCGCCCGGACCGAATATTTTCTCTGCCGGACCCAGGTCGAAGTGCATGTCCGTGAAGTCGAATTTCTCCTTGCCCTTCGTCTGATAGATTTCGTCGTTTTTCGAGCGGAAAAACTTGCGCATCTGCTGCTGCGTGCTCCAATTCATGTATTCCGACGGGGTCATCATAATCGGGGCCGCAATCCATTGGTTGCCGATTTTCGAGCCGATGACGTAGCGGTCGAGCGTGTCGTTGTACTCCACCTGCTGCTTCATGTTTTCGGGACGCTTCAGGTCGGCGGGATTCTGGTTCAAATCGTCGTAGGTGATAGGCGTGGTGCGTTGGATTTTCCAGCGCGTGTTCAGCAGCGAGTCGGGAATCACCTCGTCGTCGTCGATGATGGGTTGTTGGGCCACTTTCGGCGTGTTTCCAGCGGTTTTCGGGTCTTGCGCAGTGGTGTTCGTCTGGGCAAAAGCAGGCTTGCCGACCATCATCAGCATGGTCAGCACCAACATTCCTCTTATCAGTCGCCCAAACATCGTTTTATTTCGTTTTTATTAAAAATTGAACATTGAAGATTGAATCCCGAAAATTCTTAATTCTTAATTTTAAATTCTTAATTTGAATCCCCACAGGGGCTTCACTTTATCATCTTCAACGCCAACTTAATCACCTGCTCCACAGGTAGTTCGGGCTGCTCGGCGAGAATCTGCGACACCACCTTCGCACTCGGCGCCGGCGGGAAGCCCAGCATCGAGAGCGCCTGCACAGCCTCGTCGCGCACAGGACTCGGCACCGCCACAGCCGCCGACGCGCCGCCAGCGTGCAATTCCTCGGCGATTCCGCCGGAAATCACCTTGTCGCGCAAATCCACGATGATGCGCTGCGCCGTCTTCAGTCCGATGCCTTTCACGCCCTTCAACACGCGCTCGTCGCCGTTGGCAATCACGTTGCACAACTCTTTCGGCGAGAGGCTCGAAAGAATCATCCGCGCCGTGTTCGCGCCCACGCCCGACACGGTAATCAACAGCCTGTAGAGCTCGCGCTCCTGCCGCGTGGAAAAGCCGTAGAGCGTGTAAGAATCGTCGCGACCGCCCGTCACAAGGGCCTCGTGAACGAACAGTTTCACTTCTTTTTTGCCTTGAATGGCGCTGTAACTGTTGAGCGAAATTTGCAGCGCATAGCCCACTCCGGCTGCTTCCACAACAGCCAGCGTAGGCGTCAGCTCCGTCAGCTCGCCCCTGATATATTCTATCATAACATCTAAAATTTCGCCGCCATCGATGCGCGGCAGTTCGTATATATACGATACAATAACGCACGAAACCGCCGTTTTATTGCATTTCGGGCAAAAAAATTAGAGGAAACCGTCAGCGATTTCCTCTAATTATCATTTTTGGGACGAAACTTAGAAATTCACACCCAGATTCGCAAACAGCGCATTGGAGCGAGCCGAGAGGTCGAGCTTCTCGCCCGGGCCGTTCTTACCGATGTTCGACACGCCAAACTGGTAGCCAACTTCGAGGTAAATCTTGTTGTACTCCACGCCGCATCCGAGCTTGAAGCCCATGTTAAAGCGGCTCAGACCACCCGTGTTGGCCTTCTTTTCATCGAAGGTTCCCACTTTCTCAATCTCGTCCGTGTAGCTTTCGCCACCCCATTTGTATTGCTTCGTCTTGCCGGCGATGGCCTGCGCGAAATACGGGCCGAAGAAAGGCAGAATGGCAATGTCGTCAGAAGCCTTGATGCCATATTTGATGAGGATGGGCAATTCGAGGTTCGTGTAGTTCACCCGATACTTGCCGTCCTTACCGCCGCGCTCGGTGTAATACAAACCGCTCTCAAGGAACAGCGGCGTGGTGTGCGACACGCGCAGGCCGATGATACCAGCCAGCGTCATACCCGCCTTCATGCCGAGGTCGGTCTTGTATTCGCGACCGTCCATCGTCTCCGTGCCACCGCTCAGGCTGGCTCCTGTTATACCGACGCGAACGCCATAGTAAACACTCTCTTCGTCCAGCGAGAAACCGCCGCTGCTAAACTGGGCAAACGATGGCATAGCAAACACCATGGCTGCCACTACTGCAAAAATTTTCTTCATAATGATTCTTTTTTTATAGATTAAAGTCGATAATTGCGCTGCAAAGTAACACTTTTTTTCGCACATTTCAAAGTTTTTTCCACAAAAAATTTGCACAATCGGCAAAAACATTGTAATTTTGCAGCCGCAAACCCAGAAAGGTACGCGCTTGTGGCGGAATTGGCAGACGCGCCAGACTTAGGATCTGGTGTCTCACGACGTG
>DFHC01000074.1:2958-6123 GCA_002372575.1 bacterium UBA3734 | reverse complement strand
GCTCATGGTGTCGCTCCACAGCGCCTGCGCCTTGATAGACTGTGCCTTCAGGCGGCGCCCCACCAAGCCCATGAACCATCCCATGATGGGCACGATGGTGAGGGTGAAGAGCGTCAGCTGCCAGGAGATGAAGATGAGCGTGGCGAAGTAGGCCACGATAAGCACGGGATTCTTGAAGAGCATCTCCAGACTCGACATGATAGAGTTTTCCACCTCCTGCACGTCGCCGCTCATGCGTGCAATGATGTCGCCCTTGCGCTCCTCGCTGAAGAATCCCAAGGGCAGCGAGGTAATCTTGCGGTAGAGCTGGTTGCGTATGTCGCGCACCACGCCCGTGCGGATAGGCACGATGCAGGCCGAGGTGAGGAAGTAGGCGCCGGTCTTGAGGAAGGTGGTGGCAGCCAGGAAGAGTCCGATGAAGAGCAGCGTCGTTGTGGGGCCGTAGCGGCTGATGAGGCCGTTGACCGTGTAGTTCAGGTTGTTCATCAGCACGGCCTGGGCGTTGCCCCAGTCCCATGCCATGAGCTCGGTGGCGGCCTCGGTCTCGCCCGTCTGGAAGAGTATCTGCAGAATAGGTATCAGGGCGGCAAACGAAAAGATGTTGAGCACCGCCGAGAGGATGTTGAACACCACCGACAGCACCAAATATTTCTTGTAGGGCGGCACAAATCGCCGCAACACTTGCAGGAATTCTTTCATACCGAGTGCAAAGGTACGATTAAGTGAGCGAAAAAACAAATTTATTTGGTTTTTTTCCGAATGTGAGTACCTTATGTAAAGGTACGATTAAGTGAGCGAAAAATCAAATTTTATTTTGTTTTTCCGAATGAATTGCGTAATTTTGCAGCATTATGGTACTGAACTACATTTGGATTGCATTTTTTCTGATTGCGTTTGTCATCGCATTCGTTCGCTTGGTTTTCTTCGGTGAAACCGAGGTTTTTCCGGCTATCATGAACTCTACGTTCGACTCTTCAAAATCGGCCTTCGAGATTTCGCTCGGCCTCACGGGAATGCTCGCGCTGTGGCTCGGCATCATGAAAATCGGTGAGCACGGCGGAGTGGTGAATGCCCTCGCGAGGCTGCTCTCGCCCATTTTCACGAAGCTTTTCCCCGACATACCGAAAAATCATCCTGCCACAGGCAGCATTTTCATGAATATTGCGGCCAATATGCTGGGTCTCGACAATGCCGCCACGCCGCTCGGACTGAAGGCGATGGAGCAGCTGAACCAGCTGAAGGACGAAAGAATAGAGATGAAAGAAGGCTTGCCAGAGGCCGAAAAGGAGCGCATGAGACTCACGGCCACGAACCCGATGATTATGTTCCTTGTGCTGAACACTTCAGGGCTGACGATTATTCCCGTGTCGATTCTGGCTTATCGCGCCCAGCAGGGAGCCGCCCAGCCCACCGACGTGTTTGTGCCGATTCTTCTGGCCACGTTTTTCGCCACTTTGGCCGGCATCGTCGTCACTTCGCTCTATCAGCGCATCAATCTCCTGAACCGCACCATTCTCCTGACGCTCGGCGGCGTGAGTGCCGTTGTGACTGCCGTCATCTGGGGATTCAGCCAGTTGGACTCGGCCATGATGAACACCGTGAGCGTGTCGGCGGCGTCGATTCTGCTGATGACGATTATCGTCGGTTTCATTGTGGCGGCGATACGAAAAGGGGTGAACGTCTATGACTCGTTTATCGAGGGCGCAAAAGAAGGTTTTACGACCGCCGTGCGCATCATTCCCTATCTCGTGGCCATCCTCGTGGCCATCGCCGTGTTCCGTGCCTCGGGCGCGATGGACTGGTTGATGGAGGGCATCAAATGGACGGTGAACCTCTTCGGGGTGAATGCCGAATTTGTTGAAGCCCTGCCCACGGCCATCATGAAGCCGCTCTCGGGCAGCGGTGCCCGCGGAATGATGGTGGATGCGATGACCACCTACGGTGCCGACTCATTTGTGGGTCGCCTGTCGTGTATTTTCCAAGGCAGCACCGACACCACTTTCTACATTCTCGCTGTTTATTTCGGCAGTGTTGGCATTCGCTATACGCGCCACGCCGTGACGTGTGGACTGCTGGCCGATTTGGCTGGAATCATTTCAGCAATTGCCATCTGTTATATGTTCTTTGGATAAAAAAGATATGGGCTTAATTAAAGACACCGCCATCTATGGCCTTTCGAGCATCGTCGGGCGATTCCTGAACTACCTGCTCGTGCCGCTCTACACGATGAAAATGTCGGCAGAAAGCGGCGAGTATGGCGTGATTACGAACGTCTATGCCTATGTTGCGCTGCTGCTCGTCATCCTGACCTATGGCATGGAAACCACTTTTTTCCGCTATGCCAACAAGCAGGGCGAAAATGCCGAGCGAGTCTATTCCACAACGCTTTGGTCGGTGGGTACGACGTCGCTTCTGTTCGTCGTGCTGACGATGGTTTTCCTGCAACCTATTGCCAACCTGATGCAATACGGTGACCATCCCGAATATATTGCCTGTATGTTCACCTGCGTGGCCATCGACGCTTTCCAGTGTATTCCCTTCGCCTATCTGCGCTTCCAGAAGCGTCCCATCAAATTTGCTGTCCTGAAGCTGCTGTTTATCATGATGAGCATCGCACTGAACTGCATCTACTACCTCGGAATGGACGGACGCGACGCACGTGCGGCGTTTTTCATCAACCTCATCTGCACCACCATCATCACGTTTTTCTTCTGGAAAGAACTGCGCGGTCTGCGTCATGGCTTCGACGGCGCACTGCTCAGGCGAATGCTCTCCTACGCATGGCCCATTCTCCTGCTCGGCATCGTGGGCGTGCTGAACCAGACTGCCGACAAGATGCTGTTTCCCTATCTCTATCGAGAGAATGACATGAAGGAGCAGCTCGCCATCTACGGAGCCGTTTTCAAGATTGCCATGATCATGGCGATGATTACGCAGGCGTTTCGTTACGCCTACGAGCCGATTGTATTCGGTAAGTCGAAGGACAAAGATTCGAAAGAATACTACGCTGTGGCGATGAAATATTTCCTGATTTTCACGCTCTTGGCGTTTCTGTTCGTGGCAGGTTACATCGACGTGCTGAAACTCCTCATCGGACGTGACTATTGGGTCGGCCTGCGCGTGGTTCCCATCGTTATGGCCGCGGAAATCATGATGGGTGTCTAT
>DFHC01000074.1:0-2895 GCA_002372575.1 bacterium UBA3734 | reverse complement strand
TCTATTTCAACCTGTCGTTTTGGTACAAGCTCACCGACAAAACCATCTGGGGAGCCGTGTTTTCAGGGCTTGGATGCGTCGTGCTCTTTGCCGTGAACATCGTTTTCGTGCCGCGCTATGGCTACGTGGCCTGCGCGTGGGGCGGCTTTGCTGGCTACCTCACGGCGATGCTCCTGAGCTATTTCGTCGGACAAAAATACTATCCTATCCGCTACCCGCTCAAGTCGATGGCTTTCTACGTCGCGATGACGCTGCTGTTTTTCGCCCTGATGACGCTCGGGCGCGACCAATTGCCGCTTTGGGCTTCATTGCTCGCAAACACGCTGCTCATCGCTGCTTTCGTGGGACACGTTGTCTATCGCGATTTGCCTCAAAATATTCTTGAGCCTATGCTCCGTAGGCTGCGGCCTCGGCAGCGGCAATGATTTCCTCGTCGGTCTGGGTGCGAGCTGTGATGCCGCTCAAATCGAACTCTTCTTCGTCGTCGGAGAGGGGTTTGTGAATGTTTTTCGGGCGCGTCGTCGCAGGTGATGTTTCCTCGTGGAAAGTCGTCGGAGAGGCATTTTCTTCTTCAATTTTCGGCACAGCCGAGGTGGGTTCCTCCTCCATTTTCGTGCGATTGCTCTTGGCGGCAAACACTTTGTCGATGAATTGCGGCTGACGGCGCAGCTGGTCCAGCATCTGTTTAGCGGCCTTTTGCTGGCTTTCCTTCTTACTGTAGCCCGTGGCCTGAGGTCCTTCAACGCCCTCTATCACAGCCTGATAGCTGAACATAGGACTGTTTTTCTCGCCGTTTTTCTGTTCAATCAGTCGAAATTCCACCTGTACGCGGTTTTTCTGTGCCCACTCCAGCAGTTTCGACTTAAAATTCACCTCTTTATAGGCCATTTTGTCGAGGTTAATCATGTGTTTCAGGATGCGCTTCTTCATGAACTTGATGCAGGCGTTGTAGCCTTGGTCAAGATAGATGGCTCCGACGAGCGCCTCAAAGGCATTGCCTCCTACGTAGCTGTTGTGGCTTTTGTTCCTTGCGGCGGTTTTGATGAGTTCGTTGATGCCCATCTCTGCAGCCAGTTTTCCGAGCGTGTCGCGCTGTACGAGTTTCGAGCGCGTGGTCGTGAGAAAGCCTTCGCGCTTACCTGAGAAATGATGATACACGATGTCGCCCACCACTGCGCCGAGAACGGCATCGCCAAGAAATTCCAGTCGCTCGTTGTTCACGGGCCGGCCTTTCTCGTTGCGCTGGGCCACGCTGCTGTGGAGCAAGGCTGTTTTGTAGTACTCGATGCGGTGCGGATAGAAGCCCAATATTTCATGGAGCGACAAATAAAGCTCCTTATCCTTGCGGAACGGGAGCTTCATTCGTTCTAGGAATTCGTTATTCAGCATATTTCTTGAATACTACACAGGCGTTGTGGCCGCCGAATCCGAAGGTGTTGCTGATGGCTGCACGCACCTCGCGCTTCTGCGCCTTGTTGAACGTGAAATTCAGATTGTAGTCGATTTCGGGGTCTTTGTCGTCGTCGGCATGGTTGATGGTCGGCGGAACGATGTCGTTCTTCACGGCCAGCAGTGCCACCATCGCCTCGATGGCTCCAGCAGCGCCGAGCAGATGCCCTGTCATCGATTTTGTCGATGAGATGTTGAGCTTGTAGGCAGCTTCGCCAAAGACGTCCTTGATGGCTTTCACTTCTGAGATGTCGCCCACGTGCGTGCTCGTGCCATGGACATTGATGTAGTCGATGTCCTCGGGCTTCAGACCGGCGTCTGCAAGGGCGTTTTCCATCACCAGCTTTGCTCCGAGACCCTCGGGATGGCTGGCCGTGATGTGGAAGGCGTCGCCGCTGAGGCCCTCGCCCACCATTTCGCCGTAGATTTTCGCACCGCGAGCCTTTGCGTGCTCCAGTTCCTCGAGAATCAGGCAACCGGCACCCTCGGCCATCACGAATCCGTCGCGCGAGGCGCTGAACGGCCTACTGGCGCCCGCCGGGTCGTCGTTGCGCGTGGAAAGGGCATGCATGGCGTTGAAACCGCCCACGCCGCACTGGCAGACGGCAGCCTCGGCTCCGCCGGCGAGAATGGCGTTGGCCTTGCCCAGGCGAATCAGGTTGAAGGCATCGGCCAAGGCGTTGCTCGACGAGGCGCAGGCGCTTGTCGTGGCGAAATTCGGGCCGTGGAAGCCGAACATGATGGAAATGTGTCCGGCGGCGATGTCGCTGATCATCTTCGGAATGAAGAAGGGCGAGAATTTCGGGCCGTCGTCCACGTGCTGGGCGTAGTAGATAACCTCTTCTTCGAAGGTCTTGATTCCGCCGATGCCCACGCCATAGACCACGCCAATGCGGTTCTTATCGACCTTTTCCAAATCCATGCCACTGTCTTTGACGGCCTGCATGGCGGAAATCATGGCAATCTGTGTGTAGCGGTCGAGTTTGCGGGCTTCCTTGCGGTCAATCCACTCGTTGATGTCTAAATTCTTTACTTCGCAGGCGAAGTGTGTCTTAAACTTCGAACTGTCGAAAAGCGTAATGGGCGCGGCTCCGCTCACGCCGTTGAGGAGGTTCTGCCACATTTCCTCGGGCGAGTTTCCCACGGGTGTCACGGCTCCCAGGCCTGTTACGACAACTCTTTTTAATTCCATGTTTTCTGAGTATTGATTAACGCGGCAACGGGCTTCGTTTTAATACTGAATGGGTGTTGAACGTTGGCTACGAAAGTTCACCAACACCCAACACCCAATATCCATTGCCTAAAACTATTTACTTCGCATTCTCCTCGATGTAAGCGATGGCATCACCTACGGTAGAAATCTTTTCTGCCTTGTCGTCGGGGATGGAAATACCGAATTCCTTTTCGAACTCCATAATCAGTTCTACGGTATCCAGTGAATCAGCA
>DFHC01000116.1:15662-18511 GCA_002372575.1 bacterium UBA3734 | reverse complement strand
CGGTCTGGGTTATAAGAACGATATCGTGACAGTGAAGAACGGCTATGGCCGTAACTATCTGATTCCCGCAGGCAAGGCCGTGATTGCATCGGATATGGCCAAGAAGATTCTGGCAGAGAACCTGAAGCAGCAGGCCCACAAGCTGGCTGCCCAGAAGGCTGCCGCCGAAGACAAGGCAAAGGCTTTCGAGGGCGTTGCGCTGGAGATTGCCGCCAAGGTGTCGAGCACCGGTCAGCTTTATGGCTCGGTGGGTGCCGCCCAGGTTGTTGCAGCCTTGGCTGAAAAGGGCATCGAGGTGGATCGCAAGATTGTGACCATGCGCGAAGCCAAGCAGCTTGGCGAGTTCGAGGCCACGGTTCATTTCCACAAAGAGGTGGAGGTGAAGGTGCCCGTCACGGTGATTGCCGAGAATCCTGAAGTCATTGAGAAGGCTCCGAAGAAGGAAGCTGCCCCCGCAGTGGAGGAAGCTCCCGTGGCTGAGCCCGTAGCCGAGGAAGTTCCCGCAGTGGAAGAGGCTGCTCCCGTCGTGGAGGAGACTCCCGCTGAAGAGCCTGCTGCCGAAGAGTCTGCTCCCGCAGCTGAATAAGACTCAAGTCATAGACTTACGATAGAGAATCCCCGACTCCGATATTTCAGCAGAAATCGGGGTCGGGGTTTGTTCATTTAAACATCGATGATTGTATGATTACATTTTTCATTTCCTTGTGTGCGCTGGTCGCAGGCTATTTCCTCTACGGACGTTTCGTGGAGCGTGTTTTCGGTCCCGACGCTCGCCCGACGCCCGCCATTACAAAGGCCGACGGAGTAGATTTCGTGGTGCTTCCGGGATGGAAGATTTTCATGATTCAGTTTTTGAACATTGCCGGCACGGGTCCGATTTTCGGTGCCATCATGGGTGCGTGGTACGGGCCTGTGGCCTATGTGTGGATAGTCTTGGGTTGCATTTTCGCCGGAGCCGTCCACGACTATCTGAGCGGAATGCTCTCGATTCGCCACGACGGTGCCGGACAGCCCGAAATCGTGGGGCACTACCTCGGCCAGACGGCCATGCGCGTGGTGCTGATTTTCTCGGTGCTTCTGCTGGTTATGGTGGGCGTGGTGTTCGTCTATAGTCCGGCCATCATTCTCCACGGCATCTGGGGTTCGAAACTCTTCTGGATTGTGGCGATTTTCGTCTATTACATCATCGCCACCATGCTGCCCATCGACAAAATCATCGGTAGAATCTATCCGCTTTTCGCCTTCTCGCTTCTGTTTATGGGTTTTGCGCTGCTCATCGGACTTCTGATTAAGCAACCCGCCATTCCCGAGTTGTGGAGCGACCTGTCGGCCAGCAATCTGAATGAAAATCCGGCGTGGCTCGGACGCGAATCGTTCGTGACGAACAGCCCCATTTTCCCCTGTCTGTTCATCACGATTGCCTGCGGTGCCATCAGTGGTTTCCACGCCACGCAGAGCCCGCTTATGGCGCGGTGCATGAAAACGGAACGGTGGGGACGACCGATTTTCTACGGGTCGATGATTACCGAGGGCATCGTGGCACTGATTTGGGCGACCGTGTCGATGTATTTCTTCTACTATGGTGGCTGGCAGGAAGTGGTGAAGCCGGAAGTCGTGGAAGCCTTCAAGGCACAGGCCGACGGCGGAAAAACGCTCATCCAGTATTTCGATGCGCCAACGGTCGTGAAACTTGTGTGTGAAAGCTGGTTGGGCGTGGCAGGCGGCATCTTGGCCATGCTTGGCGTGGTGGCCGCCCCGATCACGAGCGGCGACACGGCCTTGCGCAGTGCCCGACTCATCATCGCGGAGTTCATCGGGCTTGACCAGCGCTCTGTTCTTCGCCGTTTCTACATTTGCATTCCGATGTTTGGTGTCGTCGTCCTGCTCTTGCTGTGGCAGATGAACAACCCCGACGGATTCAACACCATCTGGCAATATTTCGGCTGGGCCAACCAAACGCTCGCCGTATTTACGCTCTGGGCGCTGACGGTTTATCTCGCGCAGCAGCACAAACCCTATTGGATGACGCTTTTCCCAGCCTTGTTCATGACGGTCATCTGCTCCACATTCCTGCTCGTTTCCAAGCAGGCATTCGGCCTTCCGCTGGCCGTTTCCTACGCGGGCAGTGTCGTGGTGTTGCTGGTCGCCGTTGTGTGGTTTTTCGTTTGGTTCCGGAAGAATTGCCAGTCGCGACGTGCATTTCCGCGTGGCTGACGGCGTTTTGACGGTGATTGACGATTTCTGACGCGACATTTTGAATATTTTTTCCAGCTTTTTTTGCAACAATTTCTGCGAAAAACTCGTCTAAGATGATGTAATAATTGGACAAAATAGTGGTCTTATAGCAGAAAAATCACTCAAAAATCACCAAAAAATACGGAAAAAATGAAAAAAATCGTGTTGTTTTCGATGCTGTGCCTCGTGGCGACGGCTGTGAAGGCGCAAAGTATCAACGGGAGGATTATCGACGAGCAGTCGAAGCCGATGGCGTTTACGAATGTGGTGCTGCTCAACCGTGCCGACTCTGCTTTCATTGCGGGAAGCGTGACGGGCGACGACGGCACTTTCACCATCGTCACCGACTGCACCGACTGTCTGCTGAAGGTGTCGAGCGTGGGCTATGTGACGAAGTTTGTCGATGCACGGCAGGGTAGTGTGGGCGACATCCAGATGCAGGCCGAGACGCATACCGTGGGCGAGGTCGTGGTGAAGGGCGAGCGTCCGCAATACAAGATGATGACGGGCGGAATGACGGTGGAAATCCAGAATTCGCTGCTGAAAGACGTGGGAACGGCCGACGATGTGCTGTCGATGCTGCCCAACGTGGAGGGCGAGGACGGAAAATTCAC
>DFHC01000116.1:0-15538 GCA_002372575.1 bacterium UBA3734 | reverse complement strand
CGCGAGTTGAAGCAACTGAAATCGACCGACATCAAGAGCATCGACGTCATCACTTCGCCCGGCGCGAAATACAATGCCGAGGTCGGTGCCGTCATCCGCATCAAAACGATTCGCAGGCAGGGCGAAGGCATCAGCGCGGAATTGTATAGCCAAGTGAAATACAACCACAAATGGACGAACTACGACGATGCGACGGTGAAATATCGCACGGGCGGACTTGAAATTTTTGGGAATATGTCGTTCACCCACGGCAACTATTCCGAAGAGAACACGTTGATAACGGACACTCGCGCCAACGGCAACCACGTTCATATCGAACACTCGGCACCCACCAATTTCTGGAACACATTGATGAGTGGTAAAATCGGTGCCAGTTATGATTTCAATGACGACAATTCCGTCGGTTTTTCCTACGAACTGAGCGGTGCGCCACGCCGAGCCTCTGGCGATGCCGATTGTGTTCAGACCATCACGCGCAACGGCCAACTCGAAGGCGTTGTCAATCAATATATGCGCCACACATCGGGTTATGAACCGACGCACGAATCCAACCTCTATTACGTCGGAAAATGGGGAAAAATGGGCATCGACTTCAACGCTTCGTATGTCTGGAACAAAAGTTCGGTGGAAAACTTGTCGGAAGAGCGCAGCGAAGAGTTGCCCGACCAAGACATTCACAGCTACAACGTGAACCACAACCGTATGTTGGCCGGAAAACTCGTGTTGAGCTATCCGATTTGGAAGGGCGAGTTGAGTGTCGGATCGGAAATGATTCGCTCGAATGGTCACGGCGAATATTTCAATTTGGAGCAGGTTGTGCCGCCCTCTGACGATGAAATCAAGGAGCGAAACACCGCCGTCTTCGCCGAATATCAGATGCAACTCGGCACGTGGAGCGTTGGCGGTGGACTGCGCTACGAGTCCGTCCATTCCGACTACTATTCCTTCGGCGAGCATCAGGCCGAGCCGAGCCGCAAATATCGCGACCTTTTCCCCAACTTGGCCGTTGCTTGGCAGAAGGAAAAATGGGGTGTTCAGTTGAGTTACAACAAGCGAATCAGCCGTCCGAGTTATCATTCGCTCAATTCCAATGTGCAATACGACAATCGCTATCAATACGAGGGTGGAAATCCGCTGTTGCGACCGTCCGTCATCCAAAACCTCGACCTTAACGTAACCTATTCGTGGCTTAATCTCATGGCTGGTTATATTCACAACAAAGACTTCCAACTGAGGTTCGGCAGTCTGTACAAGGAAGGAACGGAAATCACCATCTGGAGAAATCTGAATTTCAATAAAATCGAGGGCTACCACCTTTCGCTGACGGCCTCGCCGAAGTTCGGCTTCTACAGCCCCACGCTTACCCTCAGCTACTGGCAGCAGAACTTCGACACACAGGCTTACGGACTCGACTCGAAACTCAACAAACCCGAATTCAAAATCAGTTTCCGTAACTGGTTCTCTATCGACAAGACCACGAAAGCGATGCTTCTCTTGAACTATTCTACGAGCAACGACTACGGCTTCAGCCACAACGCCCACAGTTTCAACGTGAATGCCCGCGTGCAGAAGTCTTTCTTCAACAGCTCTCTGACTGCCATCCTTTTCGCCAACGACATTTTCCGCACCCTTAAAAACCGGTGGAAAGGCATCTATCCCGTGACATCGATGGAAAAAGACGCCTATTCCTACACGCAGTGCATCGGCCTGTCGCTTTCCTACAATCTCAACGCTACTCGCTCGAAATACAGGGGCACGGGCGCGGGAAACGCTGAGAAGAGTCGGTTGTAAGGCGACAGCAACTAAAGCTGAAGAAGAAACGCCTCGGCGCGGGCAAGGTCGTCGGGCGTGTCGTGGTGTTGCTGGTCGCCGTTGTGTGGTTTTTCGTTTGGTTCCGGAAGAATTGCCAGTGACGGAGGTTTCATCATTCGTCCTTCACTTTGAAGTTCGGTATTATAGTTAAGTAAAAGCAGGGACTCTTTCGTGGCGGAAGAGTCCCTGCTTTATAAAAAATCTGTATCAAATTTGGCAATTTATAGGAAAAATGTAATTTTGCGATAGGATAACCATCAAAAAGTAATCAAAATGAAAAATTTTAGTCTATATGATTAAAATTTATGGCAAAATGATATTGTATTTAAAATAAAATGATTATCTTTGCAGCGTCTAATAATAAAAAATAGAAAGATGGCACAGGTATCAATGACCGTGAGGATGGACTCACAACTAAAACGGAACTTCGACGCACTCTGTTCACAATTCGGCATGAGTGCAAATGCGGCGATGAACATTTTTGCGAACGCAGTGGTGGTCTATCGGAAGATCCCGTTTGAAATTAAAGCAGCAGAAAGGGATGATTCGATGAAAGGACTTGAAGCTTTCCGCAAGATTAGGGAGATGGCTGAAAGTGGTCAGTTGCCAGACTTGACTCTGGACGAGATTAACGAGGAGATTCGGTTGGCACGGGAAGAAATGGATTGCAAGAAAAAAGCCGCTGTATGACTTACGCAGTTATTGATACGAATGTCTTCGTATCAGCTTTGCTGTCGCGCTTCTCTGATGCTGCAACGGTGCAGGTTGTGGAAGCCATTTCGAAAAATGGAATTTGCCCGTTATACAACGAGGAAATCTATGCGGAGTATGAAGAAGTGCTTAACAGGGATAAATTTAATTTTCCGTCTGATTTAATAAGAGCCATTCTCGACAAAGTGAAGAAATTTGGAGTCAGCACGAATCGTGTTCCCATTACGGAATATTTCCCTGACCCCAAAGATGTCGTTTTCTACGAGGTCGCTATGTCGAAAGAGGATGCCTATTTGGTGACCGGAAACAAGAAGCATTTTCCAAGCACCCCAATTGTTGTTACACCTGCGGAAATGGTAGAGATTCTGAAGGAGACGCTTTTGTTATAATGGCCTCAGCCCTTGCAAGGTCGTCGGGCGTGTCGATGCCGATGGTTTCGACATCGGTGAGGCCCACGCGGATGCGGTAGCCGTTTTGCAGCCAGCGCAGTTGTTCGAGGCTCTCGGCTTGTTCGAGCGTCGAGGGCGGCAGCTGCGTGACCTCGCGGAGCACCTCGCGGCGGTAGGCGTAGAGGCCGATGTGCTTCAAAAACGGGAATTTTCCGAGCCATTCGCGGCGGTCGATGCCGCGCACGAAGGGAATGACGCTGCGCGAGAAATAGAGCGCGAACCCATTGTTATCGACCACGATTTTCGGGGAATTTTCGTTCTCGACGGCCTCCATCGCGGTGAAAGGCTTCCCGAGGGTGGCAATCTGCGTCGTGGGCTCGTCGAACTGTTGGCAGAGCGTGGCGATTTGCGAGGGTTGGATAAACGGCTCGTCGCCCTGCACATTGATGATGATGTCTGCCTGCGTGCCGATTTTCTCAACGGCCTCCTCGATTCGGTCGGTGCCGCTGCGATGGTGGGTTGAGGTCATGACGGCGCGTCCGCCAAAGCTTTCCACGTGGCGGAAAATGCGCTCGTCGTCGGTGGCTACATAGACCTCGTCGATGACTTCCGATACTTGCCGATAAACGCGCTCAATCACGGTTTTTCCGCCGAGCAGGGCCAAGGGCTTGCCGGGGAATCGCGTCGAGGCGTAGCGGGCGGGAATGATTGCGGTGAAGTGAGCCCCCTCCCGATCTCCCCCAGATAGGGGAAGAGAATATTCGTTTCTCATTATATATAAATCAAACTGTTAACTTTCAACTCTCAACTCTCTCAACTACCTCGAACTGTGGAATCCTTCCAGCAGAATGTATTTCCGCCGCATCATCCGGTTGTAGATGTTGCGCATCCAGAGGTTTTTCGTGGCGATGAAACCGAGGCCAATCAGCAGGATGACGACGTAGGCCACGGTTTCACTGCAGAGCAGTTGCAGCACGCTGAGCAGCATCACGGGCACGAAGAAGGCCGCGAGCTGCACCACCATCTGATAATAGTTGTTTTCCATGCCGCCCTTGCCAATGAATTTCGTGTTCAGCGGCACGGTCTGCTTGTTATATACGGCCATCTGAAACAGCAGGAAATACTGGAATCCGGCGGTGAAGACGGCATACGACAGGAGCATCAGAATCGTCCATTTCCCCGAGAAAACCGTGGGCAGCATCAGCACGAAAGGCAGCAGGAGAATGGCCGTGCAGAAGATGTATTTCGCGTGGAGCAGCTTCAGGATGTTTTCGCGGCGCACCATCAGGCAGTCGATGTAGTTGCCTTCGTTGCACATGACGCGCGTGAGCTGCATCGAACCGAAAATCACAAAGTTGTAGATGCCCCAGAAATTCGTCATCAGCTGGCTGTCATAGACGTCGGTGAGGGCGATGATGATGCTGAGCATGAAAACGAGTGCCGTCGCCATGATGAAAGCCTTGCGCGGGTTTTTGTTGCGCAAAATCGACTTGATTTCCAGTTTCAGGTATTGCCCCACCTCGCCGAAGCGGTCGAAATAGGCAAATTGGCTGACGCTGCGCAGGTGGGTTTGCTCGGTTCGCGAGAGTTCGCGCATCACGTTGGCCATTTGTAGTCGCCGATTGATGGCCACAAGCACGGCGAGCAGCACAAGCGCGCCGAGGTAGGGCAGGGCGCTTCCTTCGCCGATGGCCGTTCCGATGCCTGCATAGAAGTCGAAAAAGTTCTCGAAACCCTTTGCGCTAAAGCCTTTCAGCAGAATCGGCAGGGCAACGAGGGCATAGACCGCGACGGGCACGAGCCAGTAGAAAAGGCTGTTGTTGATGAGCGTGCGCACGATGGAATACCACTGGCTATTGGCCAGAATCAGCAGGTAGAAGCAGAAAAGGAAGCCCAGCGTCGCCCAAAATCCCTCGACGAAGAGCACCGACATCACGGCGTAGGGCACGAGCATCGCAAACCAGATGAAATTGCCGCCGTTGAAGAGCGAGGTGCCGATGAACGCGTCGATGCAGACGGATTTCGGGATGGGCAGCAGCACGTAGGGTTTCACGATTTGCGAGGGCGTCTGCTGTGCGGCGAAGCGAAACAGGAAGTCGAGCAGCAAAATGAAAGGCGCGACGCCCATCATCAGCTCCAAGGCCGTCGTCGAGGTGCTTTCGTTGGCAATCAGCGAGAGCATCACGGCGAAAAACATCAGATAGACAATCATAAAACCGCCCAGAAACCACACGACGTACTTCGCCGTCCTGTTCTGTTCAAAGTTGAGGGCGCGTTTCTCGGCCAGTTTGCGGTGTCGGCGCAGCTCGCGAATGGTTTGCAATCGGTTCATAGGTCGATTTTTTCAGTCGGTTGGGAGTGAAAAGGCTGTGCTACCGCAGGTCGATGACTTCGGCAGAGGGAAATTCCTTAGCGTTGAATACGAAGACGGCATCGGGCTGGCTCTTGGCCTGAAAACCAGTGATGTCGATGGTGGTCCACGTCGAGCCCTCGCGCATTCTCACCTGCGTGGGCACGTAGGTTTTCCTGTTCACCTTGATGAACATTTCCTGCGCACTGCGCTTTTTGTCCTGGGCCACGAGGCGCACGGTGTACGATTTGGCGTCGTTGCCCACCAGCGAGAGCGTGTAGCCCTGTTTGTAGATGTTGATGAACTGATAGGGATTCATCGCCATCTGCTGCGCCTCGGTGGGCGTGAAGATGTTCACCTCGTCGGTCGATTTCATATAGCTCCACTGCGTCTTTCCGTTGTACCAGACGATGGCCTGCGGCGTGCGGGCGTGGAATTTCAGGCCCTTGATGGCGATGGTTCCGGTGGTGGAGCCGATTTTCGTGCTCGAAATCTTGAACGACGCACTCGCGCCGCCCTTTTTCCCGACCACGGCAGCCGTTTTGTCGAGAATTTTGCGTGCTTCCACGGCCTTCTGTGCTGTCGCCGTCGTTGCTGTCATCGAGGCCAGCAAGATAAGTAGAGAAAAAAATATCTTCTTCATCAGAATTCTTATTTTTTAATTCTTAATTCTTGATTTTGACGATTAGTCAACAGAATCGTTTACTCCCTTCAGCCTAGCGATGAGGTTGTTGAGCGAATTTTCGTCAGTGATGAGCACCTCGCGCGGCTTCGCTCCGTTCACCTCGCCCACGATACCGGCCTTGTGGAGGTCGTCCATCAGGCGTCCGGCGCGGTTGTAGCCGATGGAGAATCGACGCTGAATCATGCTCGTGGAGCCTTGTTGCGTGCTCACGACGGCTCGTGCGGCCTCTTCAAACAGCGGATCCATCGGACCGTTCATGCTTCTCATGCCGCCGCCTTCGCCACCGGTGCTTTCCACGGCAGGCTCGGGCAGTTCGAGCGGCTCCACGGGGCCGGGCTGCGCTTCGATGTATTTGTTGATGCGCTCCACCTCGGGCGTATCGACGAAGGCGCACTGCACGCGCACGGGCTCGTTTCCGATGAGGATGAGCATATCGCCACGGCCCACGAGCTGGTCGGCGCCCTTTTGGTCGAGAATGGTGCGCGAGTCGATTTGCGACATCACCTTGAAGGCCATGCGTCCGGGGAAGTTGGCCTTGATGGTGCCCGTGATGATGTTGGTCGTGGGTCGCTGCGTGGCGATAATCATGTGGATGCCCACGGCGCGGGCTTTCTGCGCGATGCGGGCGATGGGCAGCTCGATTTCCTTGCCGGCAGTCATGATGAGGTCGCCGAACTCGTCGATGACCACCACGATGTAGGGCATGTAGTCGTGTCCGTCGCTGAGACGCAGCTGTCGCTTGATGAATTTCTCGTTGTATTCCTTCACGTTGCGTGCGCCGGCTTTTTTGAGCAGGTCGTAGCGGTCGTCCATCAGCACGCAGAGCGAGCTCAGCGTGCGCACCACCTTCGATACGTCGGTGATAATCGGGTCTTCTTCGTTCTCGGGCAGCGCGGCCATATAATGCTCCGAGATGGGCGCGTAGAGGCTGAATTCCACCATTTTCGGATCGACGAGCACGAATTTCAGCTCGTTCGGGTGCTTTTTGTAGAGCAGCGAAGTGATGATGGCGTTCAGTCCGACGGATTTACCCTGACCCGTGGCACCGGCCACGAGCAGGTGTGGAATTTTCGCCAAATCGGCCATATACACCTCGTTGGTGATGGTTTTTCCGAGTGCGATGGGCAGGTCGTAGGTCGTTTCTTGGAATTTTTTCGAATTCAGAATGCTCTCCATCGATACGATGGTGGCTTTCTTGTTCGGCACCTCGATGCCGATGGTTCCCTTGCCCGGCATGGGCGCGATGATGCGGATGCCGAGGGCCGAGAGGTGCAGCGCAATGTCTTTCTCGAGTGTCTGAATGCGCGAGATTTTCACGCCTGGAGCCGGCGTGATTTCGTAGAGCGTGATGGTGGGACCCACGGTGGCGTGAATCTCCTTGATGGCCACGCCAAACGAGTTGAGCACTTCCACGATGCGCTGGTTGTTGCTGCGGATTTCCTCCATATCCACCTCGGGTTTGCCCGAGTTGTCGTATTTTTTCAGCAGGTCGAGCGTGGGGAATTTGTAGTTGAGGAAGGGCTCGCGCGGATTGATGGGTGTTTTCCGGACTTCCTCTGCCGTCAGGTCGCCCTTGGCTTTCTCCTCCTCTTCCGGCACCTCCACCACCAAATTGTTATTCTCCTCGTCGTCATTCTTTACGGGGGGCGTATCCTTAGAGTTGTCGTCGCCTGTCGGAAACTCTACGACGGGCGATGGCTGCGGCTCTTCAACAACGGGCGTCGTGTCCACCACGGGAGCCACGGGCGGCTCCTCGACCTCGTTCTGGTTGGTGACCGTGAATTTGATTTTCGACGAGAGGTATTTCACAGGGTTCAGCATCTTGCGCACCACGTTGATGGTTTCGGCGCTCAGATAGGTGAGGAAGGCCAGCGCAACAATGAGCAGGATGGCGGTTAGTCCCGGAGGTCCCACGAGGTTTTCCATCTGCTGCACGCAGAACAGGCCGTGGTTTCCGCCCGGGTTATAGACTTGCTCGTCCATGAGCGGCGTGAGGAACTTTGCGAACGTCACCGAGCACCAAATCATCACCAGCGACATGCTGAAGAACCATTTCCAAAGATTTACCTGATAGACGCGCATCAGCCGCAGGCCGGCCAGCACGAGGAAGGCCGGAATCAGGAAGGCCGGCAGTCCGAAGTTCACCGTGATGAGGTAATACGAAATGATGGCGCCGAGCGAGCCGCAGTAGTTGGCAAATTGTCGGTCGGTATTCAGCCATTCGCCCGGACGCATATCCTCAAGCAGGCTTTGGTCGGCCTGTCCGGTGTTCAGGTACGAAACCATCGCAATGATGGCGTAGATGGCCGCCAGAATGAGTACAATTCCCAGTACGAAATCGAGTTTTTCGTTGTTTAGTATATGATGAAACCCTGTAGCCTCTTTTAGATTTTTAGGCTTGCGTTCTGCCTTCTTCTTTGCCATAAAAGTATGTGTTGTTTGAAATTTAACTGCAAAAATAGTGGAAAAAACTCATATTCGCTCAATTTTTCGCACTTTTTTTTCTAATTTTGCACGTTGATAGTGAATTTTTATGAAAAAAACGATTTATAGCCGGTTTCCAAAGGAAAATATTGCCGACCTTCCCACCGTTTCGTTCGAGGGACGCATCGTGGTGGTGCTCAGCGAGCGCGAGGCGGAGAAGGCCGTTGATTTCCTGCTCACACAGGCCTTTCTCGGCATCGACACCGAAACGCGCCCGTCGTTCCGGCGCGGACAGCTCCACATGGTGTCGCTTCTGCAGGTTTCGACGAACGACATCTGCTTCCTCTTCCGCCTGAACAGAACCGACCTCACGCCCGCCATCGTGCGACTGTTGGAAGACGAGCGCGTGGCGAAAGTGGGCCTCTCGCTCCACGACGATATTCTCTCGCTGAAGCGGCGGAAACTCTTCGTTCCAGGCCATTTCATCGACCTTCAGAACATGGTTGGCGAACTCGGAATCGAAGATATGAGCCTGCAGAAACTCTATGCCAACCTGTTCGGACAGAAAATCAGCAAGCGGCAACAGCTCACCAACTGGGATGCCGACGTGCTCAACGAACGCCAGAAGCGCTATGCCGCAACGGATGCGTGGGCGTGTTTGCAGATGTACCAAGAAATTTGTCGGCTGAAAGCCACCAACGACTACGAACTGCTTGAAAATGAGGAAGATTGAAGCGAAAATAGCCCATTTCATCGAGCGTCACGCACTGCTCGAACACGCGAAACGCTATCTCGTAGCGCTTTCTGGCGGTGCCGACAGCGTGTGCCTCTTGCTCGTGTTGCAGCGCTTGGGCTATGAGGTCGAGGCGGCGCACTGCAATTTCCATCTTCGAGGCGAAGCATCCGACCGCGATGCGGCATTTTGCGAATCGCTCTGCAAGCAGAAAAACATCCCATTTCATCGTGCCGATTTTGAAACTGCGGAATACGCTAAGACGCGAAAACTCAGCATCGAAATGGCGGCTCGCGAACTGCGATATAATTACTTTAACGAAATCATTGAAAAATTTGGTTTACAAGGAGTTTGTACGGCTCATCATGCTGACGACCAAGCCGAAACTGTCCTGCTTCATCTGCTTCGTGGCACAGGCCTGCATGGGCTCACGGGTATGTCGCCTCGGCGCGGTCCGATTCTGAGGACGATGCTGGAAGTTACGCGCGATGAAATCGAGGAATATCTCACCTCGCTGGGGCAAAATTTCATGACCGACCAAAGCAATTTTCAAAGCGATTTCACCCGAAACAAAATCCGCTTGGAAATCATCCCGAAATTGAAGGAAATCAATCCGTCGGTGGTGCAGGAGCTGAATTTGACGGCTCGTCATCTGCGCGATGCGGAACTTGTTCTCGACGATGCCCTTCGCATCGCCGCCAAGGAAATTTGCACGGAATCATCGGAAAAAACGCCGTTTTTGATGGAAATCGACCTCGAAAAACTGCTCCGGCAGCCCTCGCCAGCATACGCCTTGTACCACCTGCTCGCTCCCCGTGGCTTCAACCGCAGCCAAATCGACGAAATCAGCCAAACGCTGACGCAGCAGGCTGGCCGCCAGTGGTACAGTCCCGACCACACGCTTACACTCGACCGCAACCGACTGCTGCTCAGCCTCCGCAACGATGAAAAAACCTCGTCGCTCGTCATTAGCGAGCCGGGGAACCACCCGATTGGCGAAAAAACCGCCCTCAACGTCGAGATTTTTCCGAAAACCGCCGATTTCATCGTTAGCAAGGCGCCGAATATCGCTACATTGGATGCCGACAAGGTCGTTTTTCCGCTCACGCTGCGCCCCGTGCAAGAAGCCGACCGCTTCGTGCCCTTCGGCATGGCGGGCAGCCGCCTCGTGAGCGACTACCTCACCGACCGTAAAAAATCGCTCCCCGAAAAGCGCCGTCAGCGCGTTGTCACCGACGCCACAGGCCGCATCGTCTGGCTCGTGGGCGAACGCGCCGACAATCGCTTCCGCGTCACAGCGCAAACAGAGTCCATCCTCCGCCTCACGCTCGTTTTTTAACCCGTTGAGGCCGGCAAATGCAGAGATTCACAATTTTGGCTATTTTATATTCCTAACAATGGCCTTTCATGCTGATAGCACTACGGTAACTCGAAAAAAAACGGGTTACCGAAGTAAGATAAACGTTTTTTTTTCTTTTTCCGTTATTTGAAATACCTTTGCCACAGTTTTTTTATAATTATTTTCTACTTGGATCAGCGCACAGGAATCAGAATAACCTCAGCCACACCCTGCGATAGAACGCAAGCAGATAGCGGCGGATGGGGTAGAGGCGCGTCCAAATGAATGAGTAGGTGCGCCATTTCCAGCCGTCGGTGCGGTCGAGCGTGGTGCGTCCCTTGCGGTAGAAGCCGATGATGGAGGCTTTCACGTCGGCCAGCGTGCAGTATTCGCAGCCCAGGTTGCCGTCGCCGCGCAGGGTGACTTGGTCGCCGTCGATGCGGACGATGCGATGCAAAACGAAGTGCTTCGGCTCGATTTCGGCCAGCACGGGGTCGCCCACTTTGGGGTTCGTGGCCTTTGTCATCAGCGCCTTGTCGCGGTTGTCTTCGAGGAAGGGGCGCATGCTGAATCCGCGCAGCCGCAGCGTAACGGTGTGGCCTTCGTCGAGCAGTTTCACGATTTCGGGCAGGAATTCGGCGTTCGACAGCTTTATTTCTCGAACCTTGATATGGCTTTGTTGCATAGGATGGCGGCTTCTTTGTTGGGCAGGCAGTGGAGCGTGTAGATGGGTGTGCGCTCGATGATGCGCGTCACGGTTTCGCAGTTGCGTTCGAAGATGTCTTCGTCCCATTTCATCGTGGAACACGAGGGCAGGAACGAGGCGAAGGCCTCTACGGGCAACAGTTTCTCGATGCTGTTCTCGGTGGCGCGGTCTATGCGTGTGATGGCGCCGAGCTTGGCTTTCACGTTGCGGTAGCAGGGCGTTTTCCCGCTCCACGGACCGCCGAAGATGTAGGCTTCGCCGTCGATGAGGCGAATGATGGGGTTGTCGTCGTTCATCAGGTCGCAGCCGGGGAGATAGCGCAGCCAGAGGCTTACCTGCGTGCTCTTTCCCGTTCCGCTCTTGGCGATGAAGGCGTAGCCGTAGCCATTTTGCCGCACGAGCGAGGCGTGGATGAGCAGCGTGTCTTGATGGCTTCCGGCGAAGGCGAAAATGAGCATCAGCGCGTTGTTCAGGCCGAATTTCCGCATATTATACGAGCCGTTGAGCGCGCAGTGGCAGTCGCTGAAGTCTTTGTTGGCGATGAGCAGGCAACATTCGTGGCCGCGCAGGTCTTTGATGATGTACTGGTAGCCGCCGTCGTCGATTTGATCGACGATGGTGTCGCCGTTGCCCGTGTCGAAGGTACGGATGCGCTCGCGGCGCGCTTTGGGAACGGGGCGCAGCTGGTCATCGACGGTCAGTTGGAAGAACAGCTTTCCGCTGCTACCTTCCGAGCGAAATGGCTCGAACGACGGCAGCAGTTGCATTCCGTTCTTATCCGACTCCTTGAAGCGGATGCAGATGTCGTGTTCTGCGATGCGGAAGTGGTTGATGCTCAGGCCGTTCATTGCTTGCTGTCTTTAAGTTCTTTTGCTCGTTGTTTGGCCTCGTTCATCGCCTTTTTCTT
Source organism: bacterium UBA3734 (assembly GCA_002372575.1). Lineage (GTDB taxonomy): Bacteria > Bacteroidota > Bacteroidia > Bacteroidales > Bacteroidaceae > Prevotella. The sequence continues at coordinate 3,482 of DFHC01000116.1, read as the reverse complement.
GGCTTCTTTTTTCGCGATTTTTTCTTTTTTCTCGGCGATTTTCTTCTCTTTCAGCTTCTGTTTGATGGCAGCCTTCTCTTCTTTGATGGCGGCTTTCAGCTGATCTTTGGAGTAGGTCACCTCGGGGCTGTCGGGAATCACGGCGCTGAAATGGAACGTGTTGCTGTCGATGGTTTTGATGGTGAAAACGCCTTTTTTCGGGTTGGTATAGCGTTTTCTGAGTTTCAGGAATTTTTTCTCGATGTTTTTGCGCTTTTCGGCGAAGACGACGATGGCCGTGGGATGCGGATTCTCGTCGGAACGAAGATGTTGCGCAAACTGGTAGGAAAAGTCCTGACGGCCGTAGAGGAACTTCGTGCGAGAGTCGATCCAGGCCGAGTCAATCTCTTGAATGTCAGTGATATAAACCGTTGAGTCGGTAAACGACGTGGCGAAGCCGAACAGATAGATTTTCGTGAGTTTGTTGATGCCGAGCGCCTCTGTGGGCATCATCAGCACCGTGGCCAAAAGCACCGCCGACAGTATTTTTTTTCTATATTCCATCGATTTTTTCATTTACAATTTGACAATTTACAATTTATTTTACAATTTGACGATTTCACAATTTGACGATTTACAATTTTACGGCTCCCCTCCATTCGGAGGGGCTGGGGGAGGCTTGCTATTGCCCCAGATACGTTTTCAGCGCCTTGCTCTTCGTATTCTTGCGCAGGTGGCGGATGGCTTTTTCACGAATTTGGCGCACGCGCTCGCGTGTGAGTCCGTATTTCTGGCCGATTTCGTCGAGCGTCATTTCGGGCTGGTTGATGCCGTAGAACGCTTGGATGACGTTGCGCTCGCGCTCGTTGAGCGTCTTCAGGGCCACGGCGATTTCCTCGCGCAGCGACTCCATCACCAGCAGTTGGTCGGTCTGCGGCGTGTCGTTGTTGGGGAGCACGTCGAGCAGGCTGCCCTCGTCGCCGTCGGCAAACGGCGCGTCCATCGAGATGTGGCGTCCCGTGTTCTTCATCGCGTCGGCAATTTTCTCCTCGGGCAAATCCACCTTTTCGGCGATTTCGTTGATGCTCGGTCGGCGCTCGTTTTCCTGCTCAAACTGGTTGAGCGCCTTGCTGATTTTACTGGCGGAATTGACCTGATTCAGCGGCACCCTGACGATGCGGCTTTGCTCGGCCAGGGCCTGCAAAATGCTCTGGCGAATCCACCACACGGCGTATGAAATGAATTTGAAGCCGCGCGTCTCGTCGAATTTCTCGGCGGCCTTGATGAGTCCCACGTTTCCCTCGTTGATGAGGTCGGCGAGGTCGAGTCCTTGGTTCTGGTATTGCTTCGCCACCGAAACCACGAAGCGCAGGTTGGCCTTCGTCAGTCGCTCCAGAGCCTCGCGGTCGCCGTTGCGGATGCGCTGCGCCAGTTCCACCTCTTCGTTGGCCGAGAGCAGTTCCTCGTGGCCAATCTCTTGCAGGTATTTCTCGAGCGATGCGCTTTCTCTGTTGGTTATCGATTTCGTTATTTTTAGTTGTCTCATACGTGTCATTTCAAAAAAATACGAGTGCAAAAATACGGCTTTTCTGCGAAATGGACAAAGAAAAGTGGAAATATTTGCGTATTTCCACTTTCCTGTAGCTGGTTGAGGCTTTACTCTGCCAAATCCACCACGAAGTAGGCTTTCTTGCCCGTCGGGTAGAGGCCGCGGATGATGAGCACGGGCTCCTTGCTGGTCGATGCTTCCTTGACAGCCTGTTGCAGGTCTTCGATGGTCTTCATCGACTCGTCGTTCACCCTCTGGATGATGAAGCCCTTGGTTACACCGGCATTTTTCATCTTGCCGTTGTTCACCTTGATGACTTCCAAGCCATACGAAATGTTCAGCTGCTCCTGCTGCTGCTTCGTGACGGGGCGCACGTCGGCTCCGAGCACGTCCATGTCGGCCTGTTTCACCACCTTCGTGTTGCCCTGCGCGTTTTTCAGCGTCACTGTCTTCGTGTGGCTCTTCTTGTTGTGCAGATAGGTAATCGACACCTTGTCGCCCGGCCGCTTGTTGTACATGATTTCCTGCATTTCGCTCATCTTCGTCACCTTCTTGCCGTCGAGGTGGGTGATGACATCGCCCTTTTCGAGTCCGGCGTCGGCACCGGCACCTTCGGCATCGACTTCATCGACATAGACGCCTTCGTTCGTGCCGAGATCGACTTCCTTGTCCTTCTCCTTCTCGCTGTTGATGAAGTTCAGCACGTCGCCGCCCTTAATGCCCAGCAGAGCGCGCTGCACGGTGCCGTATTCCTTGATGTCGGCCACCACCTTATTCATAATAGTGGTGGGAATGGCGAAGCCGTAGCCGATGTTAGAACCTGTGGGCGAGGCCAGCACGGCATTGATGCCGATGAGTTCACCACGCGCATTGACGAGCGCACCGCCCGAGTTGCCTTGGTTGATGGCGGCGTCGGTCTGGATGAACGATTCCACGCCGTTCATACCGATGCTGCGCGCCTTGGCCGACACGATTCCCGCCGTCACCGTGTTGTTCAGGCCGAGTGGGTTGCCCACGGCCAGCACCCATTCGCCCACCTTCAGGTTGTCGCTGTTGGCGATGGAGATGGCGGGCAGGCTCTTGCCGTCGATTTTGATGAGGGCGAGGTCGGTCGTCTTGTCCGTGCCCACGATGCGGGCTGAGAACTCGCGGTTGTCGTGGAGCGTCACGGTCAGCTCGTCGGCGCCCTCCACCACGTGGTTGTTCGTCACGATGTAGCCGTCGGTCGAGATGATGACGCCCGAACCCGTGGCCGTGCGCCTCGGGGTCTGAATCTGACGTTCACGCGTGCCGCCCTGCGGGTTTCCGAAGAATCCGAAGGGGTCGTTGAAGAAATCTTCAAACGGATTGCTCTGCATGCGCACGGTCTGCGTTTTCGAGTTCTGCACATACTTGATATGCACCACCGAGGGCAGTGCCTTCTCGGCTGCATAGGTCAAATCGACGGGTTGTCCTGCTACGGGGGCAGCGGCGCTGCCTGCTGCGTTCACCTTCATGAACGTGCCGGCTGAAAGGCCCAGTGCGACGATGCACATGGCGCTCAGCAAAATTTTCTGATACTTTTTCATGTTCTTTTTCGTATTAAAAGTTCAACATATTTCCTTTTCCAAACGTCTCTGTGGTTTTCTTCCGAAATCCATGAGAATTGACGGATTTTTTCCGCCGTCGTTTATTTTCGCCGTGCAAATTTAGGTGCAAAAATTGTTAATCTGACAAATTGTCGCACTTCTTTATTCCTATTTAACAATATTTTTCGTACCTTTGCACCTGAAATGCAGTGCTCCGGCCTGTCGCTGGCGCGCAATGGCGTGCGAGAGGAAAGTCCGGGCAGCACAGGACGCTCCACTTCTGAAAGTAGAAGCTGTCTGCGAAGGCAGGTTAGGGCAGAAGAAAACAACCGCTCCGCTTAAGGGAGTAAGGGTGAGAAGGCGGTGTAAGAGACCACCAGCCGGCG
>DFHC01000044.1 GCA_002372575.1 bacterium UBA3734 | reverse complement strand
AACCAGCTGCGCGAGAAAATCGGCGTGATGTTCGGCAATCCCGAGACGACGACGGGCGGAAATGCCCTGAAATTCTATGCCTCGGTGCGCCTCGACATCCGTCGCGTCACCTCGCTCAAGGACGGCGATCAGGTCGTGGGCAACCAAGTGCGCGTGAAAGTGGTGAAAAACAAGGTGGCTCCGCCCTTCCGCAAGGCCGAATTTGAAATCACCTTCGGCGAGGGAATCTCGAAAATCGGTGAAATTATCGACCTCGGCGTGGAATACGGCATCATTCAGAAGTCGGGCTCGTGGTTCAGCTACGGCGACTCGAAACTTGCACAGGGTCGCGACGCTACGAAAGCCATCCTCAAGGACAATCCCGAACTCTGCGAGGAACTCGAGGCAAAAATCATGCAGGCGATTTCAGAATAACGAAGAGTTATGATTAAACGTTGGTTATTCAATGCGCGGTCGTTCGCTGCGCCCCAGAATCTGATGCCCAGTATTTTGGCCGTCGTGTTGGCACTTGGAGTGTCTGGATTCAACATTTGGCTGGGTCTGTTGGCCATTGCTGGCGTATGCATGGTGCACCTTGGCGGTAATCTCCTCGACGACTACTTCGACTGGCAAGACGAGTTGCTCGACTACCGCGAGAACCTTCGGAAAGAGGGCGAAAAAGCCTTCACCGACAAGTATCCCTATCTGCGCGACGGCTCCACGACGATTCCCGAGTTGCGCAGGGCTATCGCCGTTTTCTTCGGCATTGCCATTTTCTTCGGCCTCATCATTTGGTGGCAGCGCGACTTCGACTGGTGGCTGGTGGGCATTGCGGCCTTGGCTGCCGTGCTGTGCTTCTTCTATTCGGCTCCGCCGCTGAAACTGGGTTTCCACGGCTTGGGCGAGTTGGTCATTGGCATTTGTTTCGGCCCGTGTCTCATCTGTGGTGTGTATGAGTCGGCTTGCGGCGGACTGTATTCGCCTGAGACGGGCTTCGCGTGGCACATTCTGCTCTTAGGCTGCGCCATCGGGATGTTTGTCACGAATATTCTCTACGTGCATTCGTTTGTGGAGCGCCATGTTGATGACGTGTCGCACAAAAAGACGCTCGCCGTGTTGCTCCGCACCGACGCGGCTGGCCTCACAGCCTTTGCCATCTTCCTCTTCACGCCCTTCTTGCTCGTGCTGTTGTGCGTGCTTCTCGGCTACATCCATTGGGCCTATATCTTCGTTTGCCTGATGTTGCCGCAGGCCTTCTGGCTGATGTGGGCGATGGTGATGTTCGCCAAGAAGGTAGAGGTGGATACGTCGCACCCGCACCCGTGGCTCGGCCCGATGGACAACTGGGACAAGGTGGAGGAAGAAAATCGCTACTACCTGCTCCGCTGGTACACGATGCGCAACATCAACACGGGATTTTGCCTGATTTTGGCCGTTGTGAAGCTCATTCTATATTTCTTTGCAGGATGAAGAACGTGTTTTCCCGATTTGCCTATCTCGCGTGGTGGCAGCTGCGTTCGATGTTCGGACGGGAAGCACCATTGCAGTCGGTTATTTTCATTCTCGACAAGTGTAATCTGCGTTGCAAACACTGCTCGGTCTATGCCATTGCCACGCCGCGCATCAAGACGCTGGCGCAGATTCGCAAGGAACTGGAGGACTGCTACAGGATGGGCTCGCGATTCGTCGATTTCGAGGGTGGCGAACTGTATCTTTGGAAAGATGGCGACCACGACATCAACGATGTGATTGACACGGCCCACGAGGTTGGTTTCTGGAACGTGACGATTACCACCAATGCTCAGCTGCCCTTCACGGGCACGCATGCCGACCAGGTGTGGGTGTCGATGGACGGCATTCGCCAGTGGCACGACGACATTCGTGGGAAAGGTACCTTCGAACGACTGGAACGCCACATCAAGGAGTTTGCCGAGAGCTTTTCCGACCCCAAAAAGAAGGTTCCGCTCTGCGTGAATATGGTCATCAACAACCAGAACTACCCGGGCGTGGAAGAAACGCTGGAATACGTGCGCAACCATCCTTATATCGACCAGATTTCCATCAATTTCCATACGCCCTTCAGCGAAACCGAGGAACTTTTCCTCGACCCCGAAGTCCGCAACGCCCTCATCGACAAACTCATCGACTACAAAAAGCGCGGCTACCCCATTATGAACAGTTGTTCGGGCTTGCGTGCCATGAAAATGGTCGATGGCGTGACTCGATGCACCAACAAGCACTGTTGGATCACGAATTTCATCTTCTCCGACGGCAGCCGCTCACCCAAGTGCATGGGCTACACCCACGACGTTTGCGACCGCTGCGGCTTCTCAATGGGAGGAGAAATGGCGGCCATGCGCCATTATAAACCCGATACCCTGCTGAGCGGACTGAAGCTGAGGGTATGAGGCTGACAAATTGTCACAATTCCTGGCTTAATTCAACGGTGGCGTGTCGGTTGGCACGCCATTTGTTATGTTCGTAGTGTTTGAAATCCGAAAAAGTGTAAACATTTAATAAAAAGAAAATTATGGGAAAGATTATTGGAATTGACTTAGG
>DFHC01000012.1 GCA_002372575.1 bacterium UBA3734 | reverse complement strand
AGCGACGGCATCCGACAGGAAGGACAGCAGTGGGGCGACGAGCACGGCGTGGAAATCGACGCTGCCGACGTGAACTCGGTGGAGATTCTAAAAGGTCCGGCTTCGCTGATGTACGGTTCCGATGCCCTGGCCGGCGTGGTGGTGTTTCACTCGCAGCCTACGCTGCCGCAGGGCACGATGAGCGCCAATGTACAGACCGAATACCAGACGAACAACGGACTTTTCGACTATTCGCTCAACTTTGCGGGCAACCAGCGCGGCACGATTTGGGACCTGCGCTACTCCGAAAAGTTCGCGCACGCGTATAAGAATAAGGTGGACGGCTACGTCCCAGGCTCGCAGTTCCACGAACGCGCCTTCTCGGCGCTGCTCGGGAAAAACTGGCACTGGGGACATTCTCACCTGAAATTTTCGTATTTCCACCTCACGCCGAGCATCGTCACGGGCGAGCGCGATGCCACGACGGGCGAACTCGAACACGATGAGGATGTCAGCCTGAAGACATACTCCAAGGCCGAGACGCATCAGCAGATTCACCACTACAAACTCGTGTGGAACAACTCGATTCATCTGGGCGAGGGTAGGCTGAACGCCATCGTGGGCTATCAGCAAAACCGCCGACAGGAATACGGCCACAGCCACGGCCATCACCATGAGCACGACGGCGAGGAACACGAGCACGAAGGCGAGGAACACGAACATCACGACGGCGAGGCCGAGCTCGATTTCCGCCTCCACACAGTGAACTACGACCTGCGCTACATCTCGCCAGAGTTCTCGAACTGGAAATTCTCGACGGGCGTGAATGGCATGTGGCAGCGCTCGCAAAACCTCGCCGAGGAAGCCCTGATTCCGGCCTATCGCCTCTTCGACTTCGGTGTCTTCGCCACGGCCACGCGCACGTGGAATCGCTGGAATCTGAGCGGTGGTGTGCGCTACGACCGCCGTTGGCTCCACGCCTACGAGCGTGACGGGCAGTTCAGCGACTTCCATCGTAACCTCGACGGCATTTCAGGAAGCCTCGGAGCCACCTATTGCCTCAGCGACAACGCTCATTTCCGTCTGAATCTCTCGCACGGATTCCGCGCGCCGAACCTCAGCGAACTGGCCTCGAATGGTAACCACGAAGGGGTGCTGCGCTATGAACTCGGCAACCAGAACCTGCGCCCTGAAAACAGTTGGCAGCTCGACTTTGGCTTCGACTATTCGTCGCATTTCTTCACGGTGCAGCTCTCGCTTTTCGCCAACCACATCAACAATTTTATCTTCCTTGCTCGCGAAACCACGCCTATGCCGCTGCAACCCATTGATGGAACGCGCTCGGGCGGCCATGAGCCTGGCGAAAATGGAGGTACGATTACTGATGACGACGAAGAACACGACCACGACCATCTGCCCGTTTTTCGCTACACTGCCGGCACAGCCCGCTTGTGGGGTGGCGAAGCCACGGTGGTGGTGCATCCGATTCGCCTCCTTCATATCGAAAACACCTTTTCGTATGTTGCCACGCGCCTGCTCCACCAGCCCGAAGGTCGCCGCTACCTGCCCACGACGCCACAGCCGCGCTGGACGCTTAACGTGAAGTACGATTTGCTGCGCGAGTGTCGCCACGTGGCTAATTCTTATGCCAGCATCGGCCTGGAATGCCATCTGAAGCAAGACCGAATCTATTCCGACAACGACACCGAGACGTGCACGCCGTCCTACACGCTGCTGAACGCCTCGGCCGGAACCGACGTGTTGCTGCGTGGAAAACGCCTGTTTTCGGTTTATCTCACTGCTACGAACCTGCTCAATCGCGCCTATCAGAGCCATTTGAGTCGACTGAAATATGCCGACGTGAACCCCGTGACAGGCCGCCGCGGAGTCAGTAACATGGGGCGCAACATCATGCTCAAGGTCGTGGTGCCAATTCGATTCGGAAACGCCGAGTAAACTTAGCTTTTAAGCAGTTTTCCCTCTTTTTTCCGTTGATAGATTTCGATGGAATTCACCGTGTTTTGCCATAGAATATAGCATCCCGGCCCCACCGACGAGAGGGGATGCAAATAGGTATAGGCAATCCAGATGGCAAAGGCTGTGTTCTTCTGTCCGAGTGCTTGTCCGGCCTCATTGGTATGGTTGAAGCGTCGCCCGATTTGTCGGCCTATGGCGTATTGTCCGAGGCAGATGACGAGCGTTGTCAGCGCCGTGCCGACGAGGAAAAGCACCGAAGTGTCGGCCTGACAGATATTTTTCACCGTGGTACCCGTGACGATGACAAGTGAAATGGCCCAGAGATAGTACGAAAGGTCTTTCACCGACACGATGCGCCGATGCAACGGCTTGAAAAAATGCTTCACGACGTAAGCCAGCAGCATCGGAACGACCAAAACGAGCGTCACACCATAGAAAATCTGAAGAAATGCCTCCCAGAACCCCATGCTCTCGCCCTTTTCAATCAGCGGGAAACAGATGGGGATAAACAGCACTGTGAGGAAGTTCGACATGAACGTGTAGGTGGTCATCTGCTCGAGGCTGCCGCCCAGCTTCTGCGTGACGACGGGTGCCGCCGCCGCACACGGTGCCACCACGCACACGAGTATCGCCTCCATGAACACCAGCGTGCTGCCCTGCAGCTGATAGCCCAGAATCACCGCCATAACAACGCCGATGAGCAGCACCTGCACCACACCCGCCCACAAATGCCACCTTACGGCGCGCATCTTGTGGAAATTGACCTTGCAGAACGTGACAAAGAGGATGAAGAACATGAACAGCGGCAGAATCTTGTCGAAAAACGGGCCAGCCTGCTGCGCAATGGGGTCGAAGGCGTCTATGTTGGCAAAGAGCAGATAGATGAGTGTTCCCATCGTCATGGCGACGGGAAGCGTCCAGTCTTTCAGGATTCTGATGGGGCTGATTTTCTTGATGTTAGGCATTTTTTTTCTTGGATTCACGGTTTCGTTTCCTTTTGGCTGCAAAAGTAGTAATTTTTATGCAAAAAACATTCAAAAAAAGTAAGAAAATTCGTTGTGTGCGCAAACAATACTTGATTTATATCAAGAAAACCCACTTTTTTCGCATAAAATCACCGAAAATGTTTTTTCGTGTGGAAAATCGTCGTACCTTTGCACCAGAAAAAGGTTAATAGATTGTTTAGGTTAGTAGTAATAGATTTAGGTTTTTAGTTATTAGGTTTAAGGTAATTAAACAGATTGTTTAACAGGTGACAATGGAGGCCGTGAGGCTACCATTTGTACGAAATGAAAGGTTAAACATACAGAATCGGTGCCGTGGCTCGTTGAGAGTCGCGGCACTGATTTTTGTGTCAGCCAGCGTTTATTTGCTTTCGATTTTCTTTTCTTCGGCAGTCACTTCTTCCACGTCGTAGCCCAGCTCTTGGATTTTCTCCTGCAATTGCTGCTTATTGGTTTTGCGGACATCGAACTTGATGGTGACGGTTTTCTTTTCGAGGTCGGTCTTCAGATCCTTCACGCCCTTTTCCCAACCGATGGTTCCCTCGATTTTTTTCTGGCAGTTTTCGCAGTGCATCGACACGTTGAACGTGACGCTTTCCACGTTTTTCGCTTTCTTCTTGTTGTCGGCACTCATGGTCAGCGTGCTGACGAGCGCCACGAGGATGATAATGATTCTTTTCATCATGGTTTGATTTTTTAATGGTTTACATATATTTTCCTAAATTCAGCCGGATTCCGGCGTAGATTTTCCTTCCTGTGATGGGTGCCCACACCTGCGAGGCGTCGAAATGATTGCCGAAGGGATCGTCCCAACCGATGATGGGGTTCTTTTGGCGATAGCTGAGCAGGTTTTCGCCGCCTACGTAGATTTCAAAGTGGCGGAATCGCTTCGTGACCTGTGCGAAGAGCAGGGCGTAGGCGGGTGAGTGCTCCGACTTGAGCGTGACGCTTTCGATGTTGGTAACGCTGCCTGGCAGTCGCGTGCGTCCGTTGAGTTGCAGCGTGGCATCGAAAACCCAGCGTCGCATCGCGGTGGCGTATTGCAGGTTGAGCAGGGCTTTGTAGGCAGGAATGAGCGTGGCCGAGGTCTCGTAGAACGTGTAGGTGAAGTCCTTTGTGAAGGACGAGGAATAGTAGTAGTGCGAGTCGTGCACTCGTTGCGACACGCTCTGCAGCGTGTATCGCCAGGCGGCATAGAGCGTCATGCCCTTGAACAGCGGCATCGAGAGGTCGATTTGCCACGTGTCGGTGTGGCTTTTTCCGTTGTCGGCATAGATGGCTGCAAGGGTTTGATGGGTATCGAGATCGGTGACAAGTCGTCGCCCGAAATCCACGTGGTAGTAGTCCATCGAGAGCGTGGCTTCCTGCCGGTTCCAGATGGGGATGGTGAATATGAGGTTTCCGCCCACGTTCCATGCGCTTTCGAGCGTTTCGTCGCGATTATAGTCGATGTAGAATTGCCTTGACGAGGCCATCAGTCCGATGTTTTCCACCACTGGGTTTGCCACGCGATGGCCTCGGCCTGCCGACAGTCGCGCCACGAGCCATCGGGCTGGCGAATATTTCAGGTTCAGACGCGGCGTGATCAGCCATCCGTGGTGTAGCAGATAGTCGGCGCGGAGTCCGGCTTGCAGCGTCAGTTTGTCGATGGCGGTGTTCGTATATTCGGCGAAGGCTCCGTAGGCACTCACTTTCGTGTTGGGTGCCATGCCGTGGTTGTCGATGAGGTCGAAGAAGTAGCCTCCGCCCACCTGATAGTGGTGGTTTTCGCCGAAATCGCTGTTGAAAATGAGGTTTCCGTAGTAGGATTTTTGGTCGGCATCGAGCGTTCTGCGGCCATAGTGTGTGCGCAGTCCGTGCAGCGTCACGCTGTTGATGATGCCGAGGCTCTGTCCCTCTTTCTTTCCGATGGAAATGCCCGTCTTGTTCGAGGCTTGGAAGTTCAGGTTGCGAGTGCCGCCGTGCCAGTCGCCGTGGATTTGTCCGAATTCGCGCTCGTCGTAGGCCATTTTCACGTCGAGTCGGCTTTGCACGCCGTGTTCCTCGTCGGCATAGAGCCACCTGTTGTATATGTTGTAGTTGTGGACTTTGGGCATATCCATGAACGTGTCGTCGTTGGCGTCCATGCGGCTATGCCAACGGTTGGGCATGGTGGTTTGCGTGGTGTGCAGGAAGAGTCCCGAGAAGAGCTTCGGCGAGAACTGGTGTTTGAGCACGGCGTTGAGCTCGTTGTGCAGGTCGGTGTCGGTGTAGAAGTCGAGATAGACGGGCTGTCCGTCGTTGGGTTTGCGGAAGTCGAGGTTGATTTGTCCGGTGATGCCCTCGTAGCCGTTCACCACCGTTCCTGCGCCCTTCGAGATGGCGATGCCGTCGAGCCATGCTGCCGGTGTGTAGTCCCAGCCGAAGGCGTAGCCCAGTCCGCGCAGCGTGGGGATGTTTTCGGCCATCGTCTGCGTGTAGATGCCCGAGAGTCCGAGCATCTGGATTTGCCGTGTGCCGGTGACCGCGTCGCTGTAGCTGGTTTGCGTGGTGGCCGTGTTTTCAAACGATGACGACAGCGTGCAGCACGCCATTTTTGTCAGTCCTGAGCGGTTGATGGTTTCGAGTTGTCCAAGCGACGAACGATTTTGAATCATGCCCTGCCGTGCCGAAGTCACGCTCACCTCGCTGAGGCTCACTTGCTTCGTAGAGTCTTGTTGTGCGAGGGCTGTCGTCGGTAGCAGCGTTGTCAGAATTGAAAAGATGGTTATTTTTTTCATAAATCTCTCCTATTCAGACATGCAATTCACCAGCAGGTCGGTTTTTCCGTCGGCGATGAGCTTCAAAACGAGCTCGCCGAAGAGCGTGTTTTGCCATGCAAACCATGCGCGGGTGTATTTGTCGGCGTTCTCGACGTGGAACGACTCGTGGATGAAGCCCGTCTGGGCGTCGGTAGAGAGCAACAGGCGCATGCAGTGGCGAATTTCGTCGTCGCTCTGGGCGGTGAAGGCCTTCATCATAATCGACATGGGCCAGGCATAGCCGTAGCCGATGTGCGGTCCGCCGATGCCCTCGCCTGCCTTTCCGCGGAAGAAATAGGGATTGTCGTCGCTCCAGACGAAACGGCGCGTGTTCTGGTAGATGGGGTCGTCCATCGGCACGTCGCCGAGGTAGCCCATCGCCAACAGCGACGGCACGTTGGCATCGTCCATGAGCAGCTGGTTGCCGAATCCATCGACCTCGAAGGCGTAAATCGGACCGTATTTCGGGTGCTGGTTCACGGCGTATTGCTTCAGGGCAGCCTCCACCTCGTTGGCCAGAGCCGTGCATTCCGCTGCGAGGTCGTTGCGTTGGTTCACTTTCGAGAGGATTTCAGCGGCTTTGCGCAGGCTTGTGACGGCCATGAAATTCGACGGAACGAGGAAGAGGAACGTCGTGGCGTCGTCGCTCGGGCGGAACACCGAGGCGATGAGTCCGACGGGCTTTACGGGGCTACCCCAGCCGTCGTTGAGCGTGGTGTCCGAGGCGCGTTCGGTGCGACGCTGGAAGCGATACGGCCCCAGGTTGCCGCCCTTGCGCTGCTGTTCGCGGAAGGTGGTCAGGATGTTGTGGATGGTTTCAATCCAGAGCTCGTCGAAAATCGAGGCATCGCCCGTCGTGAGCCAGTACTGATAGGCCAGCCGCAGCGGATAGCAGAGCGAGTCGATTTCGTATTTCCGCTCGTGCAGGAAGGGTTTCATCGCCGTGAAATCCTTCATCCACTCGCCGTTGGGGTTGGGTTCGAGGTTGAAGGCGTTGGCATAGGGGTCGAGGCAAATGCAGCGGAACTGCCTGAGAATCGTGCCGCGCACCATTTTCTTCAGCTTCGGGTCGTCGTTGGCGAACTGCACGTATGGCCACACCTGTGCACCCGAGTCGCGCAGCCACATGGCGTGGATGTCGCCCGTATAGACGAAGGTGTCGTCGTCGCCCGAGGCATTGGAGTAGTGGACGGTGGTTTCGAGCGTGTTCGGAAAGCAGTTGCCGAACATCCACGCCAGCTTCGGGTTGCCCTTCAGCAGTTTCTGCACCTCCTTGATTTTCTTGTCAATCACATCGGAACGGAACAACCGATCCTTCTCGGCGGGACGGCGCGACACATAGGTCGAACTCTTCTCGCCAATGCGCTTGATGTACTCTTTTCCATACTCAGCCTGTGCCATTGCCCCCAGGCTTATCATTGCAAAACAGCAAATAATAGTTAGTCTTTTCATGTTGTTGCTTTTTTGCGTTGAGAGGTTGCGATGATATCGCAACATACAGAACGCTGTTACTTTGTTACCTTGTCACCTTGTCATCTTGTTACTTTGTTACCTTGTCACGGTCTGTCCTTCGTCTTTGTGC
>DFHC01000168.1 GCA_002372575.1 bacterium UBA3734 | reverse complement strand
ATTCAGTGTCCAGAGAATGATGTGTTTTACCATTTTTTCTTATGTTTTTATTATCGGAAATCGATTTCTTGATAGCCCACGAGTCGGTCGGTACGCTCGCCGACGCCTCGGAAATAGACGTAGGCCTGATACGTGTTCTCGGTCTGGAAGAAATTTCCTTCGGAGGGTAGGGGACGGAGCGTTCCGTCGGGATTCATGAGCAGGTATTGATAGGAGTAATAGCCTTGCTTGAGGGGCACAACGACCTCGTAGAGTTGGCGTGTGTCGTCGTATTCGAGTTCGTATCGGGGCAAAAAGCGATCGTAGGTCCACTGAGCATTGAGGAAAATGCGTCCGCTGAGCCTCGGCGAGGGCAGACGGAAGTGTACGAGCATGTAATCGCAGGTGTTGTCAATGTCGTAGTTGTCGCTGTTGCGGATAAGGAAGGCTCCGTTGGCATCCTCGTCGTAGATGTAGCTGTGGCGTGGTTCGTCGGGCCAGATGTAGGCATGGTAGTTGTCGCCGTCCCAGCGGATGTACTCGAGTCCCATCGTGGTGTGGCTGACGTCGAGCATTTCGAATTTGCGGTATTCGTTGCCGCCTGGGAAGATGAAGTCGCGGTTGTGGCTCCAGCGCAGGCCGTCGCTCATGACGAATTGCGGACGGCTGTTTACCACGGCGTTGTCCCAGCGGTTGTTTTGCGTGACGATGGTGCAGAGCTGTCGCTCGGGGTCGGTGACGGTGAGGTTTCCGTAGCTCAGTTGCATTTCCACCTGCTGGTGCTGTCCGTTGATGTCGATGTCGGTGTTGGTGGTGACGTTGAGGCTGATGCCCACGCTCGGCTCCACGACCATGAAGCAGGCCGTGAGCATCGGTTCGCCACCGTTGTTCTCGTCGTAGATGGTGACGCGATAGTTTCCGCTCATTTTGATGCGGCACTGCGCATTGGGAATCTGCAGGCGATAGTGGGTGTAGAGCACGTTGGTGTTGAGCGACTCCGTAAGGTCGTCGAGCGGCAGTCCGTCGGCAAATCCGTCGATGTAGTCGCTGGCGAAAAGGCCTTCCGACGGCGTCCAGTCGGCCTCGCAGTGTTCCACGCGATAGACGTAGCGATGGTATTCGTGGGTGAGGTCGTCAAAGTTGATGTTGATAGCCTTGTTGCCGTTCAGTTCGATGACGGGAGGTGCGAGCCAGTCGTAGCCGGCTGTGACCTGCAGCGATGCGATTCGCTCACTGAGAATCTCGTGGCGCTGTGCCCGGGCCTCGTAGCTTCCGAACAGCACTGTGGCAAGGAAAAAAATGGCAGAGATTCGCTTCATTTTCCGTTATTCCGTTTTGTTGATTCCACCCTTGATGATGTCCGTCACGCCGTCCACGATTCGCTCGAGGGCCTCGCCCGTGGCACTATCGGTGCGTTCCGTCATTTGTTTTTTCACGATTCTGCCCACGGCTCCAACCAGTTCGGTCTCAATGTCGTTGATGAGGGCGTCGGAATTGGTGTTTCCCGTCGTTTCGGGAAGTATTTTTCCGCCCGATTCTGTCGTTTTTCCTGTGGTGCCTGTCGTTTTCAGGTTGGCGAAGGGATTGTTTTGGTCAATGTATTTCGACACGTCGTCTTCGTTCATCGTGAACACTTTGCCAAAAAGGCCGTAGGAGATGGTGTGGGGCTTTCCGTCGAGTGTGACGCTTCCCTTTGAGAAGAAAAGGTAGCTCCGGTAGTCGAGCATGCCAGTGAGCATGGTGTCGAACACGCGCTCAGTGAGGACATTTTGTACAAGTTGCAGGCCTGCTCCAAAAATGTCGTTGTTGTTTTCCGACGATTTCTGAATGCCCCGAATCACATTTTGGGCGATGGCTTTTTTGTGTGCCTCCTTGTCGGGACACGAGACGGCCATGGCTATGAGTAGTGCCACGAACAGAATGCCGAAAATGATCAGGAAGCGCTTCAGACACGAGTCTTTCTTCTGTTTTGGAATGTCGGGTGGCGTAATCGGCGGCTGTTGCAGGATTCCTTGCAGCGCTTCCACTTTGCCGGCCGGTGTCCAATCTACCATATCTTTCGACCAGACCAGCCGGTCGGGAGTAATTGCTTTCTCGCGCAGTTCTTCAATGCTGTAAGGACCCTGCGCTGCGTTGTCTTCGATGATGAAATACTTCATTTTTGTCGTGTTTTGGGTGTTGTGATGTCGCCAGTGGCGATTATGAATTACGAATGATGCGTCTCGCGCTCGTAAATCCGCTCGAATTCTTTGCGCAGCCTCGCCGGGTCGGCGATGATGTTCCGCAGTTTGCGAAGGTGCTGCTCGTTGGGCGAATTGGGAATCCAGAGCGTGATGTATCCCTCTGACGAATATTTGTTGCGAAGGTGCTCCACGAAGCGGTCCCAATGCTCTTCCATGCGCTTTTCAGGATAGTTTTCGAGTCCGAACTGCACGGTGCGCGTCAGCACCACTTCGGGCGAGAGGTCGCGATCGGCCTCGGCCACGATTTTCCCGTAAATGCTGCGTGGAGCGTGGCTCAGCGATGCCCTGTGGTCCTCCACAGCCTCGCGCATCGTCACGATTTGCTGCTCGCTGAACCATTTGCGCAGTCGTTGGTCGGCGGCCAGAATTTTCCCGCCGGTGATGTGGTGGATAGCACGCGGGCCGCTCATGCCGATGTCGTGGTAAGCCGCAACAACGTAGGCCATGTTTACGTTGGCACCAGTCTTCTTGGCCAGTTGCAGACTTTGCTCGATGACGCGCTGCACATGCTGGAGGCCGTGACTGCGTCCGAAATCGTTGTATTTCGGTAAGATGCTGGTTTCCACAAACTGCATCAGCTCAAGACTTACGTTCTGGTCAATCATGTTTTCGTCAGAAAATTTAATTCCTCGCCTGCAAATGTAGTGAAAAAAGTAGAAAATTGCAAGAAAAACTGAAAATATCGTTGTTTTTCATTTTTTTTTTGTTACTTTGCAGACACATTATTATAATAGTGCGAATTTCACTAATTTTTCTGATGGTATGAAAAATTTGAAAATGTACGAGGCGGACGACAAGATGATTTCCATCATCCGCGACAACTACACGATTCTGCAGAGCCTCGGCTCGTTCGGAATCAGTTTGGGATTTGGCGACAAGACCGTGCGCGAGGTGTGCGAGGAGCAAGACGTTGATACCTACACTTTCCTCGCCGTGGTCAATTTCACCATCAATGGCTATCTCGACCACGAAAATGCCGACCGCCTCTCCATTCCCACGCTGATGCACTATCTGCGGGCCTCGCACGAGTATTTTCTGCGTTTTCAACTGCCTTTCATCCGTCGTGAACTGGTCGATGCGCTCGACGAGTCGAACAACCTCTCGCAGCTGATTCTGAAACTCTACGACGAGTACGCGCAAAGCATTCGCACGCACATGAAATACGAGGAAAAAACGGTGTTCCCTTACGTTGAAAACCTGCTGGAAGGCAACGCCAACGGCAGCTACGACATCGAAACCTTCTCGAAACACCACAGCCAGACCGACCAGAAACTGCGTGAGCTGAAGCAGATTATCATCAAATACCTACCTTCCGACGGCCTGCGCAACAACCAGCTCTCGGCTACGCTCTACGATATATATAATAATGAGGAGTGGCTCACGTTGCATGCCAATGTCGAGGATGAAATCTTCATTCCGGCCATCAGAAAACTTGAGCAGCGGTCGCGCCAGAGCGATGTTTCGGCCAAAATTTCCAACATGATCAGCCAGAGTCCCAACAATTCGGAAGTGCTTTCGGAGCGCGAGAAGGATGTGGTGGTGGCCCTTGTGCAGGGAATGTCGAACAAGGAA
>DFHC01000124.1:21620-21768 GCA_002372575.1 bacterium UBA3734 | reverse complement strand
CTTCTGGTTTGGCGTGATGGACGGCAATATGTTCCATGCGCTGGTGGCCATCGTCGTGGTGGCGCTCATCGCGTTCCTCTTTACTACGGTGGCAGCCAATGCCATCGCCATTGTGGGCACGAATCCCGTGTCGGGTATGACGCTGATG
>DFHC01000124.1:21327-21486 GCA_002372575.1 bacterium UBA3734 | reverse complement strand
CTGATTATGGGCGGCGTGGTCTGCACGGCTCTGGCCGTGGCAGGTGCCTTTATCACTGACCTGAAAATCGGCTATTGGCTCGGCTCCACGCCCCGCAAGCAAGAACAGTGGAAATTCCTCGGCACGCTGGTGTCGGCGGCCACGGTGGGCGGCGTGATG
>DFHC01000124.1:0-21200 GCA_002372575.1 bacterium UBA3734 | reverse complement strand
CGCCATGGCAGCCGTCATCGACCCGCTGATGAACGGTGTGGGCGCCCCGTGGCTGCTCTATGCCATCGGAGCCGTGCTGGCCGTGGTGCTCACCTATTTCAATGTGCCTGCGCTGGCCTTCGCGCTGGGTATGTTCATCCCCATCGAGCTGAACATTCCGTTGCTCGTGGGTGGTGCTGTGAACTGGTATGTGACCACGCGCTCGAAAAACGAGGAAGAGAACAAGGCTCGCGGCGAGAAGGGCACGCTCATTGCGTCGGGCTTCATTGCTGGCGGTGCGCTGATGGGCGTGTTGTCGGCACTGCTGCGCTTCGGTGGCTTCAATCCCGTTGATGAGGCTTGGCTGGCCAATCCGATGTCGGAAATGCTCTCGCTCGTGGCCTATCTGCTGCTCATCGGCTACTTCATTTGGGCAACGAAGGGAAGGGTTAAAGGGTGAAAGAGTTAAGGGGTTAAAGAGTTAAAGAGTTAAAGGGTGAACTCTCAACTCTCAACTTTCAACTCGTCAAGTATTTCACCCAGGCGAAGCGGCGGCGCGTAAGCAGATAGTTTGGATTGTGCATGTGCTCGTAGGCCTCGCGCTCGAAAGAAATGTTGGAGTAGGCTCGTCCGCGCATCGGTAGGCGGATGAGCCACTCTACGACATACCACAGATAGAAGCCCACGATGAGCATCTCCAGCATTTGCGCCGTGTGGATGCGCTCGTGCTGAATGAGGTCTGTCGTGATGCTCACCCCTTTTCGGCAGAACAGCAGGCCGCAGATGTTGATGGCGTCGTAGCGGCGGAAGGGCAGCAGGCGGTTGTGGATGATGATCATACTCGATGCGCAAAGATACCGCTTTTTCGCTTTTTCGCAAAATAAATGATAAGAAAATTGCCGTTTTGCCGGAAAAATGCTAACTTTGCGGGAAAAGAGCGACGAGATGGGCAAAAACGCGACATTCACCCCCGACGCAAGCCAACAGCGCGTAATCGATGCCGAGGGCGGCTACCACTTGGTGCTGGCGCCGCCCGGATGCGGAAAAACGCAGATTCTGACCGAGCGCATCCGTCGGGCGCATGAGCGCGACAGCGTGGCCTACGACCAGATGCTCTGCCTGACCTTCACGAACCGTGCGGCGCGCGGCATGATGGAGCGCATTCAGCAGAACATCAGCGACGAGGAAGTGCGAGAGGTGTATGTGGGCAACGTGCATCGCTTCTGCTCGAAATTCCTGTTTGAAAACAGCATCATTCCGAGCGAGACGTCGATCATCGACGAGGAGGACGCCGTGAGCATCGTGGCGCGCTATCTCGACGAAGACGAGATGCAGGTGATGGAGAACGCCGTGCGCCGTCGGGCCTACTACGAAATCATCCATTTCTCGCACTTCATGCGGCAGCTCCGCTCCTCGCAGCCGCGCGAGCTGCGCCTGCACCCCGAGAGCTGCAATGCCGACGACGTGGCGGCGATGCGGAAAATCTGCGAGGTGCAGAAGAGGGATTTCGATGCCGTCGCCATGCTCGACATTTACGACCACGCCGACTTTTTCCACACCGACCTGCGCTCTGCCGCCGGCTACGACCTCGGCTCGCAGGCCATCATCGACCGACTGCTGCGCAAGATGACCGTGGCGGCGCAATACGAGCAATACAAGCGTGAGCACCACCTCGTGGATTTCGAGGATTTGCTGATCATGACGTATGATTGTTTGGGGAGTTCAGAAGTTCAGGAGTTCGGGAGTTCGGGCGTGCAGGAGTTCAGGAAATACCGCTGGATTCAGGTGGATGAGGTGCAGGACCTGAACCCACTGCAACTCGCCATCATCGACCTCATCACCGACACCTCCTCGAATCTCGCTCCTCCTTCCTCGAAACCCCTCACCCATTTGGGGGAGGCCGGGAGGGGGGGTCCCACCGTCATGTACCTCGGCGACGAGCAGCAGGCCATTTTCTCGTTTATGGGCGCCCGCCTGAGCACGCTCAACCTGCTGCGCGAGCGTTGCGGCAGCCAAATCCACCATCTTTCCACGAACCATCGCTCGCCGCAGTATCTGCTCAACGTGTTCAACGAATACGCCCGCATGGTGCTCGACATCGACAGCGCACTGCTGCCGAAACCCTCTGCCGAACACGCCTCCAACGACGAAACCGCCGGCGAACAGCGGCTACGCATTCTCCGCAGCAACACGCTCGAAACCGAATACTACGACGCCTCGCACATGGCGCAGGTGCTCGCCGAAGCCTATCCCAAGGAAACCACGGCCATTATCGTGAATGCCAACGACGACGCCGACCGCATCAGCCAAGAGCTGCAGAAAATGGGGCAGGAGCACTTCAAAGTGTCGGGCGAGGACCTTTTCGCGTCGAAAGAGGTAAAGTTGCTGCTGGCGCACCTCAATGTGCTGGCCAACGAGCATAATTTCATTGCCTGGGCGCGGCTCCTGAGGGGATTCGGCGTGATGGCCTCCAATGCCTATGCCCGCAATTTCGTGCAGCTGCTGCGCCAGAACGCCATGCTGCCGAGCGATTTCCTGGTCTATGACGACAGCACCTATCTCGAGGAGTTTCTCAAGGCCTACGACCATAGCGACATCGTCGTTTTCGACACGGAAACCACCGGCACCGACGTCCACGACGACGACATCGTGCAGATTGCCGCCGTACGCCTGCGGCAGGGCGAAGTGGTCGAGGGTTCGCAGTTCAACGTCTATCTGCAGACCGACCGCCCCATCCCCGAAAAACTCGGCGACCTCGACAATCCCATCATCGAGGAGCTGCGCCACCACGAGCAACTGCCGCCCACGGAGGCGCTGCAGCGCTTCCTCGACTATGCCGACGGCTGCGTACTGCTCGGCCACAACGTGAATTTCGACTGGCAGATGCTGCGCAACAACTGCCACCGGCGCGGCCTCACGCCCATCGCCCGACCGCCCATCTTCGACTCGCTGAAGCTCACGCGACTGCTCAAGCCCAGCCTGAAGCAATACAAGCTGAAATCGCTGCTCGAAATGCTCCATCTGGAGGGCGAAAACAGCCATCTGGCCGATGCCGACGTGGCTGCGACCTGCTCGCTCGTGCGCTATTGCCACGAAAAAGCCCGCGAGGCCGTGCCCCGACAGCAGGAATTTCGTCGTCAGAAGCGCGTGCAGGAGCGCGTGGGCGCCTTCCGCCGCCACTATCGGCAGGAGTATCTCGAGGCACAGAAAAAACTTTATGCCGATGATGATGTGGCTCCGCTCGTCGGCGAATTGCTGCGCTTCCACCAGAATTTGGTGGAGGCTGAGTCGATTCAGCCCGTGAAGAAGCTCGACTACATCGTGCGCTACCTCGCCGACGAACTCATCGCCACCGACCAGGCGCAGTCGCTCGCGCAACAGCTCTCGGCCCACATCGTGGAAATCAACACGCTGAAAGAGGCCGACCTCTGCGGCAGCCGCAGCCTCGACGACCGCATTTTCGTCACTACCGTCCACAAGGCGAAGGGGCTGGAGTTCGACAATGTCATCGTTTTCGATGCCGTGGAAGACCGCTATCCCTCGTTCTTCAACCGCAACAACCCCGCGGCACTGGCCGAGGATGCCCGAAAGTTCTACGTCGCCATCACGCGAGCTCGAAAACGCCTCTACGTGGCCCAATGCCTCACGCGCACCGACTACCACGGCAATCCGCGTCCGCGCCAGCTCACGCGCTTCATGAATCCGATTTTGAAGTTTTTTTAAAGAAGGAGTTACAGGAGTTCAGGAGTTACAGGAGTTCAGGAGTTGCAGGAGTTCAGGTGTTCAGAAAAAGAAATTCCGCCCCGAGAGGGAGCGGAATTTCTTTGTAAATAAGCCCAAGGCTCGATTATTTCTCGGCATGGCCACCGGCAGTGGTCGGCCAGTAGAGGTTCTGATAGAGGTTGGAATTCTCGATGCTGCGGTCGGCAGATGCCGTGCGAATATCGGAGATGCCAATCGGATACAGATAGTAGGCCTCGTGCCAGTTGTAGCCGTTGAGCAGTTCGTTGGTGGCCGACTGCACGATGCTGTACGGGCGCAGGTAGTTGCTCAGGCTCTTCGACGAAACCACGGCGTCGGCACTGCCGTCGGCCTTGATGTCCTCGGCGTAGTACAGGTGCATTTCGCCACCCCAGAAGTTGGCTCCCTCGGGAATCCACTTCTTCGTCAACAGGTTGTCGAACGAACGCCAGCGCACGAGGTCGGCAAAGCGCAGACCTTCGGCGAAGAGCTCGTTCACGCGCTCACGACGGATGTTGTAGAGGGTCTTATCAACCTGCTTCGTGCCAGAATACACACCGAAGTCGCCTTCCTTCGAGAGGTCGGTGGCAGCGATGGTGGCCTGGAAGTCGGTGCTCACGCCGGCGCGCTCGCGCAGCTGACGCCAGTAGCCCTGAGCCGTAGCATCAAGGTTTCCGTTGAGCTCGTAGCAAGCCTCCATGTAGTTGAGCAGAGCCTCAGCCGTGCGGAACACGGGGCAGGCATCCGTACCCCAACGCTGGTCGTTGGGCGTCTGGGCGTAGTCGTAGGTGTAGTACTTACGAATCTGGTAGCCCGTGATGTTGCGGATTTCCTGGTTGTTGGTGGTGATGCGCTCGCAGTTTCTCTTTTCCTTCATCTCGGCAGTCATGAACGTCTTGCCAAGGTCTTCTGCGGCCACCGTCGGGTCGGTATCGACAATCGTGCTTTCGCTCCACATGAAGAGCTGCAGACGCTCGTCGCGGTTCTTCTTCACATTGTCGAGCGTCAGGTCGCCCTGATAGCCACTACCGTCGGCATAGATGGGCAGGCCGTTTGCCATGAGGAACGACTCCACGAAGTTCTTGGTGAAACCGCTGCGGCAACCCACTTTCACGCGATAGGGCGTGTCGTGCGTATGGCCGAGAGGACCGCTGTACTGCTTCCAGAGCAACACTTCGTCCACATTGGCCAGCGAGGGCTGCGAGAACATGTTGAAATAGGCGTTCCAACCCGTAATCGTACCGATTTTCGGCTCAATCACGTGGTTGTTGACTGCGAGATTGGCCACGTCGCCCACCTGCTTGGCTGCGCTCATGGCTTCCTGAAGGAAGAATTTCACTTCAGCATCGATGTTGAACGACTTTCCGCTGTTGTAGGCCATCTTGGCACCCGGCCAGTTGCTGTCGCCAGGAACGCGGCCCGAACCCTTGTGATACTTCTCGAAAGTAGCCTCAAACAGTGCCACGCGCGACTTGAACAGCAGTGCAGCTTCCTTGTTCAGACGCTGGCCGTTGTAGGCGCTTCTCGACTTCAGCATGCCGATGGCCTTGTCGAGGTCGGCAAGGATGAAGCGGGCCACCTCGTTGCGGGGAGCACGCTTGCTGTTCTCCACGAGCACGTCGTTGTTGTCCTCAAGGACTTCCGTCACGATGGGCAGGTCGCCGAAGAGTGCCAGCATGCGGAAGTAGCAAATGGCGCGGAAGAAATAAGCCTCGCCGAGATAGCTGTTGGCGTCGGCACCCGAGAGCTTGCCGCTGGCAATGCCCTTTTCGGCCTCTCCGATGATGAAGTTGAACACGCGAATGCCTTCGTAGTACGACTGGATCTGCTTGCCTGAGGGCACTTCCCAGTGGTTATCGGCGAAGAGTTGTGTATTGCCGCCACCATTCACGTAGATGTCGGTGTTGGTGTCAGAGGCTGCCTTTCCCTCGTTCCAGCCGCCCCAGTAATGGGTCATGGTGCCGGAGTAGGGTGCATAGAGATACGCGTCGTAATACTGATTCAGATAGGAAGCCAACTGGTCAGCATTGGCATAGTAGGACGGTGGAGTAATCTGGCTGACAGGCTCCAGGTCCAGCGCGTCGTTGCACGAGGTCATCGCCAGTGCAGCAAAGCCCATAAAGGTGCTGACGCACATATTTTTTATATTCATTTTCATATCGTTTTATAGATTAAAAATTAGAAACTGACATTTAAACCGAATGCAAACGTGCGCTGCAGCGGGTAGAGCTTACCAATACCCCATCCACCGTCGAGAGCCTCGGGATCGAAGATGCGCGACAGGCTGGTCAGGGTGAAGAGGTTGTCGCAAGAGAAGTAGATGCGGGCGCGGCTGATGCCTGCCTTCATGGTGATGCTCTGCGGCAGCGTGTAGCCGAGCTGGATGTTCTTGCAGCGCATGTAGGCCTTGCTTTGCAGATACTTGTCCTGCTCGCGCTGGTTCTTCTGGATACCGCCGGTCAGATAGGGTTTCGGATAGTAGGCACCCGTGTTTTCAGGCGACCAGTAGTCGAGGTGTTCCTCGAAGCAGGCGCTCTGCCACTTGTTGCCCTGAGCACCCCAGAAGTAAGCCTGACCTTGTCCGGGCCACCAGTCGCCCTTCATCACGCCTTGGAAGAAGACGGAGAAGTCGATGCCCTTCCAGGCAGCGTTCAGGTTGATGCCAAAGTTGTAGCGCGGCGTAGAGTTACCAATGACGGTGAGGTCGCCGTGGTCGGCCAGCGTGGAGGCTCCCGGGGTCACGGCATTGTCGCCGTTGAGGTCGGTGTACATGATGTCGCCGGCTCCCCAGTTACCGCCCCAGTTGGGCTTGTTGTTGGCAATCCATGCGTTCATTTCCTCGTCGCTCTGGGCGATGCCGTGTGTGGTGAAGCCCCAGATTTCGCCGAGTTTCTTGCCGTCGTAGTAGCCGGTGATGCTCTGATTGCTGAACTCGCCGTCGAACGGATAGCTCAGAATCTTGGCCGTAGCGTCGGCAATGCTGAATCCAGCGCCATAGCTGAAGTCGCCGATGTGGTCGCGCCATGCAATCTCGAATTCCCAACCCTTCGAACGCATATCGCAGTTGTTGGTGCGGGGAGCGTTTGCACCGAGCACAGAGCCCAGAATCGGAGCCGGGCCAATCATGTCTTTCGTGGTGCGCACGTAGTAGTCGAAGCTACCGGTCAGGCGGTTGTTGAAGGCGGCGAAGTCAAGACCGATGTCCCACGTCTCCACCGTTTCCCATGTCATCGAGGAGTTGACGATGCCGGGGAGCGTTGCCGTGTTCTGGCGCTGTCCGTTGATGATCCACGAGCTGTTGGCGGCGCCGATGCTCTGCTGCTGATAGAACGGATACCAGTCGGCGAAGCTGCTGTAGTTGGCACTGGTGTTACCCAGCTGACCCCACGATGCACGCAGTTTCAGGGTGCTGATCTGGTCGGTGAGCTTCTGGAAGAAGCCTTCGCGGGCGATGTTCCAACCGGCAGACACCGAGGGGAACCAAGCCCAACGCTTGTCGGCGAGGAAGCGCGACGAACCGTCGTAGCGCAGGTTGAATTCCAGCAGGTAGATGCCGTCGTAGTCGTAGTTCAGACGACCGAAGTAACCGGCCGTGGCGCGGTGCCAGTAGGCATCCGTAGCGCGGTGGTTTTCCTGCGTCTGGCTCAGGTAGGGGAAGGCCGACGTGGTGAGGTTCTCACCGTAGCCCTGCATGTCGTTCCGCTTGTATTTCTCGTAGTTCATACCGAGCAGCACCTTTCCGTTGTGCTTGCCGAAGCTACGTGTGTAGTCGGTGTAGATGTTGATGGCGTAGTAGTCCTGCTCGAAGCGATAGTCGGTGTAGTTGGTCACCGTGCCGTAGTCACTGTTGCGGATGGAGGGCACGTTGTTCACGTTCCACCAGTAGATGGGGATGACGCTCGTGGTTCCCTTGTCGAATTGGGTCTTCAGGGCTCCATCGACGTGGATGTTCCAGCCTTCCAGCGGCGTGAAGGTGAAGTTGAGCTGCTGGGTGAGAACGTCGCTTCTGTTTTTGTAAACACCACCATTTTCCAGCTCTTCGATTTCCATGCCTCTGAACCAGTGGCCGTTGGGGTCGATAACCGGACAGGTCGGCCAGCGGCGGGCGATGTTGTGGAAGAACAGCGGGCTCAGATACTGCGGACGCTCGTAGTTCTGGCGGCTCCACTTCGTGGCATATTCCACGCGGACCCACTTGGCGAGCTGGGCGTTGATCTTGGCGTTCATGTTGTAGCGGTCGAGTTCGTCGTGTCCGTGGCGAATCAAACCGTTGTTTTTCAGGTAGCCACCGCTGATGAGCCAGCTGATTTTGTCGTTTCCGCCGCTCAGGCTCAGGTTGTGCTGCGTGGAGGGAACGTTCTTCTTGTAGAACTCGTCGAACCAGTTGGTGTTGGCAAAAGCACCGCCGTAGTCTCTCCAGTCGCCGTTGCTGCTGGCAACGGTTCCGTAGTACTCGGGCTGGGAAGGATCGGTGAAGCCTCCGTTCATGTAGGTTTTCATGCGTTCGATGGTTTCATCGTTGAAGGTGTTGCCACCGCCGGAGTTCTGGCCTGCGGCGTTGAAATACTCGGCAAACTGGAGCGA
The DNA here is from genome assembly GCA_002372575.1 of bacterium UBA3734. Classification (GTDB taxonomy): domain Bacteria; phylum Bacteroidota; class Bacteroidia; order Bacteroidales; family Bacteroidaceae; genus Prevotella. The sequence goes on along the minus strand of DFHC01000124.1, from coordinate 12,896 downwards.
GCTGACCATCTTCGGCAGCTGCGTGGCCGTGCTGAAGCGCACGTCGCCCGAGTAGTTCACCCTGACCTTGCCGCCCTTGCCGCTCTTGGTCGTGATCAGAATCACACCGAAGGCAGCACGCGTACCGTAGATAGAGGCCGAGGCAGCGTCTTTCAGCACCGACACGCTCTCGATGTCGTTGGGGTTGAGGGCGTTGATGTCGCCTTCGATTCCGTCGATCAGGATGAGCGGGTTGTCGGTGGAACCGTTACCGATGGTACCTGTTCCGCGGATGGTGATGCGCATCGGGTTGTTGAGCATACCGCCGTTGGTGTTCGTGCTGAAGTTCAGACCCGGAACCTGGCCTTGCAGAGCCTGCGTGACGTTGGTCACGGGGCGGTCCTCCAAGGCCTCGCCGCCAATCATGCTCACGGCACCGGTCACGTTCACTTTCTTCTGCGTGCCGTAACCCACAACCACGACTTCGCCGAGGTCGGTGGACGACTGGCTCAGCACCACGTCGATGTTAGTGCGTCCGTTCACGGGCACCGACTGCGTCGCATAGCCGATGTAAACTACGTCCAAGGTTGCCCTCGGCGAACAAGTAATGGTAAAGTTACCATTCACGTCTGTTACTGTGCCTGCATTGGCTGAACCCTGCACGCGGATGGTAGCTCCGATAGCGGGGTCGCCGGCAGCATCTTTCACAGAACCACTGACTGTGATGTCTTGCGCGTAGGCAAACGCGACAAAGAGCATCAGAAATCCAGTCAGGCAAACTCTCATCTTCGTGAGAGAGAGTGGTTTCAATTGATTTTTGAACATGTCTGTAAATTTAGTTTGTTAATAAAATGGTTAATAAAAAAGAGGTTTTTTCACATATTTTGCACACAATCTTTTCCAATTTTTGCCAAAGTTACGACAAACATATTAAACCACCAACTTTTTTAAGGTTTATTTCCTTAAAAAGACAATATTTTACTGATTTATTTCTAAAAAAACGACTTGCTCAGTCAGCAAATCGTTTGAGCAAGTCGTCGTAGGCCTCGATGCGACGGTCGCGCAGGAAGGGCCACCATCGTCGCACTTGTTCGCTGCGCCGGAGATCCACCTCGACCACCTGCGCCACCTCTTCGTCGTTGGGCGCGCGATAGAGAAATTCGCCCTGCGGTCCCACCACGAACGAACTGCCCCAGAATTGGATGCCAGCCCCCTCCAACCTCCCCCCACTGGGGGAGGCACCTGTATCCATGGTTCCCCTCCCTGCGGGGGAGGGGTTAGGGGTGGGGCTCTCCCAACCCACGCGATTCACAGCCACAACGGGCAGTCCGTTGGCCACGGCGTGGCCGCGCTGCACGGTTGTCCATGCTTCGCGCTGCCGCTCTTGCTCGTCGGGCGTGTCGTGGCTGTCGTAGCCGATGGCAGTGGGGTAGATGAGCAGTTCCGCGCCCTGCAAGGCCATCAGTCGTGCGGCCTCGGGATACCACTGGTCCCAGCAAACGAGCACGCCCAGCCGCCCCACGCTGGTCTGGATGGGGTGGAAGCCGAGGTCGCCCGGGGTGAAATAGAATTTTTCGTAGTAGGCGGGGTCGTCGGGAATGTGCATTTTGCGGTATTTCCCAGCGATGGAGCCGTCTTTTTCGAGTACCACGGCGGTGTTGTGGTAGAGGCCGGCGGCGCGACGCTCGAAAAGCGAGGTGACGATGACCACGGCGAGTTCCTTGGCCAGCGCGCCGAAAAAGTCGGTCGAAGGCCCGGGAATCGGCTCTGCCTGGTCGAAAATGTCCACATTTTCCGTCTGGCAGAAGTATAGTCCGTTGTGCAGCTCCTGCAATACGATGAGTTCTGCGCCGTCGGCTGCCAGCTGGCGGATTTTCGCCGCAAGGCGCGTCATATTCTCGTTTCTGTCAGCACTGTTGTGCTGTTGGATGATTCCGATTTTCATAATGAGTAGTGAGGAATGAGTAATGAAGAATGTTCCCCTTCTCCCTTTGGAGAGGGGGTTAGGGGGTGAGGCTTCCCACGATTTCCCCGACCGACCGACAACCATGCTTGTCGAGCCAGTCGCTGATGCCGTCGCGCACCTTGATGGTGACGGTGGGGTCGATGAAGTTGGCTGTGCCGATTTCGATGGCCGACGCGCCCACCATCAGGAATTCAATCGCATCCTCGGCAGTCATGATGCCGCCAAGTCCCACGACGGGAATTTTCACGGCCTGTGCCACCTGCCACACCATGCGCAGCGCCACGGGTTTCACCGCCGGACCCGACAATCCGCCCGTGGCAATCGAGAGCACGGGCTTCCGCCGTTCAATGTCCACCGCCATGCCCATCAGCGTGTTGATGAGCGAGACGCTGTCGGCACCCTCGGCTTCGCAGGCGCGGGCGATGTCGGCAATGTTCGTGACGTTGGGCGAGAGTTTCACGATGAGCGTCTTGCGATAGCGCTGGCGCACGGCTCTGACCACGCTTGCTGCGCCCTCGCACGAGGTTCCGAAGGCCATGCCGCCCTGTTTCACGTTCGGACACGAGATGTTCAGCTCGATGGCAGGAATTTTTTCAAGTGCATCGATGCGGGCGGCGCATTCGGCGTAATCCTCTGTCGCCGAACCACTTACGTTCACGATGAAATTCGTGTCGATATCCTTCAACTGCGGATAAATCTGCTCGCAGAAGTAATCGACGCCCTTGTTCTGCAGTCCCACGCAGTTGAGCATTCCGCTCGCAGTTTCGGCCATGCGCGGATAGTCGTTGCCCTCGCGCGGGTGCAGCGTTGTGCCCTTCACGATGATGCCGCCGAGCTCTTCCAAAGGCACAAAGTCTTGAAATTCAAGCCCATAGCCGAAGGTTCCCGAGGCAGTCATCACGGGGTTTTTCAGTGTCAATCCACCTATTTTTGTCGTTAAGTCAGCCATATATTTTCCGTATTAAACACTGGTCCATCCGTACACACACAGATGTTGCCTTTCGTCGTCTTTTCCACGCAACACAGACACGCGCCCACGCCGCAGGCCATCATGTTTTCCAGCGACACCTCGCAGGGCGTTCCCTTCTGTCGTGCCACTGCCGCCACCGCTTTCATCATCGGCAGCGGACCGCACACGCTCATCCTGTCGAAAGGCTCGCTCAAAACGGGGTGGTCGGTCACCATGCCGCGCACGCCAGCCGTGCCGTCTTCCGTTGTTACGCACACGCGCCCGTACCTATTATATAGTTCCAGTTCAAGCAAGTCCGACTCCGTGCGCGCGCCGAGCAGAAACGTCGCTTCGCCGCCCATCCGGCAGATTTCCTTGGCCAGCAACAGCAGCGGAGCCACGCCCACGCCGCCGCCCACGAGCAAAAATCGCTGTTTCGCGCTGCTTGGCAGCGAAAATCCGCGTCCCAGCGGCAGCACGCAGTTCAGTTTCTCACCCACTTTCAGTTCCGCCAATCGTCGCGTGCCGTCGCCCACCATCGCCACCAGGAGCCACAGCTCGTTGCTCTCCTCATCGACGAAATGAATGGAAATGGGGCGGCGCAAAAACGTCGTGGAACTCCCGTCCACGCGCACTTCCGCAAACTGTCCGGGCAGCATCGGCGGCAGCGTTTCTTCCGCCGTCAGCCTGAGCAACACGTGGCGCTCGTTCACGCGTTCAACGGCGCAAACCGTCAGGTCGATACAGTATTTTTTCATGATTTTCAATGCAAAATCTCGCCTCAAAGCGAATACAAGGGCAAAATTACGAAAAAAGTGCGTAAATGAGAAACAAACAAACGAATTTATTTCTTCGGAACGAAGGTCTCCCAGGTCTGGTCGTCGAAGAAAATTCTGATTTCCGTAATCTGTCGTTGCTTTTTGTCAATATTTTTCAAAACTGCTTGCTCCATTTTTGTCGTGCTGAAATGGGGAGTTGGCCGACTGTCTTCCGACACAGGTAGGGTAGTGGAAGAGGGGGCAAAATCGAGTCGCGGCTCAACATTTTGTTGCCCGGAATCTGTTGCTGCTGGATTTTCGTTTTTCGGAACCTCGTCGGTGTACATCTGTCCGCGACCGAACATCAACCAGTCGGTGGAGATGGCAGGAATTTTTTGCTTAATCGCCTCGACGATGTTGAGGGTAGGTTTGGTTCTGCCATTGAAAATGCTGCTGAGCGATGCCGGCGACATCTCCACAAATTGTGCAAAAGTTTGCTGCGTCATGTGCTGACTCTCCATAATTTTTCTGATTCGATCCTTCATATTTTTTCTATTTAGTGCAATTTTTGCCCCAAATGGGCGATTTTCCGTTGATTTTACAAAGGTAAAACAAAAAATTGGAATACACAACAAATGTGACGAAAATTTTTAATTTTTAAATTTCGATATTGATTTCCGAAAATTCACAAAACAAAAATATAAAAATCGAGAAAGCAGTTTGGAATTAAAAACCTGAATTTTCAGGTAAAAATAGGGGATAGAATAAAATTGAATGAAGAAAACATAACTAACTGGGAATAATTTAGTTATTCATATTAAAAACCGCTTTTTTATAGGAATATGCAATCAAAGTTTCCAGACGAATGTCCAAAACTTCGCATTTACTTCATAAAAAACATATAAGTCGCTCATATTTAATCAATTATGACGAAAAATCAATATAGAATATCTATACATTTGAAAATTAAAACCCTAAATTTTGAATATTGAAAATTAAATGTTTTGAACATCATCGAATATAGAAATGTATATTTTACAAATCAAAAACCTAAATATCGTATAAAACTGCAAATCTTTAGCGTTTTAAATTCAGAATGTAAAATGCTAACAAATCTTAATGCTAAATTGGTTTGTTGAAAAGTGGCAAAAAATCGCCTTATTTTAAGAAATTCTGGATTCTCGGCCAAAATGGCGAAAAATTTTAAATCTGAGAGGGGGTCAAATCGCTGAAACCGCCTTTTATCAAACGATTCTTGGCCAAAAATTACACTTCCAAAAAGCACTTTTTTGGCTCAAAATAGAAAAAATAATCGTTTTTTTAGTGAAGAATGAAGAAAATGAGTTCCTTCATCAGTTCGCCTGAGTCGGTATTTGGGTTTTCGATGCCCTTACTTTTGGCATCGATTTCTCTCATTTTCGAAATAATTTGCAGCGTTTTCATTCCGCTGTAATTTCTCATTCCGGTCATATATTCGCGAGCTGCCCACCCCGATTTCAGTCCCAAATGTTGGGCCACGGCGTTCTCGTTTGAGCGGTTGGGTGCATAGTAGGCCAGCATCAGATTTTGGAAATAGTTGAAGAGCAGCGGAAGGACGGAATAGACCGACCCTGCTTTTTGATTTTTGTCAAAATATTTCACAATTTGGTTAGCCTTGAACACGTTTCGGTTGATGATGGCGGCTCTCAACTCAACTCTGTTGAACTCCTTGCTCACGCCAATTTCGCGCTCCACAATCTCGGGCGTAACCTTTTTTTCGCCGTTTTCGGGCAGCGAAATCAGCACTTTGTCGAGCTCCGACGAGAGCCGGCTCAGGTCGGCACCGATGTGGTCGGCCATCATCTGCGAGGCCTTGTAGTCGATTTCCGCGCCTTTCTTCTTCAGATAGGCCTCGATGAAGGTCGGCAGGTCGCGCTCGTCTTTCTTCTTGCTCTCGAACACCACGCCAATGCGCTCCACGATGGCAATCAGGCTGCTGTTGACCTTCTTGCGGCGGTCGAGCGAGGCGTTTTTGTGGCAGAGCACGAGAATGGTCGAGTTCGTGGGCTGTTTTTCGGCGTAGGCCACGAGTGGCTCGAGGTTTTTCAGGTTCTGCGCCTCTTTGACGATAACCACCTGATGCTCGGCCATCATCGGGAAGCGCCGCGCCATGTCGGCCACCTGCGCCGCCGTGGTGTCGGAGCCGAAAACGATGGTTTGGTTGAAGTCGCGTTCGGTTTCGCCAAGCACGTGGTCGGCGATGTAGTCGGCGATTTGGTCGATGTAATACGGCTCCTCGCCCATCAGCAGATAGATGGGGGCAAACTTCCGTGCGCGCAGGTCGCTCATCAGGGAGTCGAAGCTCGTGCCAGTGGTTCGTTTCGTGGCCATATCGCCTGCAAATTTAAACAAAATTTTCGAGATTATGGCTCAGAAACTCCGAAAAAACAGAAAAAATGACGAAATTTGTGAACGATTTCGCGTTTCAAGTGTATGCACTTTCAGAAAGGCCCTTCTGAAGAGTTAAAAATCAAAAGGTAAAAACTAAAAAATTAAGAATTATGAAACGAATACTGACAACCCTCGCGCTTGCCGCAACCATCTCGTTCACGACAATGGCACAGGTAAACCCGAACGACAAGGAGTATCTGCATCCCAGAGAAGATGGCAAAATTGAACTTCTCTACGGCCCCGACTTCTATGACTGCGAAGCCCACACCGACACCACGATAGTTGCCCAACTCTATCGGGAATGGGAAGAATACACTCGGCAGCATCCCACCGACGAAATCGGTTGGCGCAACTATTCAGAAGTATTGCTAACGTATTGGATGAAGCGTGGCTGGGGGGATGAAAGCCAAAGGGCTCGCATTAATTATGCCCAACGATTGCGCGAAAGCATCCCCGACACCTACACCTATTATTTTATGATGATACATTATTCATCAGTTGAAGATCCAGATGACAATGGTGAAAAATGGGCACGTGCCCAGTACAAATACGCCTGCAAAGCAATGGAGGTTTTGCCCGACGAAGTGAGTAATCGTGATATGAACGACCTCATTGGCATCATGATGGATAACTGCGACACCTTGCGCACGAATAAACTGCTCTTTGAACTCTACAACCGCAGGCTGATTTCCCAAAATGTGCTGCAATATCATTTCAACGAGTTGCAAGGGATGCCCGATTCGGCTCTTTACATCGGAAATGGGCATGGTGACATCATTCCGAAACTTATCATTCAAAATGTCATGGGACGGCATCGTGACAAAGTGTTCTACAATCAAAATATATGCTTCGACAAAGATTACAATGCACAGGCTTTCAGAAAGTTAGGAGTTCCAGAACTCGATTATAACGAGTGGCTGCGCATACATGGAACATGGACAAATGAGGATGACTGGCACAAAGAGGTTGTGCAACACCTTTGCGACCACTCACCCCGTCCCGTGTGTTTTTCGGCTTGGGGAATGAACGGCAACTGGCTTACTGACAGTTTGAGGGCCCGGCTTTACAACGAAGGACTGACAATGCGCTATTCTGCTACGCCCTACGACAATTTCGCCGTGAAACGCCGTAACATCGACCATCGCTATCATTTGGAATACCTGCTCTATGAGTTCCAGAAACCCAAAAATGAGTGGCATCGAGGTTGGAGATGGGGCGACGACGAAAGTTCCTATGCCAATAATTATATCGAATTGTTTAAAGACCAATTGCCTTGGTACAAGAAAAACGACCGCGAAGGCTATCTGCGGTTGGGACGCCTTTTCTTCCGAATCATGGTAGGACCGTGGATTACAACATTCAGGCAAATGGCCAATCAAGGAGCGGATGCGCTGCCAGAAGGAAAGACTATGCAAGACCTTGAGAAAGCATTGAAAGAGTTGGAAGATATTGAGAAAAATCGTATAGAAGAATTCTTGAAGGATATTGAAGAAGCCGAGAAAAAGGCCAAAGAAGCCGACAAAAACGCTGAACCCCCAGCCAAGCAAGAGAAGAAATGATGCACCGAACCGATTCCGACAACTGGCAAAAGGCTCTCTACCAACGCTACGCCCGACGGCTGCAAGGTTTCTTCTTGCGACAACTCGGCCACGACGCGCAGGCTGCCGCCGATGCCACCCACGACACCTTCCTGCGGGCTTTCGAGGCTGGCGAGCGCCTTTCCGACAACGGCAACGAGGCCGCGTGGCTCTTCACCATCGCCTACAACCTGCTGCGCAACCGCTATCGCCATCGGGCCTACGAAACGGACTATCTCGCCCAGCTCGACCGCCAGCCGATGGAAGAACAGCAGATTGAACTGCGACTCGACCAGCAAACGCTGCTCGCCGCCCTCGGCAAGGTGCTCGACGGACTGCCGCCTCCGCTTCGGCTGCTGTTCTCGCTGCGCCACGAAGAAGAACTCACCGTGCCGCAAGTGGCCGAAATCCTGCAGATTCCCGAAGGAACCGTGAAATCGAGATTGCACAAAACCATGACCATCATCCGAAAACAACTCAAAGAATATGAAGAAAGATAATTTTGCAAAACCGTCGAACTTGTTGAGCGACAACGACATCATCCGCGCTGCGCAACAGCTGCGCGACGAGCAAAACGAGGCACTACCGGTGCCGCCCGAGTTCCGCAACGCTGCGGTGAAGCCCTTGCCTTCGGCTAAGCATCGTTGGTGGGCTGCGGCTGCCTGTCTCGTGGGATTTCTGGCTGGATTCGGTGTGAACGAGGAATTTCGGCACCCGTCAGGCGGCGCAGAAACGCAGGAGTCGCCCGTTGTGAAGAACATCGTGCATCTCGACACGATTCTCGTGCGCGAAACCATCCGCGACACGGTGTATCAGACGCGCGTCGTCGTGCGCGAAATTCCATCGAAGAATGTGGTGGCGCAGGCATCGCCAACGCCATCAACCTCGACGGACGACTTGCCCGACAAGCCCGAAGGCGTGGGCTGCTCGATGCTCTGCGACAACATCGCCTACGAGTTGTTGGCTGGAAACGCTGAAAACGGAAAATGGTGAACATCGCCTGAATACGATTTTAGTTATATGATTTCTTTGTGACACTTCATTTTACAAAGAAAGCCGCCCCACTGCTTCGTGAGAAGCGGCGGGGCGGTGTTTTGGGCAAACAGATGGCCTGAACTTACTGCTCAGCCACGAAGTCCAGCTGGTTTCGTTTGATTACAAGCGGGTAGCGTTCAGGATGGCGAAGGCTATCGATTTCGAGGTCAACGTCAAGACTTGGCCACTCGATGGATTCCGGGCCACTCATTTGCACATTAAGAACGCTGCGTATGGGGGCATCCTGCATCCACGGAATACGGTTGTACGACAGGAAATAGTCATGCCCCTGAACACTGAGCATAATGCCGTCGGCATTAATCATCAATACGCTTGCCGATGTGTTTTCGAAATTGTTCTTTGAAACTGTCTGCATATTTTTCTACAATTTTCTTAATTTCGCTTAGTCTGTGTTCGGGGATGCCTGTATTCTTGGCTAACTCTACCTCAGGCTCCAACCAAAATTTGGCTTCTTTCCCGTCACAGAGAACGTGAATATGTAGCCGTTCCTCCTCGTTGGAATATATCTTGAATGTATATATATTCTCACGTCTGAAAACAGGACTCATAGCGTCGTTATTTCTTCTTCGACGAAATCTTGATGGTTTTCGTTGCCGATTTCTTGGGCGCAGTGGTTGTAGTTGTGGTTGTGCCCGTGGCGGCATGGTAGTATTTCAGTGCCTCGGCGAGGAACTTCGACTGGATGTTGCGGATGCGCGTTTCGTCGCTCGGGTGGTCGCTGAGGAACTCGGCGGTGTTGTTGTTCGACGTGGCGGCCATGCGCTGCCAGAAGGTGACGGCGGCGTTGGGGTCGTAGCCGGCCATGGCCGAGAAAATCAGTCCCATGTGGTCGGCCTCGGTCTCGTGGTCGCGCGAGTATTTCAGGTTGCGGAACTGCAGGCCTTGCTGCGCAATGATTTGCGCAATGCTCTGCGCATTCTGTCCCACGCCCAGCGCTCCGGCCACGGCCGACCCAATCTGCAGGCCGTATTGCTGCTTGATTTGCTTCGACATCTGCTCCGCCGAGTGGTTGGCCACGGCGTGGGCAATCTCGTGTCCGAGCACCACGGCCAGCGACGCCTCGTTTTGCGTCACGGGCAGCAGCCCTTCATAGACCACGATTTTCCCGCCCGGCATGCAGAAGGCGTTCACGTTCTGGTCGGCCACGAGGTTGAACTCCCATGCGTAGTTCTGCAGCTCGTTGGCGTAGCCGTTGTTCGTCAGGTAGGTCTGCACGGCGTTGGCCAGTTTCTGTCCCACGCGCTGCACCATAGCGGTGTTCGCGGCGTTGGTCGATTTCTTTGCGCTCGCCATGTACTTCGAGTATTCCGAGGCACTGAGCGAGAGCACTTCCTGGTCGCTGATCATGAGGTTTTGCTTGCGTCCGGTGAGGGGCACGGTGCGCGTCGTTCCGCAGGCCGAGAAGAGCACGGCAGCCACGACGGCGAGTACGTAGTGTTTCAGGTGTTTCATCGTTTTTTCTATCGTTTTTTGGTTTAGTTTAAATGCGTAGTTATTGATGGTTTCAACTGCAAAGGTAACACTTTTATTGTAAATCAACGAAATTTGACAAAAAAAATTCTGAAAAAGTGCGACTTGGCCACTTTCCGCTCAGTCACAGACTTGCGAAGTTTTTCCTTATCGGGAATTGTTCGACAACGACAGCCCTACGCTAAAAATCAGGTTCACATTGCTCAATGTGCCGCTGACATCCCAGTCCTCACGATACTCGTCGGATGGTTTGTGATACCACACGGGCATCGGGTATTTATTGGGCTTGCTCACATCCACGGGATGACGGCCGTTTTCCAACACCACCGCAGGCACACCCTTTTTCACAAAATTATAATGGTCAGAGCGGTAAAACCAGCCGTCGGAGTTGTCGTCGTCGAAATAGATATAACGGCCCTGGGCAGCGGCGGCAGCCACATAATAATGGTCCAGATCGCTTTCCCCTCCGCCCAAAATCACGACATCGCGCGTCAGCTCGGCTGGACCGATGCTCTCAAAATTAAGGCAGGCCACCGTCTTCTCCATCGGCACGGCAGGGTGATCGCAGTAATACGCCGAGCCGAAAAGTCCGCTCTCCTCCGACGAGGGGAAGAAGAACAACAGGTCACGACGCGGTTGGGGCATCTCCTTGAACTTCTTAGCCACGAGCAAGGCTCCAGCCATGCCCGATGCATTGTCGGCCGCACCGTTGTATATCGTATCGCCGTGTTCGTCGGCTTTCCCGATGCCCAGATGATCCCAGTGGGCACAGAACACCACGGCCTCACCATTGTGGCTGTTTCCTCGGAGTATGCCGCCCACATTGCGCGTCTTTTTGATGTCGTAAGTGACATTCATCTTCACGTCACCTTTCACATTCAGGGAAAAACTCTTGAAGCCCGGTCTTTTCGCCTCGGCCAGTGCCTTGTTCATGTCCATGCCGGCAGCAAGAAACAGCTTTTTGCAGCCGTCCTCATGCAGCCATCCTCTGACGGCCAACTCGTCGGCGTTGCGCGTATTGGGATGATAGATGCCGAGATTGTCACTCAGGTGGCCATTCACGCAGACGTGCCACCCGTAGCTTGCGGCTTCCGTATGATGAAGCACCAGACAACCGGCAGCTCCCTGTCGCTGCGCCTCTTCGAACTTATAAGTCCAACGGCCGTAATAGGTCATATTGCGTCCCTTGAAGAGCTGGCTGTCATAAAAGCCCGGGTCGTTGACCATGACAATCACTATCTTGCCTTTCACGTCGATGCCCTCGTAGTCGTTCCAGCCGTATTCGGGCGCGTTGATGCCAAAACCGCAAAACACATACTCGGCCTTCTTCAAATCGATTTTCTCTGTGGCGCGCGTCGTCCAGATAATCATGTCGTCGGGATAGCGAAGCACCGATTTCTTCTTCCCACTCACGGAGAATCCGCTGCTCACGGGCTTGGCTGTTACCGCAATCATTTCAAAGGGCTGAGACCAACTGCCGTTGAAGGCGGGCTCCAGGCCCATTACCTCCAACTGCTTGGCAAGGTAGTCCACCGTCTTGTCCTCATAGGGCGTCATGGGTTTTCTTCCGCCAAATTCATCATGCGAAAGCACCCTGATCCATTCCCTCAGCAGCTGTTCGTCACTTCCAGTCTGCAACTGCTCTTGTGTAATCTGTGCGCTGGCAGTTGTCACTCCCATGGCGACAAAAGCGATTACCGCCATCAGTACTTTTGCTTTCATTCCCATCATCTTACTCATTTTTGGTTACGAACTATTAGGAGCCCTGTATATTCCTTTGTGCTAGAAAGGTGATACAAAGGTAAGCAGAAAAGACGAGAAATCAAAATTAAAACCAGATTTTTCATTTTTTCCTTCATTTTTAGTGGACACTAGTGAAAAAATAGTATCTTTGCACCTGCATATACAACTGGCGACAAGCGAGAAGCCAATTACTTCGGCAAGGACTTTGCAGTCAGTTGTGTAAACGTAAAAAAAAGAAATATGAAACAGAAAATCTTTGCAATATTTGCCGTGATAGTATTCCTGATGGGCATCAGTGGCTGTTCAGACGACACCAACAACATCGAAACCCACAGCCAACAGGAGATGGAAGAGAACCTCGTCGGTCTGTGGCACGAGGAGTTCGACTATCAGGACGTGACCGAGAACGGAAAGCCCTTCGACCGCGCATTGATAGCAGCGGAGTTCAAAGCCGACCACACGGGCTACGTCGCATTGGCAGTGTTTGACGACGAATTCAACGAGCCGCTTGTGGTTTACGGCGGTCCGAAAGACGCCCCGTTTACATGGCAGGTGGATGCAGAAGGACATATCACCCTGACTGCCGAGAATACGAGCATAACCCTCATGCCGTCTCATACGCGCAGCGACGGCGGTCACGACGACTTTGTCGATGTTACTCAAATCAAAATGAATGGCACGCAGGGACGTATTGCCTTCAGCAACAGCTCCCACAAGGGCTCGCTGACCAAGGCAGGAAGCAAAAAGAACGATTTGATTCAAGACTGGATGGCAAAGTCCACACTTCCTCGTGCCTGCATCACTGACAGCATCCCAGTAGGGATATTCCCCGACTACATGAACTACGTGTTCAACTATCCTTCGGTCGATCCCTTCGGCAATCCCTGTACGCTCAGCGGCACCATCACGGTTGACAAGTCGCTGATAGAGGAAAACAAGCCCTACAACGGCATCCTGCTCTACAACCA
>DFHC01000118.1:866-5163 GCA_002372575.1 bacterium UBA3734 | reverse complement strand
TGGAGCGACACGATGAGCCAGGTGGAGGAAACACTCGGCGGACTGCGCATCATCAAGGCGTTTTGTGCCGAGGAGACGATGAACGCTCGCTTCGACCGCGTGAATTCGGCCTATCGCAACGACCTGATGCGCGTGAACATCAGGCAGTCGATGGCGCATCCGATGTCGGAATTTCTCGGCACGGTGATGATTGTGGTGGTGTTGTGGTTCGGCGGTGTGCTCGTGTTGAACAACCAAACGCTGTCGGGGCCCGTTTTCATCTATTACATGGTGATTCTCTACTCGATTATCAACCCGCTGAAGGAGTTTTCGCGCGCGGGCTACAACATTCCGAAGGGATTGGCCTCGATGGAGCGCATCGACAAGATTCTGAAGGCCGAAAACGACATCAAGGAGAAGGAAAATCCGACGCCCATCCACTCGTTTGAACATCAGATTGAGTTCAGGAATGTGTGGTTCGGCTATGGCGAACAATGGGTGCTCCGCGACATCAATCTCGTGATTCCGAAGGGGAAAACCATCGCCATCGTCGGGCAGTCGGGCTCGGGAAAATCCACGCTCGTCGATCTCATCCCACGCTACTACGACGTGCAGAAGGGCGAGGTGCTCATCGACGGCATCAACGTGAAAGACCTTGGCCTGCACGACCTGCGCCAGCTCATCGGAAACGTGAATCAGGAGGCGATTCTCTTCAACGATTCGTTCCGGAATAATATTGCTTTTGGAACAACGGAAAGGAGTTTGGGCGTTCAGGAGTTCGGGAGTTCAGACAAGTCTCCTGTAACTACTGGACATTCGCCTGCAACTTCTGAACTCCTGAACTCCAAAATTGTTGAAGCCGCCCGCATCGCCAACGCCCACGACTTCATCATGCAGTCGGAACATGGCTACGACACGAACATCGGCGACCGTGGCGGACGCCTCTCCGGCGGACAGCGACAGCGCGTTTCCATCGCCCGCGCCATCCTGAAAAATCCACCCATCCTCATCCTCGACGAAGCCACCTCGGCCCTCGACACCGAAAGCGAGCGGCTCGTGCAGGACGCGCTGGAGCGACTGATGAAAACGCGCACCACCGTGGCCATTGCCCATCGCCTCTCCACCATCAAGAACGCCGACGAGATTTGCGTGCTCCACGAAGGCCAAATCGTGGAACGCGGCACCCACGACGAGCTGCTCGCCATCGACGGCTACTACCGCAAACTCAACGATATGCAAAGCCTCTGAACAATGCTGCAAAGAGCCCTCTATCTCCTTAAAACCTACCTGCTGACGGTGCTGATTTTCGTCGCTGCAAAGCCGATTTTCATGCTCTGCAACGCAAATGGACGGACATTTTCTGCTGCCGACGTATTGGATGTGCTTCGCCACGGACTTTCGCTCGACCTCAGCATGGCATTGTATTTCATCATCATGCCGTTTCTTTGCGTCGTGGTCACCGTTTTCACGGGTTGGAATAAGGTTCTGGAGGGAATTTTGAAGGTTTACTACGCCGTCATTTCCATCATGTTTGCATTGGCTTTCGTGGCCGATACCAGCCTCTACGAGTTTTGGCTCTTCAAGCTTGATGCCTCGTGCCTGCAATACCTCGAAACGCCTACAGAGGCCATGGCCAGCGTCAGCAAGGGCTACATCGTTGTCCGACTTCTCGTCGTCATCCTGCTGTGCTACATTTTTTTCATGGCCTACACGCTGCCTCGATGGAAAATTTCGCCAAGTAAGCACCGCTTTGTGGAATCGCTGATAGCCCTGCTGCTCATTCCTTGTCTCATCATCGGCATCCGCGGCGGTCTCAGCGAATCAACGACCAACATCGGACAGGTCTATTTCTCGCAAAATCAGTTTCTCAACCATGCGGCGGTGAACCCTGTTTTTAGCTTTTTCGCCTCGTTCGAGAAGTCGGCCAGCAACAATACGGTCTATCACTACATGGACGACGAGGCTTGTGCAAAAATCATCCGCGAACACTACAACACGCAGAGCATTGGCTGCGACTCGCTGCTGAATACCCAAACACCGAACATTATCCTCATTCTTTTGGAAGGATGCGGCGGAACATTCACCGAAATCGCCGGACGAGAGGATGTTACCCCGAATCTGAACCGACTGGCCGAAGAGGGCATCTACTTCACCAACTGCTATGGCAACACCTGGCGCACCGACCGAGGCACCGTCTGCACGTGGAGCGGATATCCGTCGTTTCCCACGATGTCGGTGATGAAAATCCCCTCAAAATCACGCACACTGCCCCACATGGCCAGAACCCTGAAAAACGAGCGCAATTACAGCACTCACTACATCTACGGTGGCGACATCAACTTCACGAACATGCGCAGCTACTTGATTTCCGGTGGTTTTCAGACCCTGAAATGGAAGGCCGACTACTCGCGCGATGAACAACGCACATCGCAGTGGGGCGTATGCGACGAAATCACATTCAAAAGCCTGTTTGAAGCCACGACAACCCTCTCACAGCCTTTCCTCATCGGATTTTCCACGCTGAGCAGTCATGCACCGTGGGACGTGCCCATCCAGCATTTCGATGACGAAATTCTCAACGCTTTTTACTATCTTGACCAGTGTCTGGGGAATTTCATCGACCAATTCCGCCAAACCGAAACTTGGAACAATACGCTCGTCATTCTGCTGCCAGACCATGGAATCCCGTATCAGAATTTCGACGAGCGACACC
Organism: bacterium UBA3734; assembly: GCA_002372575.1. GTDB lineage: Bacteria > Bacteroidota > Bacteroidia > Bacteroidales > Bacteroidaceae > Prevotella. The sequence goes on along the minus strand of DFHC01000118.1, from coordinate 2,471 downwards.
CCCTGACGAACCACATCCCGATGATTTGGACGGGTGGAGCCGTGAAAGAACCGAGGCGAATCGAGCAGGTGTGCAACCAAACCGACCTCGCCGCCACGCTTCTGGGACAGTTGGGACTTCCGCACGACGATTTTACCTTCAGTCGCGACGTGATGAGCAGCACCTATACGCGCCCCTTTGCCATCAATACCTATACAGAGGGCTTTTCCGTGATCGATAGTGCCAGTTTCCTGAATTACGACCTCATCAGCAAGCGCGTGGACGTCGAAATTGGCAAAAAGAATCCTGAGTTAGAAACGCTGGGCAAGGCGATACTGCAAGCTGCCTCAAAAGACCTGAACGAACGATGAAAAAAATTCTCAACACGGTTTATTCGCCACTCGTGACACTCCTCTGGAACCTGCTGCTGGTCTTTCTGACCTATCAGATTGCCCGCATGGCCTTTTACCTTGAAAATTCGAGCTATCTGAACTATACTTCAGACGTTTTCCTTGGCGGACTCTTGTTCGACACGTCGGCCATTTTCTATACGAACGCACTCTACATCGTACTGATGCTTTTTCCATTCTACAGGAAAGAAAACGGCGCGTATCACAACGTCTGCAAGTGGGTTTTCATAGTGATTAACGCCCTTGCACTGGCCATCAACCTCGCCGATGCCGTCTATTTTCAATACACGATGCGTCGCACGACAAGCACCGTTTTCCGCGAGTTTTCCAACGAGAACAACCTGTGGGGCGTCGTCGGCACGGAATTTCTGGGCCATTGGTATTTCGTCGTGCTTTTCATCGTCGTCATGGTGCTGGTGTGGAAACTCTACGCCAATCCTCGCCTGAACCATAAACAAATGCTGCACCGATGGGCGTACAGCCTCGTGTGCCTGCTGTCGCTGCTCGTGATGGCTCCACTCTGCATTGCCGGAATGCGAGGCGGATTCACCACGGCCGTGCGACCCATCACCATTTCAAACGCAAACCAATATGCCGCTCGTCCCACGGATGCCGCGCTGGTGCTCAACACGCCGTTTTCAATCATTCGAACCATCGGGAAAGACGTTTTCGCCATACCCAACTACTACTCCAACGAGCAAGAATTGGAAAATATCTATTCTCCTGTCCATTTTCCCCGCCCTTCGGAGAGGTTAGGTGAGACTCCCAAGAAAAACGTCGTCATCCTCATCGTCGAGAGCTTCGGACGCGAATACATCGGCGCACTCAATAAAAACCTTGAAAACGGACAGTATAAAGGCTATACGCCCTTCGTTGATTCGCTGATAGCCCAAAGCGTCACCTTCACCCATTCCTATTGCAACGGTCGGAAGTCGATCGACGGAATGCCCTCGATTCTCTCGTCAATACCAATGTTCGTCGAGCCGTTTTTCCTGACGCCCGCTTCCATGAACAACGTCGGCGGCATCGCCTCGCTGCTCGCTGACGAAGGCTACCAAACGGCCTTTTTCCACGGTGCCCAACGTGGCTCGATGGGATTTCAGGCCTTCGCACGAAAAACGGGTTTCCAGAATTACTACGGTCGCGAGGACTACAACGAAGACCGCCGATTCGGGGGCGACAGCGATTTCGACGGCATGTGGGCCATCTGGGACGA
>DFHC01000118.1:0-810 GCA_002372575.1 bacterium UBA3734 | reverse complement strand
ATCTGGGACGAGCCGTTCCTGCAATACTATGCCACGAAGATGTCGGAGATGAAAGAGCCCTTTATGACGGCTGTATTCACAGCCTCGAGCCACCATCCTTACGCCATTCCCGAGAAGTACAAAGAGACCTATCCCGAAGAAAGCCTCATCATCCACAAGTGTATTCGCTACACCGACATGGCCATCGGGAAATTCTTTGAAACCGCACGCCGACAGCCGTGGTTCCAGAACACGATTTTCGTGCTCACAAGCGACCACACGAACCTCTCCGACCACGCCTATTACCAGACCGACCTCGGCGGATTCTGCTCTCCGATTATCATCTACGAACCCGGACGCGCACCCGAAATTCAGGACAAAATAGCCCAACAAATCGACATTCTGCCCACGCTGATGGGGATGCTGGGATACCAAAAACCCTATTTCGCCTTCGGCATCGACCTTCTCAACACACCAGCAGAGGAAACATGGGCCGTGAACTACCTGAATGGCATCTATCAATACGTGAAAAACGGCCACGTGCTACAGTTCGACGGCAAGCAGACGGTTGGCCTGTATGCCCTCACCGATTCGCTGATGAAGAATAATTTAATGGGGAAGTCTGGAGTCATGCGAGAAACGAGGAGTGAGGAACGCTCAACTCTCAACTCTCAACTCGAAAAAGAGCTGAAAGCCATCATCCAACAATACATGACACGAATGACGCAAGACCGCCTGCAGCCATAAACAAAAACAGATGGCTACGGGAGCCATCTGTCGTGCGTTGGGTGACCGGGATTCGAACCCAGAATGACAGAACCAAAACCTGTA
>DFHC01000120.1 GCA_002372575.1 bacterium UBA3734 | reverse complement strand
GCTCTCGGCCTCGTAGCCGTTCATTTCGGCGAAGGCCATCTCCAGCTCGGCGGCGCGGTTGCCGTCTTCCTCGGTCATTTCGGGCTTCGAATAGAGTGCCTCGCGCTCCTTCATGTTCTCCCAGAGCGGCTGGTGGCCCATCAGCACGGTGTCGGTCACCGTGAATTCGTCGTATTTGAAGTGGTCTTGCGAAAGCACCGACAGACGCTCGCCAGCTCCCAGCTCCACGCTGCCCTTGTTCGGCTCCAGCTCGCCGCTGATGGCCTTGAGCAGGGTCGATTTGCCGGCTCCGTTGGCACCGATCACGCCGTAGATGTTTCCGCTTGTGAACTTGATGTTCACGTCTTTGTAAAGTACTCGCTTTCCGAATTGAATCGCGAGATCCGTTAATGTTATCATGTCGTCTTACCTTATTAATTTAATTTGCGGGTGCAAAGGTACACATTTTTTCCTATAAATCAAAGCGTTGGTGAAGAATAGTCGCAATAGGGTGGGGAATCTGCAAAGAAAAACCGCCAGGTCTCTAAGACCCAGCGGTATCCTAAGTGCTTTTAGTTCGAGCTAATTTGCTTACTCTTCTGTGGGAGCAGTAGCCTCTTCGGCGGCTTCCTCAGTAGCTTCCTCAGTAGCGGCAGCAGCCTCAGCCTGAGCCTTTTCGAAAGCCTCAAACTTGCCAGCGAGGATAGCGTCGAGCTTCACCTGCAGCGTGTCAGCGTTAGCTTCCTCAACGGATGCAACACCGAGCTCAGCGAGAACGGCAGCTGTGTCAGCGGCGTTCAGGGTGGTGTCAACGACAACAGCCTCTTCAACCTGCTCTTCAACCTGCTCAACAGGCTTCTGAGTGTTACCGCAAGCTGCGAACATAGCAGCAGCTGCGAACATAAACATTACTTTCTTCATTTTTCTTTGCTTTTTAATTTGTAAAACAATCTTTGTTTATTAAAACGGTGCAAAGGTAAAGCATTTTTTTGATACGTTGTTCTTTTTTTTTGTTTTTTTTTCGATGAAAAATGTAACTTTTTTGCAAATCGTTGAAAATCAACCATTTACATAATGTTAAAAAAGTTAAACTGTTAAGATGGCATTTTATAAAAGCAAAAAAAATGTTTTTTGCCCACTTTCATTGGATAAAATCTTCGTGCTCGAATAAACAAATCTATTCGTTTATTTCTCGCTTACTCAGATTTTTCGTAATTTTGCAGCATGATTGACTCTTCAGCCTTTCAAGACAAGAAAGCGGCCTACTTCACGCTGGGCTGCAAGCTGAACTTCTCTGAGACATCGACCTTTGCAAAGATGCTTCAGCAGATGGGCGTGCAGACGGCGGTGAAGGGCGAAGAGGCCGACCTCTGCCTCATCAATACGTGTTCGGTGACGGAGGTGGCCGACCACAAGTGCCGCCAGACGATTCACCGCGTCGTGCGCGAGCATCCGCGGGCATTCGTGGTGGTGACGGGCTGCTACGCGCAGTTGGAACCGACGAAAATCGGGCAGATTGAAGGTGTGGACCTCGTGCTTGGAGCCAACGAAAAGGCTGATTTGATTCAGTTTCTGAGCGAGGCGTGGACGCGAAACGACGGAAAAACGACCGTTCACGCCGTGGAGAAGACGCGCGACATCAAGACTTTCGCGCCTTCGTGCTCGCGCGGCAACCGCACGCGCTACTTTCTGAAGGTGCAAGACGGCTGCAACTATTTCTGCACCTACTGCACGATTCCTTTCGCCCGAGGCTTTTCGCGCAATCCGAGCATTGCATCGCTCGTGGCGCAGGCCGAGGAAGCGGCTCGTGAGGGCGGCAAGGAAATTGTCTTGACGGGCGTGAACATCGGCGATTTCGGACAGACCACAGGCGAGAAATTCCTCGACCTGGTGCGGGCGCTCGACCGCGTGGAGGGCATCCAGCGCTATCGCATCAGCAGTCTCGAGCCCGACCTGCTCAGCGACGAACTCATCGACTATTGCGCCCAGAGCCGCGCCTTCATGCCGCACTTCCATATTCCGCTGCAAAGCGGCAGCGACGAGGTGCTCAAACTCATGCACCGGCGCTACGACACGGCGCTTTTCGCCCAGAAAATACAACGCATCAAGGCGCAGATGCCCAATGCCTTCATCGGCGTGGACGTGATGGTGGGCACGCGCGGCGAAACCCCTGAGTTTTTCGAGGCGTGCTACGATTTCCTGCACGCTCTCGACATCACGCAGCTCCACGTTTTTCCCTATTCCGAGCGTCCGGGCACGGCGGCCCTGCGCATCCCGCTCGTTGTCGCCGACAAGGAGAAAAAACGCCGTTCGCAGCGGCTTCTGAAACTCTCCGACGAGAAAACCGAGGCGTTTTATGCCCGCCACATCGGACAAGAGGCCGAGGTGCTCTTCGAGAAAGCCACGCGAGGCCGCGCCATGCACGGATTCACGCGCAACTACATCCGCGTGGAGCTTCCGCCGACGGAGTCGCGCGAGGAGTACGACAACCAGCTGCTGCGCGTGAGGCTGGGCGGTTTCAATCGCGATAAGACGGCGTTGATGGCACAAATAATTTAAGAAAATGATGAAAACGGCAATCGTCATACTGAATTGGAACGGACGGAAGATGCTTGAAACGTATCTGCCGTCGGTGACGGCATCGCTGACGGACGACGTGGCGCTTGTCGTGGCCGACAACGGCTCTTCTGATGACTCGCTGGCTTTTCTGGCGGAAAACTATCCGTCGGTGCTCACGATCCGACTTGCGAAAAACCTCGGCTTTGCCGGTGGCTACAACGAGGCTCTCAAACACCTCGATGCAGAATATTTCGTGCTGCTCAACAGCGATGTAGAGGTGACGCCGCACTGGCTCAATCCGCTCGTGGCCTATATGGATGCTCACGACGACGTGGCGGCCTGCCAGCCCAAGCTGCTTTCCCACACCGACAAGAGCCGATTTGAATATGCTGGCGCGGCGGGCGGATTCCTCGACCGCTACGGCTACCCGTTTTGCCGTGGCCGACTCTTCGATACCCTCGAATCCGACCGCGGACAATATGACTCGCCCGTCGAAATCTTGTGGGCCACAGGAGCCTGCCTGATGATTCGCAGCACGGATTTTTGGCGTGCCGGCGGCTTCGACTCGCGTTTTTTTGCCCACAACGAGGAAATAGACCTCTGTTGGCGGCTGAAAATCATGGGACGCAGAATTGTATGCCTGCCCCAGAGCGTGGTGTATCATCTTGGTGGCGGCACGCTGCCGAAAGGCAACCCGATGAAGACCTTCCTGAACTTCCGCAACAACCTGACGATGCTCTATAAATGCCTGCCCGAGGAGGATTTGCATCGCGTGATGCGTCGCCGCTGGTTTCTCGACTACCTCGCCGCCTGGCAGACATTGCTTCTGAATCGCAACGTCGGTGATTTCAAGGCCATCTATAAGGCTCGCCGCGCGTTCAGAAAATGGCTTCCCGAATTTCGCGAGGACCGCGAGTGCATCCAGCGCAGCCGTTGTCTGCCTGCCCTCGAAGAACGAAAAAACTTCTCCCTGCTTTGGCAATATTATGCCAAGAGGAAGAAGTTCTATTCGGAATTATACCCTCAATAAAAACTACCCGATTCCGCAGAAGAAAAGGATGAGCAACTGCGCCGTGAAAATGCGCAGGAACATCGCAAGCGGATAGACCGTGGAATAGCCCACGGCAGGAGCCTCGCGCGAGCACGATGCGTTGGCATAGGCCAGTGCGGGCGGGTCGGTGTAGGTGCCGGCGAGCATTCCCATAATCGTGAAGTAGTTGAAATTGTAGCGACGACGGGCCACGGTGCCAATGATGAGAATGGGAATCACCGTGATGAGGAAGCCCGTATAGACGAATTTCAGGCCGTCGCCCGCGATAACCGTCTCCCAGAACGCATCACCAGCCTTGATGCCCACGCTGGCGAGGAACAGCACGAGTCCAACCTCGCGAAGCATCATGTTGGCTGAGGTGGTGGTGTAGGTGACGAGCTTCAGGTGATGGCCGAAGCGTCCGATGAGGATGGCGATGATGAGTGGGCCGCCGGCCAGTCCGAGCTTCAGCGGCACGGGCATTCCGGGAATGGCGATGGGCAGGCTGCCGAAGAGGATGCCGAGAATGACGCCGATGAAGATGGTGGCGATGTTTGGCGCGTCGAGTCGCTTCAGGCTGTTGCCCAGCAGGTCGGCCACGCGGTTTACATTCTCCTCGGGACCCACAACCATGATGCGGTCGCCCACGTGGAAATGGTGGTTGCGCGAGGCAAACAGCTCGATGCCTTGGCGCGTGATGCGCGTGACATTCACGCCATAGACGCTCGAAAAATGCATTTTCGCCAATGTTTTGCCCGTCATTTTCGGGTTGGTGACGAGGATGCGCTTCGAAATCATCGGTTGCTGCTTGTCTTCAATTTCCCACTGGTGGTCGATAATCGGGCCGATGAAGGCTTGGATGGCCTCGGCGTCGGCCTCGGCACAGACTACGAACACCTCGTCGTCGAGGTTGAAAACGGTGTCGCGGTTGGGAATTGAGACGCGGCCGTCGTGCAAAATGCGTGTGCAGACAACGTCGCGGTTCAGAAACTCGGAAATCTGCATCAGCGTGCGTCCGCAGATGGCTTTGTTGCTCACGCGAAGACGCATCTGATACGGCTTTTCGTGGGGATTTTCGGCCTCTTCTTCTTCGAGCTGCTTCTCTTCGTTTTCCAACTTGATGCGACAGATGTAACGCACGGCAATGGTGGCTCCGATGATTCCGACGACACCCAGCGGATAGGCACAGGCATAGCCCGAGGCAATCTGTGGAATCTCGCCCGAGGTGAAAACCGATTCAAGGGCCTCGTTGGCGGCACCGAGTCCGGGCGTGTTCGTCACGGCTCCGTAGAGTGTGCCCACCATCATGGGCAGGTTAAACGGGTTCGACGTGTCGAAGAAGGCGAAATAGCAGGCAAACATCACGCCGATGTTCAGCAGAATGGCCGCCGTGGCCAGCAGGTTGAGCGTGATGCCTCCCTTGCGAAAGCTTTCAAAGAAGCCAGGTCCCACCTGCAGTCCGATGCAGAACACGAAAAGAATCAGTCCGAAGTCCTGCACGAAATTCATAATGTTCACGGGTGCGGTGAAATGGATGTGTCCGGCCACGATGCCGGCGAACAACACGAAGGTTACGCCGAGCGAGATGCCGCCGATTTTCACTTTTCCCAGCAGTACGCCTGCGGCGATGACAATGGCGTAGAGCAATACGATGTGGGCGACAGAGTCGTTTGTTGTAAATAGGTTGATGAACCAGTCCATAGTATTATCGTTGATGGTTGATTATCGGATTCCACGTTCATTCAGTGCTTTCGCGTATTTCGCTGCGTTCGCCATGTGTTCAGCGTAGGTTGCAGCGAAGTTGTGTGTGCCGCTGAAATCTTCTTTCGCACACATATAGACATAGTTGTGCTTGGCGTGGTTGAGCACGGCGTCAATGCCCGCCACCGTCGGAATGCGAATGGGGCCGGGTGGCAGTCCTGTGTTGCGATAGGTGTTGAAGGGACTGTCGAAAGCGAGGTGTTTGTTGTAGATGCGTCGCAGCTCAAACTGCTTCAGGGCGAATTTCACGGTTGGGTCGGCCTGCAGCGGCATATTTTGGTGCAGTCGGTTGAGGTACATCCCTGCAATCATCGGTTTTTCGGCGTTGTTGGCCGTTTCCTCGTCGATGATGCTGGCCAGCGTAACCACCTCTTCGCGTGTCAGCCCTGCCTCGTCGGCTTTCTGCTGTCGTTCCGTCGTCCAAAATGCGTCGCATTCTTTTTTCATGCGGTCAAGGAAGTTGTCGAGGCTCACGTTCCAGTAGAATTCGTAGGAATTTGGAATGAACATACTGATCATCGTGTTTGTGTTGAGCCCGTAGCGCTGGCAAATGCTGTCTGTAGTGAGTGCCTCGGCGATTTCTGCACTGTCGAGCATGAGCTTTCGCGACAGTTCGGCGGCGAGTCGGTCGGTGGTGCGCACGGAGGGAATCGTGAGCGTGAGCGGTGTCTGGCGCCCGTTTTTCAGGTTGCGAAACAGGCTGAATGCGCTGATGCTTGGCGTCACCTCGTAGCGACCCGTGTGAAGGTTGTCGGCATAGCCGCTGTGGCGCACGAGCGTCATCAGTCCGCTGAGCGAGTGGCTCTTGGCGATTGGCGTGAGCTTTTGGCAGACGGAGTCCACCGTGTCGTCAGTGTCTATATATAAATAGTGTGTTTCCTTGGCTTTCGAGAGTGGCGAAAGGAAGTAGAACAACGCCAGCACGATAATGATTCCGACGCATATGGCAGCCGTGACGAGATAGTGTTTTTTGATGATATTTGCCATCTTTTTGATACTTATCCGTAAAAATCGGCTGCAAAGGTACGCTTT
>DFHC01000164.1 GCA_002372575.1 bacterium UBA3734 | reverse complement strand
GATGTCGCCGCCGATGGCCTTACCGAAGACCGCCGGATCGCCATAAACGTCCAGGAAATCGTCTTGCAACTGGAAGGCCAGGCCAAACTGCTCGCCAAACTGATAGAGCAGCTCGGCATCGCGCTCGTCGGCGTCGGCCAAGAGTGCGCCCATTTTCGTGGCGCAGGCCAGAAGGACGCTCGTTTTCAGGCGAATCATCTCGATGTATTCCTCCTCGCGCACGTCGTTGCGATGCTCAAAATCCATGTCGTACTGCTGTCCTTCGCCAATTTCGAGGGCCGTCTCGGTGAACAGCGAGAGCACCTGCGGCAACTTTTCCGCGCTGCACTGCGCCATGCGCTCGTAGGCGAGCACGAGCATCGAGTCGCCCGAGAGAATGGCCGTGTTGGCATCCCAACGACGGTGTACGGTGGGTTTTCCACGACGCACGTCGGCGTTGTCCATCAGGTCGTCGTGCAGGAGCGTATAGTTGTGGTAGGTTTCCAAGGCGCAGGCCTGCGGGAGAATCCGCTCGGAGTCGTTGCGAAACAGCTCGTAGGAAAGGAGCATCAACACGGGTCGGATGCGTTTTCCGCCGAGCGAAAGGACATACTGGATGGGCTCGTAGAGCGACTGCGGTTGCCGGTCGTAGGGCAGCTGTTCGAGGTAGCGATTGACCGAGCGGAGGATTTCGTTTGCTGTATTCATTGCTTCGGGGGTGAAGGAACCGTTTTTCAGGCGATTCTCGTTTTCGGCCACAAAGTTACGAAGAAGAGCGCAGAATGCAAAGGGAAAACGCTTTTTTTTTACGGAAAAGCGAACAGAAAAACGTCTTTCAAAGCTGAAAAACAATCGGCACCGCCATCATCGTTCGGCAAGGCTCGCCGTTCTGAATTCCGGGCTTCCATCGGGACATCAGGCCGATGACGCGAAGAGCCTCGCGGTCGAGCAGCGGGTGGGCCGACTGCGCCACTTTCGCTTGCGTGATGCTGCCGTCGGCGTTCACGATGAACGTGACCACCACCCTACCCTGTATTTTCTCCCGTCGCGCCGCATCGGGGTATCTCAAATTTTTCGTGAGCCACTGGATGAAGGCCGTCATTCCGCCCGGAAACTCCGGCAGCTGCTCCACAATGCGCATCGGCAGTGGCTCTTTGTCGCTGGCCAGCGGCTCTTGTGGCAGCGGCTCAGGTTCGTCGGGAGCGACTTCCTCGTTCTCCACCGTGGCCTGTTCCAGCAGCGGCTGCGGCTGTTCGTCGGGCTGCTCTGCAGGCGTTTCCACCACCTTGATTTGGTCGCCCTGAACGGGTTGCACCACCATTTCCGGCAGGGGCTGCAGCTCGGGGTCTTCTTCCCACGGATTGATGGTGAGTTCCTCGGCCAGTTCGTCGATGAACGACTCGTCGATGTCGTATTCGGAATCGTCAGAAGTCCACTGCAGAGCCACGAAGAGCACGGAAAGTGCCACCACCAGTCCGAGCAGGAATCCCGTGGTGCGCTTCGCCTCTAAATTGGCCTCGTTCGACTTTTTCTGTTCCATCCGATGCAGAATAATCCTAAAAATTTTGTGCAAAGATAAGAAAAAATTTGTATCTTTGCGGACAAATTAGAATTTTTACGATGAAAAAAGGCTTTTTTATATACGTTTTGATGCTGTTTTCCTGCCTTGCCGAGGCTCAAGAGAGCAAGAACGCCTATAACTTCCTGCGGCTGCCCGTGAGTGCGCACGAGGCGGCGCTCGGCGGCGAGAACGTCAGTATCGTGGCCGACGACCCCTCGCTGATGTTCAGCAATCCGGCGCTGCTTTGGAACGTGTCGGACAAGACCATCGGGCTGAACTACATGAACTACATGGAGGGCGTGAACACGGCCAGCGCGTCGTTCAACCGCACGGTGGGCGAGAAGGCGGCGTGGGCGGTGTCTGGACAGTATCTCGACTACGGCACGATGCGCGAAGTGGATGAAAACAACGTGCAGACGGGCGAGTTTCGGGCGAAGGACATCGCGCTCGCGGGCTATTTCTCGTATCTGCTTTCCAACCGGCTCACGGGCGGCATCGCGGCGAAATTCGTCTATGCCACCATCGGCTCCTACAACGCTGCCGCCGTGTGCGTGGATCTCGGACTGAACTACTACAACCCCGAAAACGAATGGTCGCTGTCGCTCGTGGCGAAGAACCTGGGCGGCCAAATCGACGCTTTCGACGACGAATACGACCGGATGCCCTTCGACCTGCAGCTGGGCATGTCGAAACGGCTCTTACACACGCCGCTGCGCCTCTCGGCCACGCTCCACGACCTCGGCCACTGGAACTATAAGTTCATCCGGCACGTGGCCCTGGGTGCCGAACTGCTGCTCTCGGAGCAGGTTTGGGTGGGCGTGGGCTACAATTTCCAGCGTGCTCGCCAGATGAGCATTCTCTCGGCCACCGACCAAGAGGAGAGCAACCATGGTGCGGGTCTGACACTGGGTGCCGGACTCACGCTGCAACGCTTCAAACTGGGTGTGGCCTACGGTAAATACCACGTTTCGAGCTTCTCGCTCCTCATCAATGCGGCGTACAGTTTTTGAATTAAAAATTATGATTTGTAGGAGTTCAGGAGTTTGTCAGCTACCTCCCTTTCACTCCCCCTTCACTCCCCTTTAAATCCCTTTTAACGATGAAAAAAATAACCATTGCCATCGACGGCTACTCTTCTTGCGGCAAAAGCACGATGGCCAAAGACTTGGCTCGCCGCATCGGATATGTTTATGTGGACACGGGCGCGATGTATCGCTCCGTGACGTTGTTTGCGCTGCGCAACAAGCTGTTCAACGCCGACGGAAGCGTGAAAACCGACGAATTGGAACGCCGAATGCCCGACATCGACATCGCATTCCGCTTCAACCCCGAGACGCAGAAGCCCGACACTTATCTGAACGGCGAGCTTGTAGAGCAGGAAATCCGCTCGCTCGAGGTCAGCAGCCACGTCAGCGTGATTGCGGCGATTCACTTTGTGCGCACGGCAATGGTGGCGCAGCAGCAGAAAATGGGCTTGGAGGGCGGCATTGTGATGGACGGACGCGACATCGGCACGACCGTTTTCCCGAATGCCGAACTCAAAATCTTCGTCACGGCCTCGGCTGAGGTGCGTGCGCAACGCCGCTACGACGAGCTCGTGGCGAAAGGAATGCCCGAGCCCTACGAGGAAATCCTGAAAAACGTGCAAGAGCGCGACTATCTCGACACACACCGCGAGGTGTCGCCACTGCGCCAGGCCGACGACGCCCTGCTGCTCGACAACTCGTACATGACCATCGAGGAACAGAACGAATGGCTGATGGAAGTGGTGAGAAGCAAGGGAGTAGCGAGAAGCGAGGAGTAAATCAGAGTTTTTCAAAAATATAGTCGCGACACTGTTCCATCAGCCATTTCGGGGTGCTGGTGGCTCCGCAGATGCCGATGGTTCGGATGTTTTCGAGCCATGACATGTTGATTTCCGCCGGACTTTCGATGTGGTGGCTGTTGGGGTTGTTCACGAGGCATTCGTGGAAGAGCACGCGCCCGTTGGAACTCTTTCGCCCCGAAACGAAGAGAATCAGGTCGTGGCGCTTGGCAAACGACGCGATGGCCGGCATTCGGTTGGCCACCTGTCGGCAGATGGTGTCGAAACTGCGGAACGTGGCCTCGAGATGGATGTTGTTCTGGATAAACTCCACGATTTCGTGGAATTCGTCGAGGTTTTTCGTGGTTTGCGAATAGAGGTAGATGTCGCGTGAGAAGTCGAGTTGCTTCACATCGTTGAGATTTTCGACGACGATGGCGTGGCCGTCGGTCTGGCCGACGAGTCCGAGCACTTCGGCGTGGCCGTTTTTCCCGAAAATCACGATTTGCGAGGGAGCCTTTCCCTCTGCCAGAAGCTGTTGCGAGGTTTCGTACTGCTTCTTGATGCGCCGTTGCAGCTGCAGCACCACGGGACAGGTGGCATCGATGATTTCGATGTTGTTCCGACGGGCAATTTCGTAGGTCTGAGGCGGCTCGCCGTGGGCCCTGAGCAGCACTTTCGCATTGCGGAGCGAGTGGAGCTGCTCGTGGTTGATGGTGAGAAGGCCGCGCTCGTGGAGCCGTTCCACCTCCTTGCTGTTGTGGACGATGTCGCCGAGGCAGTAGAGGATGGGTGATGGAGAATGGGTGATGGGTGATGGATGATGGGTGATGGAGGAAGTTTGAGGGTTGAGGAGCGATTTTCCACCTTCATCCATCAAATGCAGTTCCTCCTCGGCTTTTTGAATGGCCGTCGTCACGCCGAAGCAGAAGCCGCTGCCCTCGTCGATTTCGATTTCTATGTTTGCGTTCCGGATGTTCATCTGATTCGATTTTTGCTCGGGAAAAACGTCATTCGGTCTTGATGTTGATGATGACTTTCGGCTGATTCGGGTCGTTGGTAATCATCAAGATGCGCGGATTCTGCACGAGGCGAAGGTCTTTTCCCACGGCAGTAATCTTGAGTTTGGCATATTCGCCGGGCTCGAGCTGCGTCGTGTTGAGCGACATCTGGATGCCCGTCGTGAGCATTTCGATATGGCTGATGTCGAGGGTGGATTTTCCCGTGTTTTGGATGTCGATTTCGCCCTTCAGCTTCTTCTTCCCGTCAAAGGGGCCGAGGTTGAGCGTGGTGGTCGAGAGCTGCATCCGAGGCGCAAGGGCCAGCTGGGCATCGGTGAGGTCGCTGAAATTGGGCAGCAGCAGGGCCGAAATGTTGATTTCCTTGTTCGTGGCCACCTTGTCGCCCGGGCGACTGCCGAGATAGACCTTCGTCTGCGTGAGGCCGAAGTCGCGAATCTGGCGCGTGTCGAGCGTGAGGATGACCTCGCCCGAGCGTCCGGCGCGGATTTCCGAGGGCGAAATATCGGCCAAGAGGTAGTTCGGAAGGTGCATAATGACGGGCTGCACGGGCTTGTCGGTGTTGTTGAGGATGTGGATTTTCGCCATCGGGCGGTCGCCGCGGTTCACGTCGTCGAACTCGATGCTGTTCTGATCGACGAGCAAGTCGCCCAACTGATAGGGATAATCGCCCACGAAATCGGTCACTTCCTCTACGACTACGCCCTTCAGCGTGAGCACGTAGGGTTCGCTGCTGCCGTCGGCGTAGATGCCGATTTGCTTCTCGAAATGGCCCATCTGCTTCGCATCGTAAACGGCGCGGACGGTGAAAAACTCGTCGCCGCGGATGGTCGTAAGCGGATAATCGACCGTGGTGCAGCCGCAACTCGTGCGCACCTTGTCAATCAGCAGCGAGTGAGTGCTTCGGTTGTGGAGCACGTAATCGACCGTGACGGGCTGTCGGAACATCACCTGTCCGACGTTGATGACCTTGCTCTTGGCCTCGATTTTCTGCGCCGAGGCCGTCAGCGGCAACAGCAGCGCGAGGGTCGTGAAAATCAGTGTTTTCATATCGTCTTATTCTTTGATTTCAAATGTTTTTGCGGCAGTGCGGGCCGTGAACTCGGGCGAATAGGCGCACTGCACGGTGCAGGTGCCAGTCTGGTAGGTGCCGCTGCGGTCCACGTAGTACTCGGTTTCGACCACGTGCTTGCCCTTGGCCATACGGTCAAAATAGTAGTTGGTGACGTTGTCGCGCGGCGCACAGTAGTAGCCCCAGCGATAGCCGCTAAGCTGTCCGACGGGTTCCAGACAGGCCGCCCGCTTGTCGCTCACCTGCACGAAGTCGTAGTCGCGCTCAGCCTCGATGGTGATGCGGATGCGGATGCGGTCGCCAACTTTGAGCGAGGAGGGAGGAACGAGAATTCTCCTGAACTCCTGAACTCCTGAACTCCTGAACTCCTGAACCAGCACCTCGCGCGTCACTTTCAGGCCGCTGGCGGCATCGGTGATGTCGCTGACAGGCTGGAGCGACTGCACATAGACGGCTCCCCACGAAGTGCCCTCGGAGGTTTTTTCGGCGGTGAAAGTCTTGTAGTCCGTGCCCGTCTGCGTCGTCTTCACATAGCCCAGACCTGCCGTTGCAGGCGAGGTTTCGAGCGGTTTTCCGTCGATTTTCAGCGTAGCAGGCGGCATGGCGGCGAGTTTTTGGCCCGTTTCGCCATTCATAAAGGCATAGACGGCATCAACGGCGTTGAACGGCGTGTCCCAACTCTGCGTGCGCTTCTCCTGCAAGAGCCAGCGCTGCATTTCCTCGACGGTCTGCTTGTCGTCGGGCTGCAGCAGGCGGATGGCCTCGATGGCGGCCACTTCGGTCGGAATCTTGTAGTCGAACCAGCTGTAGAGCGCCTTGCGCGTGTCGAAATAGCGTCCCATTTCTTCGGTATAGACGCTGTATTCGCGAATGCTCTGCAGGTATTCCTTCGCCTTCTGCGCGTAGCCGTTTTTGGCGAGGATGATGGCCGAATGCGCCTTGCCATAGATGGAGAGGTCGCGCGTCTGCTTGGCCAGCAGGTTCACGAGATAGGTTCTTGCCTCGGCCACGTTTTTGTTGAGCTGACGACCGTCGATCGAGGTCAGATAGAGCCAGTCGATGGCGGTTTCGCTCGGACGCAGGTTTTTCACGCCCTTCTTCTCGGCCTTCTTCATCTCTTCGACCTCTTTCAGCATCTGGCGACCCATGTAGCGATGGGCATTTTCGAGCAGGTTTTCCGTATTCGGCTGCATGCCAATCATCGCATTCAGGCGCACGAGCATCTTGCTCACGGCCACCGTCATATAGAGCGAGCCGGGCATTTCGGGCCACCAGCTCCACGAACCGTCGGCATTCTGCAATTTTTGCAGTTGCGCGAGGTTGTTTTCAAGGCGATAATTGACGCTATTTGAGTCGAAATAGTCGCTCAAGAGGCGTTTCTGGTCGGCCTCGTGGCGGGCATCGGCCACCCACGGCGTTTCGTCGAGCAGCATCGTCTTCAGTTCCTGATTTTTCTCCAAACTGCTCATCAGCGAAGAGCTCTGGTCGCGCTTCCAAAGGTCGATAGTCGTCTTGATGTTAGGCGACTGGCTGAGCAGGTGCGAGGCGAGGCTGTTGGCATAGAAGGCGGCGGCCTGGCTCACGGCGTTGTTCTCGCGGGCATTGGCCACGGTGGGCAGCGTCTGAATCATCAGCCACGCGGGGTTGTTGGTGTATTCGACGGTGAGGGATGAAAGTTGAGAGTTGAGAGTTGAGGGTTGAGAGCTGGCGGATAAGCGAGCTTTGTCTGAACTCCCGAAAAGTTTCGTCAGGTCGATGGTTTTCGTGCCCGGACCGTGTTGCGTGAAGGGAACGGTGTTGAGCACCATTTCGCGGTTCGGCAGGATGGGCAGATAGTGCTGTTCGCCGTCGCTGAAGCCATTTCCCGAGGCCGACACGCGACAGATGAGCAGCGACTCATCGGCCAACTGCGGCGCACTGGCATCCACGTCGAAACTAACCGTGGCGGTTTTGCCCGTTTCCACGCTGAACGGCACGTTCTGGCTATAGACGACGGCCTCGGTTTCAGGATTGATGAGTTCCATCAGTGCCGTGCCTTTCACGGATTTCTCGCCCGTATTGAAAATTCTCGCGGCAATCTGGCCTTTGTCGTCCTGTCGCAGGAATCGCGGCACGTTCGGCTGAATCATCACGTCTTTCATCGCCACGACCTCGCTCTCGAGCATTCCGTAGCGCACGTCCTTGTCCGTAGCCAAGCCCATGAATCGCCACGTGGTGATGCTTTCGGGCAGCGTGAACGAGATTTTCACGTCGCCGTTTTTGTCGGTCGTCAGTGCAGGATAGAAGAAGGCCGTTTCGTTGAGGTTTTCGCGGATTTGCGTGCTTTCTTTTCGAGCATCATCATTGCCTTTTCTGTCTGAAAGCGATGCGCTCTCCTCGCCCGCGACGTTCAGCGCGCCAATCGAGGCGTTTGAATTTATCAGTTCGTCTTGTGATTTCAACTCATCCGACACCACCACCTCCCTTAACATCTGGGGAGCAGCAGCCATCGCTTTCATGCCCATGCCACGAATGCGAATCCCCCCTGCCCTACTGCCGTACATGAATTCATCGCGCGGCGAGATGGCAAACATCTCCGTGTCGAAGTGCGTGAACTGCAGGGCGCGTTCCAAGAGCGACTTGTAGGGCAGTTCACCGTAGAGGCTGTATTCCGTGGTCTGACGCCCCTGCCAAATGGTGGAGGGAAGGCTGCGCCAGAGTCGGGGCGCAAACCACCACGAGTGTTTGCGGAGGTCGTCGAGCGAGCGGTCGAAGAGAACGGCAATGAGGGAAGCCCGCTCAGTGCCTAAGGCGTTCGTTCCCTTCCCTTCTGAGGTGGGGCTAACGTGCAGCGTCCATTCCTCTTTTTGTCCGGGCGTGAGGCGGTCGCGGAAGGTTTTCCACGTGAGCTGAAGACGCTTGTCGGGCAAGGGTTTGCGCAGTTGTGCGGTGTGGCTGTAGAGTTTGCCTTCGCGCACCCAAGCGCAGGTGAACAGCGCCCCGTCGCCGTATGCGTCTTTGTAGGTGAACTGGCGCGTGGTGATGGCGTTGCTTTGGTCGATGACGCCACTTTCGAGCACCTTGTCACCGCTGATGAGCGTATAGACGATGTGCTGATTTTTGTCCGACGAACCCATCTGCACGACAATCGGACGACCGTCGGCGGGGAATTCCTCGGCAGTGGCATAGAACCAGTCGTGGGTCTCCACGGCGGGATGTTTGTCTTTCAGGCTGAAGACGACGAACGACTGCTTCACGGTGTCCTCGCCACAAATGGCTTCGAGCGTGTATCTTCCCGATTTCAGCGCGTTGAAGTGCATTTCGAACGACTCGTTGGCCGCGACGGTCTTCGCGTCTTTGTTTTTCTGTTTCTCATCCTTGATTTGATACGAAACCTGGCCTGCGATGGGCTTTCCGGCGTTGTTCAAATAGTGGAATTTCACACGCGCCACGCTGTCGGCCTCCACCTGCGAGGGCATTTCAACGCTGAACGCCGTCGCTTTGTCGCTCAAGGGCAGCGACGTTTCGCCGTGGTGCGTCTCGCCGGCGGCATCAGTGGCATCGGCCTCCACGACGAAGTTGTAGAATCGGGGAATCCTTCCCTCCTTCCGGCTCCTTCCGGCCTCATCCATCAGCATCGGCACCTTCACCTCGAAACGGCCTTCGTCGTCCGCCACGAGCGTATCGCTGACGATAGTTCTATCGGCCTCGTTGCCGCTGCGCCACCACCACATTGCACGACGGCGCACCACATTATACTTCACACGCGCGCCTTGCACGGGCACGCCCGCGAAGCTACGCACACGGCCCACCACCGTCACCGTGTCGCCTTCCTGATATTTTTCGGTCACTTCGTCGAACTCCACCTGGAAAGTCGGACGCTTGTATTCTTCGACCGAGAAAAACACCGAAGAGTTCTTCGACGTGATGCTGAACTGGCCCGTAAGCCCCGTCGAGGGCAGCACGAAGTCGGCAGATGTCTTTCCAAACTCATCGGTCCTCACCTGCTTTTCCTCCACCACCTCGTGGTTGGCATCGCGCAGCGTGAGCGTGAGCTGCTCGCCCGCGTTCACCTTCGTCTCGCGATGCGCTGCGATCTGATAGGCGATGACGACGGCGTGAACCGTCTGCCCGGGGCGGTAGAGGCTGCGGTCGGTCAGCACGTTGTAGGTATTTTGCGTCGTTTTGTTGTCGTAATACGAAAAACGCCCTCCGAACCACTGCTCGGGGCAGGCTTTGTCCTCGTCGGTATAGACGTAGAGGCGGTTGGGCTGTCGCTGCGGGTATTTGTATTCCACTTCGCCCTTGGCATCGGTGGTCAGCGTTTGCACGTCGTTTTTACGCTGATTGCCGTAGTATTTCGAGCTGAGGCGGATTTTCGCACCTGCGACGGGCTGTCCTGTCGTGGCATTCACGGCCACGAGCCTCACGCGGTTGTCGGGCAGGGCTTCGTGAATCACGTAGAGGTTGCTCACGTGCAGCAGCATCCGCTCGGTGCGCATATTGGCGCGGTCTGTCGAGAATTCCACGAGATACACACCCACGGGCAGGCCCTCGATGGTCATCGAATCCTCGAAAAGCTTGTATTCGGGCTGGCCGAGATAGCGTCGCGTCACCGTTTGCTGTGTGCCGTCGCTGACGATGAGTTTCTTCAGGCGGGCGTAGTCTTGGTCGTCCGAGGGGTTCAGCTCGGTGTCGCCCGTGAGGTTGAGGCGCGAAACGGTCATCGTGAGTCGCTGACAGTTCACCAACTGTCGCACTTCCACGCGCCGAGACGTATTCGGCAGCTGGATTCCGTCGCCAATCGACACCGAGAACGACGGCAGCGTCAGATGGTTCTGTGCGTTGCGCAAGATGTTCATCCGGGGCCATGCGCCCCAGTGTTGCAGGGCGTAGTTGATGTAGTTCATCTTCTCCTCGGCGGTGGCGTCCTCGGCCTGGTCCATAAACTGATAGCGTGCGATGGCCAACTCGCCACATTCCTTCAGGTCTTGATATTCGGTGATGAGCGAGTCCAGAGCCAGCAGGTATTTCGACTTCCGAATGGACGAGGCGTTATCTGAACTCCTGAACTCCTGAACTTCTGAACTCCTGAGCAAATTCAGCGCACACAAGCAGGCTGCCCGTCGATTTCCACGCGCCAAATACCAGTCGTGGAGCGTTTTGTAGTCGCCAGCCTCCATGCCAAGCACGTGGAGCAGGTCGCCGCCGAAAATCTGGCTGTCGGAACCATCGACCAAAGCCGGCTCGTAGCCCTTCGACAACTGCTTGGCCAGCAGTTCCACGGGCTCCATCGACTTCCTGTAGTATTCCTCTGAAAGCGCCTTCTGAGCGGGGTCGGAAAAGGCATCTCTGTAAATTCTGCCCAACACGCTCTGATAGACCGCCGCCAGCACCCTGTTTCCGCCATCTTCGGCTCGTTTCAGGCTGCTTTTCACGCGGTCGAGCTCTGCGTCGATCGAGTCGGGCGCAATCTGCGTCTGCACGGCGGCGCGTCGCAACTGCGCTTTCAGCAGGTGGCCGTAGCTGCGCTCGCCCTGCGCCTTTTTCGCAATCGCATCGAGGGCCTTCAGCTCCGTCTGCGGAAGGTCCTTCGCCTGAGCGTCGCTCACTTGTTTCCATAACGTCGTATAACTTTGTGCCATCACTTGCAAGTTCGACAGCGTCATCACACAGACCACTGTCATCAATATTCTTTTCATCATCGTTTTGTTTACGTTCTAATCTGCAAAAATAGAGAAAATCTCGCGAACGAAGAAACTATTTAAGAACTTTTCAGTATAATTCAGGGAATTATTTGGATTGTTCGAGGAAAAACCGTACATTTGCAGAAATAATCAAACGAAAAAAAGGAAAAACTATGCTACAAATTGGAGAAAAAGCCCCTGAACTGCTGGGCAAAGACGAGAACGGACGAGAGTTGCGGCTGAGCGATTTCGCAGGCCAGAAACTGGTGTTGTACTTCTATCCGAAAGATGCCACGCCCGGCTGCACGAGCCAAGCCTGCAGCCTGCGCGACAACTACGAGCGGATGCTGGCGAAAGGCTACGCCGTGGTGGGCGTGAGCGTGCAAGACGCGAAGTCGCACCAGAAATTCAAGGAGAAATTCCAGCTGCCCTTCCCCCTGATTGCCGACACCGACCACCGTCTTGTGGAGGCCTTCGGCGTGTGGCAGGAGAAGAAAATGGCGGGTCGCACCTATATGGGCACCGTCCGCACCACCTTCATCATCGATGAGCAGGGCGTCATCGCCGAGGTCATCGGTGCCAAGCAAATCAAGGTGAAGGAGCATGCCGCGCAGATTGTGGGGTGAGGACGTCACGAAAATAACGGCGAGAACCTGAAATTCTCGCCGTTATTTTTTGTATTTGAGCACCGAAAAAAGTGCTGGAACGCCTTATCCGCAGTGGAAATACTGCTCCACGAGCTGCGAAATTTTCTCGTGGTCGCCCGAGATGTCGGCACGCAGGGTACGGTCGCCGAAGGCGCGGAGCTGACGGATAATGCCGTCAATCATCGTCTTCGAGAACACGCCGTGGGCCTCGAATGCGGCGCGCTGCTGCTCGAGGCAGTCGGCAGAGGCTTCGCACGAGTCGGGCAGCTGGGCCAGCGTGGCGAGCTTGTCGGCGTGGGCATCGTCGTGGATGTTCACATCGACGTAGTTCTTCTCGGCCACTTCGAGGGCATTCTGCATCTCGAAACCGTGGCGACAGGCCACACACAGGCCGGCCAGGAGCTGATAGATGTCGGCAGAGCCGTCGGGCGAGCGCATTTCCACGGTTTGCTTCTGCGTGGTGTCGAACTGCGCGGGCTTCTCCAGCGGGTTGGCCAAGCTCGACATATCGCCCTGCGCCGTCCATCCGAGCGGTACGCGCACGAGCACAGAACGGTTGCGGTCGCCCCAGCAGACGTTCGTCGGAGCCTCCTGATGCGGCACGAGGCGGAAATAGCTCGTCGGGTTCTTGTTGCCGAAGGCCGTGATGCTCGGAGCCAGCTCCATCATTCCGGCAATCATCTTCAGGGCGTTGTCGGAGAGCGGCGTGCCAAACTGGTGCTTGGGCGAGGCCGTGAGCATCTGGTTCTGACCGTCTTTCGTGAGGCGCATGTGCACGTGCAGGCCGCTTCCAGCCTTTCCCGTCGTGATTTTCGGGGCGAAGGTCACGTTCAGGCCCTCGAGCCACGCCAGATTGCGAATCACCCACTTGGCCACCATCAGCTGGTCGGCAGCGTCGCACACGGGCACGGGCAGGAACTCGATTTCGTTCTGCTCATAGACCATGCCGTCTTGCTCGAAGTTGCCCACCTCAGAGTGGCCGTATTTGATTTGTCCGCCCGTCTGTGCGATGTAGTGCATGCAGCGCGTGCGGAAATCGTTGGTCTTGGCGTAGGGCGCACTCTCGTGGTAGCCGCGCTGGTCGATGGCGGGATAAACGCCCTCAGCAGGCTGAATCACGTAGTATTCCAGCTCGCCCATTGCCTCGTATTCCATGCCCGTTACCTCGCGGAAGGCCTGTGCGGCACGGCGCAGCGTCTGCTCGGGCGACGAGGCCAGCGGCTGTCCGTCCTTGTCGAAATAGGAGCAGAGCAGGCAGAGCGTGGGAATGTCGGCAAAGGGATCGACGAAAGCCGTGGAGAAGCGCGGCAACACGTAGAGGTCGCTGGCCGAGGCTTCGATAAACGAGAAAAGGCTCGAACCATCGACACGCTCACCGCAGGTGAGAATCGTGTTCAGATAGGCACGGTCGCTGATGACGAAATTCAGCGTTTTCAGCTTTCCGTCGCCGCCGGGATACATAAAATTAACCATCTGGATGTCATTCTCCTCGATGAAGTGAATGATGTCCTGTTTCGTAAACTCGTGAGGCAGTTTCTTCAGGAAAGCCACCACAGGATTGGCGTTCAACGCCAGACGTTCATTTTTCATGTTTTTTGGGGTTGATGATTAGGTTTTAGTAAATTGCGCCGCAAATTTATACAATTCCCCCGAAACTGCCAAATCTGAGACCCATTTTTTTCATCAGATTCCAAGAAGCGGGAGTCGTTCGGAAAAAAGTGAAAAATTTTTGGTTTTTCGCTCACTTATGCGTAACTTTGTCGGCTGAAACCAGATTTTAACATTATGACAGAGAAAGACGTAAAGCCCGTAGAGGAGAAAAAGAGCCTCAATTTCATTGAACAGCAGGTGGTGCAGGACTTGGCCGAAGGCAAGCACGGCGGACATTTTCAGACGCGATTTCCGCCCGAGCCGAACGGCTATCTGCACATCGGACACGCCAAGGCCATCGCGCTTGACTTCGGACTGGCGGCGAAATATGGCGGCACGTGCAACCTGCGCTTCGACGACACGAATCCGCAGAAGGAAGACACGGAATACATCGAGAGCATCGAGAATGACATCCAGTGGCTCGGCTTCAAGTGGGCGAATGTCTATTACGCCAGCGACTATTTTCAGCAACTGTGGGACTTCGCCGTGTGGCTCATCCGGCAGGGGCGCGCCTACGTCGATGAGCAGTCGGCAGAGGTGATTGCCCAGCAGAAGGGCACGACGACGCAGGCCGGCCAGAATTCGCCCTTCCGCGACCGACCCGTGGAGGAGAACCTGCGCCTGTTTGAACACATGAACAGCGGCCAGTGCGAGCCCGGAACGCTCGTATTGCGCGCGAAAATCGACATGGCGCATCCGAACATGCTCTTCCGCGACCCGCTCATCTATCGCGTGCTGAACATTCCGCACGTGAAAACGGGCTCGAAGTGG
>DFHC01000086.1 GCA_002372575.1 bacterium UBA3734 | reverse complement strand
CCAGAAAATCAGGGCATAGGCAGAGCCAATCACCTTGGCATCGACGAGCTTGGGAACTGAAGGCCAGAGTGATGCGGGCACGAGCGAGAACGACGAACCAAGCACCAGAATCGTGACATAGGCGATGATGATGCCGCCAACGGTGTTGCCTTTGAACATCGGGAGTACGAATGCGAAGGTCAGGTGGCAGGCAATCAGCAGCAGCGAGCCTAAAACGAGCATCGAAGCAGCCTTACCCTTGTGATCGACATAGCTTCCCAAAATCGGTGTAATCAGCACGGCCAGAAGCGGGAAAACGGCGAAAATCGACTCTGCCGACTGACGCATGTAGCCCATGTAGCAATAGGTGACGAGGGCGACGAAGGACAGGCCGAGAAGACCGTATTTCTTCGCCTTGTCTTTCATGAAATTCGACGAGAAACCAGCCGCAGCCACGATGAGCATGATGACATACTGGACGATGGTGACCTTGGGACTTGCCCAGAACGAATCGGCAGCAGGTTCGGTCAGCGTGAGGTTGCACTGGAGCATGTTCACGGCGTATTTCTGGAACGGGAAAATGGCCGAATAGTAGAGCACGCAAAGCAGTGCGACGAGCCAGAAACCGCTGTCGGAAAGGATTTTACCGATGTCCGAAACCTTGAACGGGTCGTCTTTTTCTTCAGCCTCGCCCGTCTGTGAATCGAGTTTCTTGTCCATGAAGAAATAAACTACAAACATGATTAAAGCGATGCACATGAGCACAACGCCGAAGGCGACGCTTCGCGTGACGCTGATTTGTCCGCCGAGTTTGGCGAAGAAGGGCGAGAAAATCATGCACGTGGCCACGCCGAGACGTGCCAATGCCATTTCAGAACCCATTGCCAACGCCATTTCGCGGCCTTTGAACCACTTGACGATACCACGCGACACGGTGATGCCTGCCATTTCGCAACCACAGCCAAAAATCATGAATCCGACGGCGGCAAACTTGGCCGACGCAGGCATTCCTTCGTAGAACGGCGACACGCCGAGTTCGTCGAACAGCGGAATGTAGTTCAGGTTGTTCGTGAACCACGTTTCCAGTCCGCTTCCAGCGAACGATTCAGCCACTGCATACCACTTGATGACGGCACCGACGAGCATCACGGCACCCGAGAGCACCGCCGTGAAGCGCACCCCCATCTTGTCGAGGATGATGCCAGCGAAAATCAGGAAGAACACGAACACGTTGAGGAACACCTCAGAGCCTTGCATCGTGCCGAAGGCGGTGGAGTCCCAGCCGCGCGTTTCCTGCATGAGGTCTTTGATGGGTGAGAGGATGTCCATGAAGATGTATGAACAGAACATGGCCAAAGCCAAGAGCAACAGGGCTGTCCATCTCATTCCAGCCGAGTCGCGGAGTGTTTTTTGAATTGTTTGTGACATTTTTTAATAGTTTTTGGTAAAATCTGGGTGCAAAGTTAATAAATTAAATTGGAATTCTCTATTTTTGCGCAGTTTTTTCGATTACATCAATTTGCAACGATCATGAGGGGTAGGGCGTGTGGGATGTTATGCAGAAGCAATCGACGCAAAAAGTAATCAACACAAAATTGCTGATTCCTTTTTTTATTTTTTGCAGTTTCAACGAAAAACATTATCTTTGCACTCATAACACTGCAAACTGAGCAGAAAGAATACCTGAAATCGAAGAAATGGGCGAAATTGGGAAGAAAAATGGCAAAAAAAGATATTTGAGCTGGAGACGGAGTCTGGGCATTGTCGTCTTGGCGGCTGTGCTGCTGGAACTGATTTCAGCTGTGCAATACTACTACGCGCGCAAACTGCTGGAAAACGAGTTGGAGCATCACGTGCTGACTGAGTTGAACGTGAAGACCTATATTCTCAGGCAGACACTCGAATCGGCCGAACAGACACTTGAGGAGCAGTTGTGGGACATCAAACGGAACCTGCCTCATCCTGACTCGATGTTTGCCGTGGCGCGTAGGTTGGTGGCGGTGAACGACAAGGTGATGGGTGGATTTTTTGCTTTTGCACCTGATTACTACCCGCAGAAGGGGCGCCTGTTTGAGCCGTATGTCTATGAAAGTGGCGGTGTCATCAAAGAAGAGCAGATTGGAGGGCTGGACGGTCACGACTATACGCAGCACCCAGGTTTTCAGAAGATGATGGCCGAAAAGCAGCCTTTCTGGAGCGACCCTTACGAATACCAGGGTGCATCGGGCACGTTTTCGCTGACGACCTATTCCTATCCGCTCCTCGACGAGCGAGATAGCCTGATTGCCGTGTGCGGCTTGGACGTTTCGCTCTCGTGGTTGGGCGACACGCTGAATGCCAGAAACCATTACGACACGTCGTTCGATTTGTTTATGACCTACGACGGCCAGCTGATTGCAGGACCATCGGAAAAAAATGTGGAGAAGAAGCGACTTCATCGTGTAGTTACCCTGATTAACGACAGTACGGTTGAGCGCGTAGAGGTGAATCGTGACGACCATATCAGGATGATAGAATTCTATGATTCACTGAAGAAGGACAAGGGCTACATTTACTACCTCAGCATGGAGAAAAGCCCCCATTGGCAGGTGGCTCTTGTGTGCTACGACGGAGAGGTGTACGGGAAACTCTGGCAGATGCGCCTGTTCATTGCTTTGCTGATGCTGGCGGGATTCCTGCTGGTTGGTATCATCATCTACCGTACCGTGAACAGCGTCATGCGTCTGCATCAGGCTGATATGGAGCAGGAACGCATCGGCGGTGAGTTGCGCATTGCGAAGAGCATCCAGCAGTCGATGTTGCCCAAGCAGTTTCCACCTTTCCCAGAGCGTAGCGACCTCGATATTTTCGGACATTTGGTTCCGGCTCGAGAGGTGGGCGGAGATTTGTTCGACTTTTTCATTCGCGACGAAAAGTTGTTTTTCTGCATTGGCGACGTGAGCGGGAAAGGTGTTCCGTCGGCGATGGTGATGGCACAGGCGCATTCGCTTTTCCGTGTCACCACGGCCAACGACAGCCATCCCGACCGCGTTATGCAGACCATGAACGAAATGCTGTGTGAGAACAACGAGTCGAGTATGTTCATTACGTTTTTCATCGGTGTTCTCGACCTTCCGACGGGCCGACTACACTATTGCGATGCCGGCCACGACCGTCCGGTAGTAGTGGGGCAGGGACTTTTAGACGCCAACCCGCATCTGCCCTTGGGGGTGTTCGACGATGTGAAATACACGGAACAGACCATTCAGATTGATACTGGTATGACGCTGTTCCTCTATACCGACGGCTTGACGGAAGCAAAAAACCGCGAGCACAAGCTGTTTGGCCAGCAGCGTATGTTGGAAACAGTGTCGGCGGGCGAGGATTGCCAGACGCTGATAGAGCGGATGACCGACGCGGTGAACCATTTTGTAGAGGACGCCGAGCAGAGCGACGACCTGACGATGCTGGCGATTCGCTATCTGCGCAATCAAACGATTTAACACATAAACACGTATAATAAAATGAAGACAGACATTCAAGAAATCGACGGCAAGATTGTTGCCACGCTTGTGGGCGAGATGGACACGGCTGCAGCTGTGGAGGTTGAGGAGAAGTTGCAACCACTGTATGAAAACAAGGGCAAAGACATCGTTTTCGACTGCACCGGCTTGGAATACATCGCCTCCAGTGGCCTGCGCATTCTGCTTCGCATCTTGAAGGATGCGAAGGCGAAAGGTCGCAGTGTTACGATGCGTCACGTCAATGACGACATCAAGAGCGTGTTTGAACTGACGGGTTTCACCAGTATTTTCACGTTCGAATAGACGTTTCCCCCAGATTTTATGCGTCGAAATAGCCGAGTCCGTCAATGGCTCGGATGAATTGTCCGACGTAGTCCCACGACGTGGTGCTCCAATGGAACCCAAGGCGGTAGAGCACCTGCGTGGTGTAGTGGTTCGTGGTAGGAATCGCGAACGACTCTTGTCCGTGAGCCATGTCTTGATAGGCGAGCAGACTCGACAGCTGCTTGGCTTTCTCTGGGTCTTGCTTGGCCGTTTCCATCGCAGCGACGAACTCCGGCCGTTCCACCTGCTGCGGTGCATCACCGATTTGTTCGAGCTGCGCCACCACGTCGCCAAAATAGACGCTGTGGTTGTTGAAGGGATGGAAAAGAGTGCATTCGCGTGGCGTCTGCGACAGCAGTACGACGGAGTGGGCCACTTCGTTGATGGGCGAGAACTCCATCGGCTCGTCACTCATCTCGTAGGGATAGCAGCCGAGCATTTTGAACACGCGGATGCGTCCCATGGCGCTGTTGGTCTGGAAATTGATTTGGAACTCGCCGTCGGTGGAGCGTGGCGCGAGGTTGCCCACGCGCATCACCTTCGCGTTGAGTCCGTGCAGGGCGACGGCCTCGAGAACGGTTCTTTCGGCAATGAATTTCGAATGGACATACTGGTTGTCCATTTGCTGGCCGTAGTAGAGCGTTTGTTCGGTCTGCACGGTGTCGTGGGGAGGAACTCCGTTGACGGATAGTCCGGCGGTGCTGTAGGTTGAAATGTGGATAAGCCGCGCTCCAGTTTTCAGGCAGAACATCACGCAGTGGACTGCTCCTCCGATGTTTACATCCTCGATTTCCGTGCCTTTCGAGAAGTGTTTCACGACGGCTGCACAGTTGAATACGGCATCTATTTTTCCGTCAACGGCAATTTCCTGTGTGACGTCGCCGAGCACGATGTGCAGGCGCGAGCCGAACAGTTCCTTGTAGTTTTTGCCGAAGTAGTAGAAAAGGAGTTGCTTGAGTCTTCGCTCGGCCTTTTCTTCGTTTTCGGCGCGCACCATACACCAGATGGCAGGCACGTCGTCGCGGTCGATGAGTTCCTTGAGCACGTGGATTCCGAGATAGCCCGTTGCGCCGGTCAGAAGCACGTTTCCGAGTTTCTGCAGCTCTCCCTTTTGGAAGTTTTGCAGCGTGTTGCGCATCAGCATCGTGTGGATGGGGCGATAGTCGTATTGGGCATCTTCCGACGTGCTACTGACGGCATTTGCATCGTTCCTGTCGCCGCTGATGAATTGTGCAATCTGCTGAGGCGTTGGATGCGAGAAGATGTCTCCGTAGGCGATGTGGTGGCCATTTTTGTCGGCCTCGATGATGACTCGCGTGACCATCAGCGACGTTCCGCCGAGTTCGAAGAAGTTGTCGGTGGCACCAATTCTGTCCATCGTCAGGATGTCGGCGAAGATACCGCAGAAGAGTTTTTCCAAATCGTTTGCCGGCGCCACGTAGTCGCGGTCGGCAGCCTGAATGACGGGCACGGGCAGTGCCTTGCGGTTCACTTTTTGGTTTTGGTTGAGCGGAATCTGGTCGATTTGCATCGTGGCCGCCGGAATCATATACGACGGCTTCTGCTGTCCGATGAAGTCATTGAGGCTCTTGATGTCGATTTTCCCGTCGCCGACGATATAGGCCGCGATGAATTTTCCGCCGCTTTCGTAGTCGAAGGCTTGCACGGTGACGTCCTTGATGCCTGGGAACTGCCGGATGACGGCCTCCACCTCTTTGAGTTCGATGCGGAATCCGCGGATTTTCACCTGTCCGTCCTTGCGTCCCACGAACTGGATGTTGCCGTCGGGCAGGTAGCGTACGATGTCGCCCGTGCGATAGACGCGGATGAATTTTGAATTTTGAGTGTTGATGTTTGAATTTTCAACGAATGGATTTTCGATGAAAACCTCGGCGTTCTTTTCGGGGCGATTCAGATAGCCTCGGCTCACCTGCGGGCCGCTCACCCACAGCTCTCCGGCGGCTCCGGGCGGCAGTCGGTTGAACTGCTTATCGACGATGTAGAGGCGCAGGTTGTCGAGCGGTTTTCCTATCGGAATGTCCTGTTCGTAGTCCTTCACCTCGTAGTTGGTCGTGAAAATGGTACACTCGGTAGGCCCGTAGCCGTTAAACATCTTGAAGTTCTGCGGCGGATTGAGGGCCGAGAGCTTTTCTCCGCCCACCGACAGGCTGTGGAGTGAGTGGTTGTCAATGTTCGTGGCGAACTGGTAGCCTACTTGCGTGGTCATGAACGAATGTGTGATGGCGTTGGCCTCGAAATAGCTATTGAGGTCGGGCAGGTTCAGGCGGATGTCGTCACCTATAATATATACGCTGGCGCCGCAAGTCATGGCCGGATACATGTCCATCATACAGGCATCGAATCCGTAGCTGGCGTATGCGGCCACACGCGATTTTTCCGTGACCTGATAGTGCTGCTGATACCAGTGGCAGAAGGCCACGAGGTTGCGGTGTTCAAGCTGGCATCCCTTCGGTGTGCCAGTCGAGCCGGAAGTGTAGAGGAGGATGAAAAGCGATGATGGTTGGATGTTGGGTGTTGGGTGATGGGTGTTGGGTGATGGGAGTGAATCGACGTTTTCGAGGTGGAAAACGGGAATGTTGGCTTCGGAAATGTAGCCTAACTTCGGCAGGAGGTCGTCCTCGCCCGTCGTCAGGAGCATTTTCGCACTGGCATCCTGCATCATAAAGTTCAGTCGTTCAGCGGGATAGCTCGGATCGAGCGGCTGATAGGCGCATCCGGCCTTCAACACGCCCATTGAGGCGATGACCATCCATTCGCAGCGCGGAATGAGCACGGAGACAACGTCTTCATTTCCAATGCCTTGCGAGGCGATGTAAGCAGCGATGCGGTCAGAAATTTCATCGACTTCGCGATAGGTGTAGCGATGTTCGTGATAGACAACACACTCGTTGTCGGGTGTCGTTGCGACCTGCTTCCGGAACAGCGACACGATGTTTTGCGTTTCGTCGTAGGGCACGTCGGTCTGGTTGAACGAGTCGAGCAGTTGCGTTTGTCCTTGGTCGAGTAATGACATACCTTGCAGCGGCTTTTCCGGCTCGCGGACGAAGGCATCGACGGCATTGCTCAACGACCGCGCGAGGTTCTCGATGAGCGATGCGCTGTAGCGCCCGTTGTCGTATTCGATGCAGATGCTGGGCATGCCCTCGTTTTCGCGGATGAAGAAGGCGATGTGGAACTTCGGAACGTCGAGTTCGAGGTTTTCCACAATCAGTTCGCTCCCTTGGCAGACATAGTGGTCGAGCACGCCCACCTGATAGGCGAACATGATGTCGGCTGAGAGGTCGTAGTCGGCTGCAATCTGTGCAAACGGATAGTTTTCGTGGGTGAGCGTGGCGTCGAAGTTTCGGCTGGTTTCTTCAATGAAGTCGATGACGCGCTGTTCGCCGATGTTGGCGCTCATGGCGAGCGTATTGACGAACATTCCTACGGTGTTGCGGATGCCCAGGTTCGAGCGGCCGTTGCTGATGGTGGTGATGCAGAGCTGTTCATTGTTGGTGAAGCGGCCAAGCGTGTAGAACGTGGCGGCCAGTATCAGGTGGGCAGGCGTGATGTTGTGCTGGCGGCAGATCAGTTCCACCTGCGGGAAGTTGAGCGGGTGGATGACCTCGCTCGTCGTGCCTTGTTCCTTCGGATTGGTCAGGTCTGACTGCACGTCGGTGGCTCCCTCGCATCTGCCGAGGCGTTGCTGGAAGAAATCGCGTGCCTGCTGGAATTTTTCGCCATTCTCGGCCTCTTTTTCGGCCGTCACGAAGTCGGCGTAGGTGACCTCTTCAGCCTCGATTTCCTTTCCGTCCATCAGGTCGCAGAGCTGCTGAATGAATACGTTGAGCGAGCCTCCGTCGATGACGAGGTGGTGGATGTCCATCAGCAGGTGGACGTGTTTGTCGGTATTGATGATTTCGAAACGATAGAGCGGTCCTTGCCGCAGGTTAAACGGCTGTGCAAACTCGTGTTTATAGCGTGCAAGTTCGTCTTCGCTCATTGTGTTTTCGGGAATTTCCACCAGCTGTTCCAAATCTGGAATCTGCACGATTTCCGTGCCCTCGCTACCGAAATGCACCGACATCAAGGGGTGGGCCTTCACCAGCGTTTTCAGAGCCTCTTTCAGGGCTTCCGTGTCGGTTTGTTTCGGGAAGGTGATGAGCGACGGGATGTTGTAAATCGTAGATGCGGGTTGTTTCATGCACTCCACATAGACACCCATTTGGGCGTACGACAGCGGAATGGGGCCTGACGTTATGTGATTTTGTGTTTTTGTGGCTGTGGGGTTTTGCGGTTGCGGCGTTAAAAGGGCCTCGATGATTTCGTTTTCGATGCTCTGAATCGTTGCGGTCTTGACCAGTGTTTTCGAATCGAGTGCCACACCGAAGCGTTTGTTGACCTGAATGGCCAGTTTGATGGCCATGATCGAGGTCAGACCGGCAAATCCGAGAATGGTGGTCACGTCGAAATCATTGTTGCCTGTGATGCCCGCGATGATACCGTGGATTTCCTTTTCCAGCACGTTCATCGGCACGTTTGCAGCCGTCTGCGCCTCGGATTGAGCCTTTTTCTCGGGTTTCGGCAGCGTTTTTTTATCGACTTTTCCGTTGGGATTGAGTGGAATCTGGTCGATTTGCATCGTGACAGACGGAACCATATAGGGTGGTTTTTCGTCAAGGATGAATGCGTTCAGTGCTTGAATGTCAATTTGTTCGTCGCCGACGACGTAAGCCGCGATGAATTTTCCGCCGCTCGCCTCGTCGAAAGCCTGCACGGTGACGTCTTTGATGCCAGGGAATTGCCGGATGACGGTCTCCACCTCCTTGAGTTCGATGCGGAATCCGCGGATTTTCACCTGTCCGTCCTTGCGTCCCACGAACTCAATGTTGCCGTCGGGCAGATAGCGCACGATGTCGCCCGTGCGATAAACGCGGTTGAATTTTGAATTTTCAACGAAGGGATTTTCGATGAATACCTCGGCAGTTTTCTCGGGGCGGTTCAGATAGCCTCGGCTCACCTGTGGACCGGCCACCCACAGTTCGCCGGCAGCTCCCACGGGCAGCCGATGGCCGAATTTATCGACCACGTAGAGTCGGAGGTTGTCGTTGGCCTTGCCGATGGGGATGTTGCTCATTGTTTTTTGCACGTCGTACGACGTGACGCATACCGTCGTTTCCGTCGGGCCGTAGAGGTTAACGAGATGATAGTCCGAGGGCGGTTCCAGCGAGCTTAGCTTCTCGCCGCCCGTCGAAAGATAGCGCAGCGATTTGTTTTCAATGGCCATGGCAAACTGGAAGCTCACCTGTGTGGTCATAAAGGCGTGGGTAATTTTGCTTTCGATGAAATAATCGTTGAGTGCAACGAGGTCTAAGCGCAGTTCCTCGGGAATAATATACACTGCACCGCCGCTGGTCAGCGTGGGGTAAACGTCCATCATGTTGGCATCGAAGCCATAGCTGGCATAGGCCGTCATGCGTGTGTGTTCGTCCAATCCGTAGAACCGCTGATACCAGTGGCAGAAGGCCACGAGGTTGCGGTGTTCGAGCTGGCATCCCTTCGGCGTGCCGGTCGAGCCGGACGTGTAGAGGAGGATGAAAAGCGACGACGGAAGGATGTTGGGTGATGGGTGTTGGGTGTTGGGTGATGGGAGTGAATCGACGTTTTCGAGGTGGAAAACGGGAATGTTGGCTTCGGAAATGTAGCCTAACTTTGGCAGGAGGTCATCCTCGCCCGTCGTCAGGAGCATTTTCGCACTGGCATCCTGCATCATAAAGTTCAGTCGTTCAGCGGGATAGCTCGGATCGAGCGGCTGATAGGCACATCCGGCCTTCAACACGCCCATCGATGCGATGGCCATCCATTCGCAGCGCGGAATGAGAATAGAGACTACATCTTCGTTCTTCAAGCCTTTGGAAATCAGGTAATTGGCGATTTTGTCGCTCAAATCGTCCACTTCGCTATAGGTGATTTGCTTGTCTTTGAACACCACGGCAATATTGTCGGGATGCGCTTTGACCTGTTGCTGGAACAGCGACACGATGGTCTGCGTGTCGTCGTAGGGCACGTCGGTTTGGTTGAACGAGTCGAGCAGTTGCAGCTGCTCAACGGCAGTCGGCGTGATGTCGCGCAGTGGTTTCTCTGCGTCCATCATCTGGCCGACAATCGTTTCGTAGCTCTTGATGAGCTGTTCCATCAGGAGAGATGAATAGCGGTTGGCGTGATAGGAAAGGCGCATCGAGTAGTTGTCGTGGTGTTCGAACACCATGGCGGTGATTGGTGCATTGGTGTCGTCGTTGTTGAGCAGTTCTGACACCACGGGGTGGTTGTCGAGACTGAGCTGCTGGAACAGATTGCCTTGATATGAGAAGAGCAGCTGTGGCTGCACGCCTTGGGCATTGCAGAAATCGGCAAACGAATAGTGCGGGTGCTTGCGCGCCTCCGTGACGCAGACGTTTCCCTGTGCGAGCAGATCGGCGACGGTCATTTCATCGGAAAAATGGAAGAGGCAGGGCATTGTCGTGACAAACATTCCGAAGGAGCGCGCCAGTTGCTCGTTGCTGCGTCCGTGCCAGATGGTAGAGAAGAGCACCTGTTCGTCGCCCGTATAGCGTGCGAAGAGCAGCGCGTAGGCTGCGGTGAAGAACACGCTTGGCTTGAAGCCGGTTTCGGCGCAGAATCGTTTCACGTCAGCCGGATTGATGCGCACGGGCAACTCGATAACCTCTAATTGGGCGTCTTTTCCCTCCAAGTCAGGCAGGAGCGTGGTATCGACATCGTCGCAGGCGAAATGCTCCTGAAACCAAGCCTCGTCTTTCTTCCATTCCTCGCCGTTGCGCGCTTTGGCTTCGGCAAGGGCGATGTCGGCCATTGTGAGGGCCTCGTCGTCGGTTGGCTCGCCACGATAGATGCGGTCGATGTCTTGCAGCAAGACCGTGAGGGAAAATCCGTCGGCAATGATGTGGTGGCACTGCAAATTGATGTATTTCGCGTCGGGCGTTTCAAGCAGTCGGAAACGTAACAGCGGGCCTCCGATGAGTGCTATCGGCTGCCGGAGTTGCGGTTTTTCGGCCTCGATGTCGGCCACGGCATCGATGCGGATGTCTAACGGACTGGTCTTGTCGGTGTATTGCTCGGCGACGCCCTCGTCGTTGAGTCGGATGCGCGTGTAGAACGTCGGATGCACGTCGGCAGCCTTGACGATGGCATCGCGGAGTCGTTCGAGGTCTATGTCTTTACTGATTTTGTACAAAATTGAAATCAGATAGAGGTTTTTCTCAGGATTTTGCATACACTCGGAGAAAATTCCAAGTTGCGACTGCGAAAGCGGGGCAGAATTAGTCGGTTTCATAGGCATTTTGTTTCGGTTTTTATTGAATTTACGGCAAAGGTACAAAAAATTTTACAAAAATGTATTTTTTTTCTATTTTTTTTGTATATTTGCAACGTACAAACTAATTTTTGCAGTAATTATGAGAAAATATATCGTGATACTATGCCTGATGTTGCCGTTGGGAGCAGCGGCGCAGGAGGAGCAGAAGAAAGGCAGCG
The DNA here is from genome assembly GCA_002372575.1 of bacterium UBA3734. Taxonomy (GTDB): domain Bacteria; phylum Bacteroidota; class Bacteroidia; order Bacteroidales; family Bacteroidaceae; genus Prevotella. The sequence continues at coordinate 1,529 of DFHC01000086.1, read as the reverse complement.
GCTTGACGGTAGATGCCGAGTTGCTTTCGCGCGGCGAATTGCGGCGCGGTGGACTTAGAGGCAAGACGGAAAGCGAGGATCCGAAGGCCGACGAGGCGCAGTTCGTGGTTGATCGCGCACGACTGACAGCAGGCTACAAGCGCGATTCGCTCACCGTCAAGTTAAGTTTTCAGCACGAAGGCCTTTGGGGCATGGAGGGCGAAGGCTCGAACTTCAACATTTACGAAGCCTGGGCGCAGCTGAAGTCGAGGCATGGTTTCTTCGCCCGCCTCGGACGGCAGGAACTCCGCTACGACGATGAGCGCATCCTCGGCAACAACGACTGGGCAATGGCTGCGCTGTCGCACGACGTTTTGAAACTGGGCTACGAGGGCCACGGCCATAAAATTCACGCTTTCGCGGCCTACAACCAGAATGCGAAGAACACGAGGGGCGGCACATACTACGCCAATGGCTCGCAACCCTACAAGACGATGCAGACGCTGTGGTATCACTACGACGTGAGGCCCATTCCGCTGGGCATTTCGCTGCTCTTGATGAACGTGGGAATGCAGAGCGGAACGGAAGACGACTACCACACGGTGAACCAGCAACTCTACGGCGGCTACATCACTTTCAAGCCGAAAAACCTGAAGGTGGAACTTTCCTACTATCGGCAGGCCGGCAAGGCGAGTCTCGACTATAAAACTGGTAGCGACATTCCGCTGAAATCGTGGATGGGCAGTGTAAAGGCGACCTATGACATCAACAAATGTGTGTCGGCTTATGCCGGCTACGACTATCTGAGCGGCGACAAGGATTTCGTGGTGCCGAGTAACATCCATGTTGGAATGATTCAGCACAAGGAAATCAACGCCTTCACGTCGATTTTCGGATCGATGCATAAGTTCTACGGTGCCATGGATTTCTTCTACGTCAGTGCCTATTACGGCACCAATTCTCCAGGTTTGCAGAACCTCTTTGGCGGTGTGAATCTGAAACCCGTGAAGAACCTGAGCTTCGATGCGTCGTACCACTACATGGCGACGGCCAGCAGCATTGAGAACCTGAAAAAGACGCTCGGCCACGAACTTGAAGTCTCGGCGAGCTACAAGGTGATGAAAGACGTGCGGGTGGCCGCCGGTTATTCGCTGATGATTGGTTCCGAAACCTTGGAACGACTTCAACGCAGTACCGACAAGCGATTGCTGCGCTGGGGCTGGCTCATGGCCGTCATTACGCCGAGGATTTTTCAGTGAAACAAGATTTTTCGTAATGAAATAGAAAAAGACCGCTCCGTGAAGGGCGGTCTTTTCGGTTTATTTCTTCAACCAACGATTTATTTCTTCAGCCAGCGGTCGAGCCATCCGAAGAAGGTGCGCTGCCAGAGCACGCCGTTTTGCGGTTTCAGCACCCAGTGGTTTTCGTCGGGATAGATGAGCAACTGCGCCTCGATGCCTTTCATGCGGGCGGCATTGAAGGCCGACATACCCTGCGTGGCATTGATGCGATAGTCTTTCTCGCCGTGGATGCAGAGAATGGGCGTGTCC